>JAISCS010000012.1 GCA_031265365.1 Verrucomicrobiales bacterium
TCCGCCAATCCGCCAATCCGCCAATCCGCCAATCCGCCAATCCGCCAATCCGCCAATCCGCCAATCCGCCAATCCGCCAATCCGCCAATCCGCCAATCCGCCAATCCGCCAATCCGCCGTGCTGGCGTGAGCAAGTTTATCAATTAGAGTTGGCTAACCAGCCGCTGACGGTCAATCAATTTTTACCTTCTTCCACCCGCGCCCTCACGGTTAGCGGGCGTGTAGTAAATTCCCCGCACGACCAGCAGCCGATTATAACTGTTCGCTATGCCGCCAATGGCAATCCCGTAGCAATCATCAGGATGGTCGCCGCTCCCCCTTTATGAGCATCCATAATATTTACAGGCTGATTTTTAAAATCTGGCGCAAGAAACGGTTCCAGTTATTTTGCCGCATTTTGCATCCTGAAATTACCGATACATTGCTGGATGTTGGCGGATATCCGGACGAATGGACTCAATACCCGCGGGTTGTTGCCAATATAGATGTCTTGAATGTGCATCAGATAACTTGGGATGCAGGACAAGCCCCGGAATATCGAATTCGCGCATTAGTTGGCAACGGCTGCGCCCTGACGCTGGCTGACAAAAGTTATGATATTGGCTTTTCCAACAGCGTCATCGAACATGTCGGTGCTTGGGAACAACAGTGTGCTTTTGCGGCGGAAATCAGCCGGGTATGTCACCAATTATGGATCCAAACCCCGGCTTATGAATGTCCCATTGAGCCGCATTTTATCGCGCCCATGGTTCACTGGCTACCACTTGGACTTAGAAAATTTGTGGCGCGCTGGCTGACGCCATGGGGCTGGTTGTGGCGACCAGATCAGCAAACCGTTGATAATGAAGTGGCGAGCATCAGGCTGTTGACCAAGCGAGAATTCAAGTCCCTGTTTCCCGACTGCACAATTTACACGGAGCGACTTTTGGGCATCTTACCCAAGTCTTACATTGCCGTCAGGCAACGCGAAATCGCAAAATAACTGCCAGCGGCGGAGTGCGTCAAATTGCAAGAATGTCGTTGGTCGTTACATTATTCAAATCGCGCGCTTCGAGGTCAAAATCACCTTCGGCGCCGCCCAGCAAGAACAGCGCGGCGGGAAGATTCTGCTGGATTTGCGCTGACCGTCAGCGAGCGGCCGGCTGACGCGCAAACTCATCCGCCACCGTCAGCGCCGCGTCTATCGTGGTGTCCATGTCGAGGTAGCGATAAGTACCCAGGCGACCGATGAAAGTCACTTCGGGGCGGGTCTTGGCCAGTGCGACATACTGGCGGTGCAGGGCTTGGTCGGCGGCGAGATTTTTCGGATAATACGGCAAATCGTCCGGGCCGGTTTCCTTGCTGTATTCGCGGAAGGCCACCGTTTTTTCGTGCGTCTCCCACGGGGCGAAATGTTTGTGCTCATGCACCCGCGTGTAGGGCACGTCAAGGTCAGGATAATTCAACAGGGCGTTGCCTTGGTAGTCACCGTCAGCGTCTATGCGCTCGAACGTCACCGTGCGATAACCCAGCCGCCCCAACTGGTAGTTAAAAAACTCGTCAATCGCGCCGCTGTAAAAAACATGGTCAAAAGACGCCGTCAGCGCGTGCGCGAACGGCGTGTTGAGCTTCAGCGTGATGTTGGGATGCGCCAGGATTTTTTCCACCATCGCGCTGTAACCGTCCACCGGAATCCCCTGCCACGGGTCGGCGTAATAATTGTCATCGTAATTGAATCTCACCGGCAGCCGCTGGAACACCGACGCCGGCAATTCGCGCGGCTCGCAGCCCCACTGTTTCTTGGTGTAGCCGTGGAAGAACGCCTCATACAACTCGCCGCCGACGAGCTTGCGCGCTTGCTCCTCGAAGTTGCGCGGCTCGCTGTCGGTGACCCCGCCAAGTTCCGCCAAAAACGCGCGGGCCTGCGCGGGCGTCAGCGTCTTGCCGAAGAATTGGTTGACGGTCAGCAAGTTGATGGGCAGCGAGAACACGCCGCGCTTGGTGACGGCCTTGACGCGGTTGATGAACGGCCCGAATTTGGCGAACCGGTTTGCGTATTCCCAGACGCGCCCGCTGCCGGTGTGAAAAATATGCGGGCCGTAAACGTGCAACATCACGCCGCTGACGCGGTCGCGGCGCGTGTGACAGTTGCCCGCGAGATGGTCGCGCCGGTCAAGCACCGTGACACGGCAGGCCAGCCGCCCCGCCAGTTCGCGGGCCAGCACCGCGCCGGACAAGCCCGCGCCGACTATTAAAACGTTTTTCATAAATCAACCACCAGCCGAATTATTCGATGAAACCGGCGCGGGTGCAAGCGTCAATTATCCACGGTCACGGTCAGCGGCGTTGAATTTGGGCTTGGAATTCGACGGGGGCGCGGGAATACTAGAACCATGTTTCAGGTTATTTTCACCCCGGTCAGCTCGGCGGAAATGAGCGCATTGCCGAAGACGTTGCAGTTGGAGATTCTCAGCGAGTTCCAGGCACTGACGCCGGATTTCCTAAAAGAACATCCCGACCAGTTCGGCGAGGTGCGTGACGGTCAGCGGGTGCTGTATCGCTACCGCGCGAAGGACTACCGGATTTATTTCGAGAAGACCGGCACGGGGCTGAACATCCAGCGCGTGTTGCACAAAAACTCGCTGAAGGATTTCCTGTTCCGCTCCAAGCTGCCGGTGTCCGAGGACGAGGAGTTGCAGGGCAATCCGGCGTTTTGGGCGCTGATTGATTCATCGGGCAAGAAGTCGGAGTAAGCGTCTGAAATTTTTCCTTCCCTCATGGTTGCGGCGGCTGGCCGAGCGGTTGCTGGAAGTGGACCTGTCCGACCAGCCGGCGGTGACGCCGCGCACGCTGTTGGTGTGGGGTTCCTCGGTTTTGCTGCACGCGCTGCTGGTGCTGTGGCTGGGGCGCGCGGTGGTGTTCACCGGCGCGCGATTGGGCGGAGTGCGCCCGCTGACGCTGACCAACGCGAGCTTCGAGGCGTACGAGGGGAGTTTCGGCACGGAGGAGCAGCCGGACGGGAGCAAATTGTTTCACGTCTCGACCCGCATGGCAACGGACGCCGTGCCCGCCGGCCTGCAAACGCTGACGGTCACCGCCGGCGCGGTCACGGGCGCGCGCGCGGGCAACGTGCCGGAGCGTCCGCGCCCGCCACAACCCAAGCCGCCGCCCGCGCGCGTGGTTGGCGAAAATTCGTTCTTTGGATTGCGCGTCGAGGGGCGGGTGATTGTCTTTGTGATTGACGTGTCCGGCAGCATGTACGAGAAAACCGGCACGGTCACGCGGATGTCGCGGGTGTTTCAGCAAGTGGAACAAACGGTGTGGTCACTGTCAGCGGAGCAAAAATTCAACATCGTGCTGTTCGCCTCCAAGGCGGTGCCGTTCGCGCCGGCGACGGTCAGCGCCAGCGAGGAGCACAAGCGGCGGGCGTCGGCGTTTTTGGCGGGCGATGTGGATTGCGGCGGCACGACGAACATGGGCGAGGGCCTGACGCTGGCGCTGACGATGCGGCCGGACTTGATTATGCTGCTGACCGACGGCGAGGCGGACAGCAAGCCGGAGTCCATCAAGTCGCAGGTGGAGTTGTTGCGGCGAAAGTTTTGTCCAACGTCGCGGATTTGCGCGGTGGGATTTTATTTGGAACCGGAGAGCGTGTCGGAGCGCTTGCTGCGTGACCTGACCACCGGCGCCGGCGGGGAATATACGCGGCTGCGGAAGGAGCAATGACGGTTGGTTTCACCAGCCGGAGTAAGCATTGACCGGATTCGCGCCGGAGGAACTTTGCATCCGCAACGCCGCGGTCGGCACCCAGCCGGTTTCCTCGCGCACGGTGGCGACTTGGGTGAACGCGCCACCGCCGCTGATGATACGCACCCGCGTGCCCGGCGACAGCATCCGCAGCGGCGGCTCCTGCTGGCGCGGGCCTTTTTCCAACAACGGCGCCTCCTCGGTCAAATAATAGTTGTAAGCCAAGTCCGCGCTGCCACCGCCGCAGCCGCTGACCATGACGCCCAACGCGAGGCCGCTGGCGATGAGCAAAAACTTTCGCAGGTTCATGCCCCGCAGTTTAGGGGCGCGCGCGGCGCGGGCAATTATTTTTTGCAATTTCCACTTGCCCGCGAAAAACAAACCGCTACTCTTGCTCCACTATGTCTCAACACAAGAGTTTGCGAGGCTCCAGCCAAATCAAGGTGAAGCGGAACGTCCTGAAGCGTTTTGAGCGCGTGGACTTGCTCAAAAAGCGCGGCCAATGGAAAGAAGGCGCGGGCAACGTGCACAAACTGCCCAAGACCAAGCCTGAGGAATAAGACGGTCACCGTCGGCGGGCGCGCATGACTCGGCTCAACAAATTTCTGGCGGCGGCGGGACATGGTTCGCGCCGCTCATGCGAGGAACTCATCGTCAGCGGCAAAGTCGCCATCAACGGCAAAGTCGTCACCAACCTCGCCACGCAGGTCAAACCGATCGACACCGTCACCGTCAGCGGACGGCGGTGCCGCCGGGAGGAGGCCGTTTATCTTTTGCTGAACAAACCGACCGGCGTGGTGTGCTCGCGCCTCGCGCAAGGGCGGCGCAAGACGGTGTTCGACTTGGTGCCGGGGGATTTGGCGCGGCTGTTTTACATCGGGCGGCTCGACCTGGACAGCGAGGGCTTGCTGATTCTCACTAACGATGGCGACGCGGCGCAGCGGCTGACGCATCCGGGCCACAAGCTGGAAAAAACTTACGTGGTCGAGCTGGAGCAGGATTTTGATTTCGCGTTGGTGCCGCGTTTGGTCAACGGCTTCATGATTGAGAGCGGCTATGCCAAGGCCGAGGCGATGTTCAAAATCAGCAAGCGACACCTCAAGGTCATCCTCACGCAAGGCTTGAAGCGCCAAATCCGGCTGATGTTTTTGAAGTTCGGCTACAAGGTCAGGAAATTGCAGCGCGTGCAAATGGGCGGCATCAAGCTCGGCAAGCTGCGCCCCGGTACTTGGCGTTTGCTGACTGACGATGAAATCGCCGGACTCAAGGGAAGCTGACAGTGTCACGCCGTCGCCGGAAAATCCCGGTGAATCCAAACCGATCCTTCGGCTACGCGCCCGCGGCGCTTCGCTCAGGATGACGAGGGGGGAAATTTATTGGAAAAATCAAACGGCTGAAAAAACCTCTTGGCTGGAGACCAGAACGTAGCTATTAAATATCTTCCTTATGAAAAAAGAGAAAATTCACATTTCAAGCGGTAATGGCCAATCCTCGCAGTATGACGAGGGGCAAGTTCGTTCCATGCTCCAGCAAGGCAGGTTGCGTGACGATGCGTTATTTTGGAAAATAGGAATGGCTGATTGGCAACCGCTCCGTAATTTATTCCCACAGCCGTCAAAAGTGGAAGGGGGGCCTCCGCCCATTCCTCACGGATTGACAACTGCCAGCTATACTTTCACCAAAAATCCATTGGGACTGACCCAAGCCCTCAAAGTAATGCTTTGGATTTATCTCGGCGTGACCGTCATAAGCCTCCTTAGTGATTTCGCACAGATGAGCTTGGTAAGCAGTGGTAGCGTGAGCCTTGAAGCCGCAGAGTCCAACGACGCGAGACAGCGCATAATCGGCTGGCTTGGACTAGGGGTTTATATCGTGACAGGGGTCATCTTTTTGAAATGGAAATATCGAGCCAATTTGAACTGCCGGGGATTTGGAGCGACCGACATGCGGTTTACTCCAGGTTGGTCTATCGGCTGGTATTTTATTCCTTTTCTTAATTTTGTCCGTCCATACCAAGTGATGAAGGAAATATGGAAAGTAAGCAGTAATCCCAGCAACTGGCAGACCCAGAAAGGAAGTCCCATATTGGGCTGGTGGTGGACACTCTGGCTCGTTTCTTGTTTTTTAGGACGCATAGTCTTTCACATGAGCAAGAACGTGAATAGTCCAAGCTCACTAGAAGCTGCGACAATGGCTTCCATTATATCCTCAATGGTGACCATCTCGCTGACTATCGTGGCAGTGACACTGGTTTCGCGCATTATTGAGAAGCAAACCAAACTGACACAAAGCAGTGGCTAACAAGACGCAGCTCCCAACGGCTGCCACGGTGGGCAAGTGGAAGTTGGCAATCGCCGGACTCAAGGGAAGCTGACGGTGCCGCGCCGCGCCGGAAAATTTGATTGCCACGCGTCGGATTTGTGCCATGAATAAGGCATGGTCTCCCTGCCCGAATTACTCGAACTGCCGAAAAAACAACGCCTCGCCATCGCCGAACAACTGTGGTCGTCTGTGGAGGATGAGGTGAATTTCACCGCCCCTGCCAGCCATCGGAAAATCGTCCGCGACCGCCTCGCCGCCTACCGCAGTGGTGAGGTTGAGACGCTTTCCCGCGAGGAATTCATGCGCCGGTATCTTGCCCATCGCGCCGAACCCAAGAGACTTGCCAAATGAACGGCAAGCCCATCCATAAAATATTACCCGTGGCGGATGACCTCGACCTCGCCATCCTGCACTATTTGACTTGGCGTGACGATGGCGAGGAACATTTTCTTAAAAAATACAATGAGACCCTCGACCAGATTGAATACAACCCCGCCGCCTTCCCCGTGAAATTTGACGACGTGCAGGGCGCGATTCTCGAACGCTCCTATTATATCGTGTACTATGTGCAAGAACCGAAGCGTTCGGTCGTTCTCGCCGTGCTGGACGGCCGTCGCAACCCGTGCTCCATCAACCGCATTGTCCGCGCCCGCAAAACTTTCCGCCGCTGACGGTGACCGCGCCATGTCGGAAAATTTGGTAGTGCTTCAGTTTGCGGAAATTAACGCAAAGGCGCAAAGGAGCAAAGACGCAAAGAATATTTGAAACAGGTTAGTAATGAATAACTTAACCAATCTTTGTGCTCTTTGCGTTCTTTGCGCCTTTGCGTTAAAAAATCAAACTGACGCACTACCGAAAATTTGATTGCCACGCGCCGGATTTGTGCCATGAATAAAGTATGGTCTCCCTGCCCGAATTACTCGAACTGCCGAAGAAACAACGCCTCGCCATCGCCGAACAACTGTGGTCGTCCGTGGAAGATGAGGTGAATTTCACCGCCCCTGCCAACCACCGGAAAATCGTCCGCGACCGCCTCGCCGCCTATCGCAACGGCGAGGTTGAACTCGTTTCCCACGAAGAACTCATGCGCCGCGTGCGTGCCAAGTAATGAACCGCAAGCCGCTCATTTTTTTGGCTGACCTTGAGGATGATTTGCGCGTTGCTGCCGAGCAATATCAGTCATGGCACTACAACGGCAAGGAACATTTTCTTGGCAAGTATGATGAAATCATCCGCCAGATTGAATACAACCCCGCCGCCTTCCCCGTGAAATTCGACGACGTGCAGGGCGCGATTCTCGAGCGTTCCTATTATATCGTGTACTATGTGCAAGAACTGAAGCGTTCGGTCGTTCTCGCCGTGCTGGACGGTCGTCGCAACCCGCGCTCCATCAACCGCATTGTCCGCGCCCGCAAAACTTTCCGCCGCTGACGGTGACCGCGCCAAAAAATTTTCCGTGTATTCCATCCATTCCGCGGTTAAATTCTTTCCGCTGACCATGAACACATCGCGACAGGACAAGAAGGCCTTGTGGGGCGGGCGGTTTGCCGCCGCGCCGGACCAACTCGTGCGGGAATTCACCAAATCGGTGCACTACGACTGGCGGCTCTACCGCGAGGATATTTTCGGCAGCCTCGCCCACGCGCGGATGTTGCGCGAGATTGGCGTCATCAGCAGCGGTGAATTCGCGGCGATTGAACGCGGGCTGAAACAAATCTTCGCCGAGATTGAGGCGGGCGTGTTCGCGTGGGACGCGGCGCGCGAGGACGTGCACATGAACATCGAGGCGGCGCTGACGGCGCGGACCCCCGCCGGCGCGAAGCTGCACACGGGCCGCAGCCGCAACGACCAGGTGGCGACCGATATGCGGCTGTGGGTCAAGCACAGCATCGCCACCGACCGCGCGCTCATCACCGGCCTGCAAACGGCATTGGTGCGACTGGCGCGGAAATATCAGCGGGTCATCATCCCCGGTTATACGCACTTGCAGCGGGCGCAGCCGGTGTGGTTCGCGCATCACTTGCTGGCGTATGTGGAAATGCTGGCGCGCGATGGCGCGCGGCTGGCGGACGCGCGGCGGCGCGCCGACACGCTGCCGCTCGGCGCCGGCGCGCTGGCGGGCAGCACCATCCCGCTGCGCCGCGAGCGGGTGGCGCGTCTGCTCGGCTTCGGCGCGGTGGCGCAAAACTCGCTCGACGCGGTCAGCGACCGCGATTTCATTTTAGAATACGCCGCCGCCGGCGCCATCCTCGCCGTGCACCTGTCGCGGCTGGCGGAGGACTTGGTGCTCTGGTCAACCGCCGAGTTCGGGTTCATCCGCATCGGCGACGCCTTCACCACCGGCTCCAGCCTGATGCCGCAAAAGAAAAACCCCGATGTGGCAGAATTGGTGCGCGGCAAGTCGGGGCGCGTCATCGGTAACCTCGTCGCGTTGCTGACCTTGGTCAAGGGGCTGCCGATGACTTACAACCGCGATTTGCAAGAGGACAAGGAGCGGCTGTTCGACACGGTTGACACGGTGCAACAATCGCTGGCCGTGTTTACCGCGCTGCTGGCGGAGGTGCGCGTCAACGCCGCCGTCTGCGCGCGCGCCGTCGCCGACCCGCTGTTGCTGGCGACCGACGTGGCGGACTGGCTGGTGAACCGGGGTGTCCCGTTCCGCCGCGCGCACGAAGTGGTCGGCCAAGCCGTCGCCATCAGCGAGCGGCGCCGCGTCCCGCTCGACCGGCTGCCGCTGACGGTGTGGAAAAAACTCCATCCCGTCTGCGCCGCCGGTCTGCGAAAAATCTTCAACGTCCGCGCCGCCTTGTCCCGCCGCAAGATGACCGGCGCGCCCGGCCAGCAGCAAGTGGAAGCACAACTCCGGCGCTGGGAGCAAGTGTTGAAGTAACCACACCGCTGCCCCCGGCGAACGCTGAAACACCCCGTCCGCATACGCGGCCACTCCTCTACGAGAGGCATTGCTAATCAATATTAACAAAGCTAGTCTGCTAGGGTAAAAGAGGAGATGGCATGTCCCCATGGTCACACTGTACGGGTAGTTAAAAACGGGCAAAGTCAGCACGGGTGGCAACGGTTTCTTTGCCGGGAGTGCCAGTCCACTTTCGGGGCAGACAAGCCCCGGCGGCCGCCGCCAGCGCTCAAGGAGCAGACCATCGCCCTGTATTTGGAGGGCGTGGGCTTCCGCGCCATTGGTCGACTCCTTGGCATCAGCAACGTCACCCCGGTGAAGTGGGTTAGACTGCGCACCCGGCAATTAATCCTTGCCTCGGTCAAACCGCAGGAAGTAACCCACCTCCAGTGCGCTGAGGTTTGCACTTACCTCGCTAAAAAAAGACTTTCGCTGGCTCTGGTGGGGTCTTGCTCGTACTACCCGACGCGTCTGCGGCTGGGTGTTGGGCCGTCGTGACATCCCGACGGCCCGGCGTTTTATGGCAACACTGTCCTCGCCCGCCCAGTTTAACATCGCGGTCATGACCGATGGCGGTGGCAACCTTGTTAACGGTTTCACCGTTGGCGGTACCAACCGCATCAGCATCAGCGGCAGCACCAACATTAGCCTTGCCACCAACGCCATGCCATGGTCGGCGGTCAGCAAAGCGGGCGTGTCATTGGCCGAGTTGCCGGCGCGTAATTTTGTCGATTTGCAAAACACGCCCTCCACGCTGGACGGCTATGGCATCACGAATGCCGCCACTGGCGCGAGTGTCAGCGCCATCGTTGGCAGCGCGACCTCGGTGCTCGGCTCGCTCAACGCCAGCAACCCCGCCATCGGCACCGTGCCCGATGCGCGGCTGGCCGCCAGTGTCACCCGCCAAGGCCGCGCCTTCAACAGCGCGGGCCAGTTGGTGCAACTCGGCGCCAACGCCGCGTTGCCCGCCACCACCTTCGAAGGCATGGCTGGGATGAGGCCACCAAGAATTATTACGGCTAGTCCATACTGGCTATTCATGGTTTAGCCCCTGCGGGGTATTGGCCTGATTTCACCGCTTCACAGGATAGAACCAAAATTTTCCAAAAATTCTTCTTGCGCTTTTCTTGGTGTTCTACTACACTTGGTACAGTTAGCCAAAATTATGCTGCCTTTCACAGTCAATGTGCGGATGAACGCGCCGGTGTATGAGCAAATCATCTTCTCCGTCAAGAAAGCCGTGTTGTCCGGCCAGCTCAAGGCCGGCGACCCGTTTCCCTCCGTGCGGCAGCTCAGCCTTGAGTGCCGCGTCAATCCGAATACCGCGCACAAAGTCGTCGCCGCGCTGACCGTGGAGGGGTTTCTCAACGTCCGGCCCGGCATCGGTACCGTCGTCGCGCTGCCGGAGGGCGTCAACCGTCAACGTCAGCGGCAGTTGTTGCAGGATGACTTGGAGCGGCTGGTGGTGGAGGCGAAACACCTCAACGTCAGCGAGGAACTTTTATTGCAAACCCTGAAAAAACATTGGAACAAAATCGGAGACCTGCCATGAACGAAACCCTCGTGGTCATTGAAAATTTGCGCCGCTGTTACGGACGGCTCGACGCCGTCAGCGGGCTGTCGCTGACCGTGCCGCGCGGCTCCATCCTCGCGTTAGTCGGCCCGAACGGCGCGGGCAAGACGACGACGCTGAAGGTGGCGGTGAATTTGCTGCGCCCCAGCGCGGGGCGGGCGCTGGTGCTCGGCAAGGACTCGCGCAAGTTGAACTGGCGTGATTTTCAGCGCATCGGTTATGTGTCGGAGAATCAGCGGCTGCCGGAGTTCATGACGGTGCGGCAATTCCTCAACTTTTGCCAAACGCTGTATCCGGCGTGGGACGCGGCGTTTGCCGGGGAGTTGCGGCGGCAATTCGACCTCGCTGACGATGACCGGCGGCTGGGGCATTTGTCGCGCGGGATGCGGATGAAGGCGGCGCTGCTGTCGTCGCTGGCGTACCGGCCGCGGCTGCTGGTGCTGGACGAGCCGTTCAGC
>JAISCS010000038.1 GCA_031265365.1 Verrucomicrobiales bacterium
TCGCTGGTCGCTGGTCGCTGGTCGCTGGTCGCTGGTCGCTGGTCGCTGGTCGCTGGTCGCTGGTCGCTGGTCGCTGGTCGCTGGTCGCTGGTCGCTGGTCGCTGGTCGCTGGTCGCTGATTATCGGCGGAGTTAGAAAAGTCAAACCAAAAATCGCTGACCTCGTAACTTTCTTCCCGTCCGCCGCCAACCGGCTGAAAAGCATCGGTGTTATCCGTAAAAGCGGTGTTGCCGGTCCCGCCAACGGCGTTGCCAATGATAAAAGCGGCGTTGTTTTTCACGAAAACGGCGTAGTCAGCCTGTCGGTCACGCCGTTATCCGCGAACTCTACGCTGCTTTTCTCGAACACCACGCCGTTATCCGCGAAAACAACGCCGTTTTTCCCGAAAACAACGACGTTATTTGCGCCCTCCACGCCGTTATCCGCAAGCTCAACGACGCTGGCTGGCGGACCACGCCGTTATCGGCGAAAACCACGATGCTTTTCCCGAAAACAGCGCCGTTATCCAGCCGCCTGGCGCCCCATGGCCGCCGCTCTGCGACAATTCAACCTTCTGTAAATCAACCAACTAGGAGAACATCATGCAAAAACCAAGAAAACCCGCCGAATTGCTCGGCCTCAGCCGTGGCGTCGAAGCCGAATGCCGGAAAAACCAAGCCGCCGACAAATGGGACATCAATGCCCGCCTGTTACTCGGCCTCACCGCCGCCAACGACGCCTTGGCCGGGGCCATCGCCGACAATGCCGACAAGGCGACCAAGAGCAGCGCCACCGCCGCCGCGCAAAAGACGGCGTTCGACGCCCTGAACCGGTTGTATGAAGAGTTTGTCGAATACCTGCACTCCAACCGCAAGGTGCCCGACGCGGCGTTCCCGCTCATGGGGGTCCGCCCGCGCACCCACGGCAGCCACGAGCCGCTACCGGTGCCGGAGTTCGCCCCGGCGGTGGAGTTAAAGACCGGGCAGCACGGGCAAATCAAAGCCGTGGCCATCTTGCCGACCGACGGCCAGCCGACGCACAAGCTGGCCCCGCGCAAATACTACGCGGTGTTGTTCGAGTACCGCCTCCGGGGCGACGAGGCGCAGCAACTAAGCCTCACGCGCAAGAGTAACATCTTCCGTTTCCCCGACGGGGACACCGGCAAGACCTTTGAAATCCGCGCCGCGTGGCAAAACCCGCGCCTGCAAGCCGGCCCGTGGAGTGACTGGGTCAGCGCGTTAATCAACTGATTTATCCGCAGATGACACAGATGAGCGCAGATTAAACAACCCAAAAAATATCGGCGAAAATCTGCGTAATCTGCGGATTAGAAAAACAATCTTATGCAAACATCAATAATGAAAACACTAACCCTAATATTAGCCCTCCTCAGCGTCTCCGCGTTGAACTTGCCGGAGTGCGCCGCTGTCACTCACTGGCAAAAAACCCCAGCCTCCGGTACCGGAGACTGGGATAATCCAGACAACTGGGACTACGGTGTGCCAAGCTACGGTAATGATGCCTACATCCAAAACGGTGGTTACGCCGAACTTAGCACATACTCCTCTATCTATGAACTCCGTATCGGCGACGCTAACGGCTCCGGGCTGAACATCAGCGGAACCCTAGAACTCGGCAATGTAATTCTCGCCGAGCTCACGGAGACCGGCGGCAGTATAAATGTGTACGATTCCGGCTATTTGTTTGCACACGGCGACATCTACGTCGGCTATAATGGCTACGGCTTTTTGAACATCTACGGTGGCACAGTGTCCGCTGGGAACGTATCGCTGGGGTATAGTGCTGGCTACGGTAGAATGTACTTTGGGGACTCTGGCGGGACATTTATAGGTAACATCTATGGCAGTGGCCCTGGTAAATTAGAATTTAGCCACAACGGCACGGCCACCATTGATGGAATAGTCTGGGGCCATAGTACCTCCCTTGAGCAAAATTCCGGTGTCTCCATCCTGTCCAACGTTTTTGTTAAGGATGTTCTAATGAATGGCGGAGAACTGCTGCTGACGGCGGGCAGTTCCTTCACGGCGCAGGAGGATATCGTCATCGCCGGCGCCGGTCACTTGGGTACCACCACCCCCGGCGGCGTTAGTGTCCAAGCTAATAATATTATCATCACCGACGCGCCCGTCTATAGCGTGACACTGGATTCTAGCTTGACCCTCAACGGCAACACCATCGACATCAGCAGCATCAAGCTGTATATAAATAACACTAGCAACAATGGCTTGGTTGTTTCCGGCGACAGTCTGCAAATAGGGAGTATTTTGGTGGACATGAGCTATCTTGCGCCGGTGATAGACATAGGCCAATCCTTCGTGGTCTTCGATTGGAGTGGAGTTTATTCCGAGGTGGACATAAATGCCAGCCAGTTCGCCGTCACTGGACTGGGCGAGGGCATCAGTGGCACCTTTGAAGTGCAGGGCAGCCAGATGATTCTTACCACCACCGCCGTCCCCGAACCCTCCACGTGGTTCCTCCTCGGCGTAGGCTTGGGCGTGCTGGCCCTCACCCGTATCCACCGCCGCCGCAACGCGTAACCCATTAAAGCAAAATTTAACCCTCATACGCCGGCGCGAAGGTTTGTTTGAACAACAGCCTTCGCGCTTTTGCATATATAGTAGTTCCTCATAACCTTGGCCGGCCCCTCCCCGTCATCCTGAGCGAAGCCGCGCCGCGGCGCAGTCGAAGGACCGGCCAAGCACTGACTAACATTGTCAGCCAATCACACACATTAAAGTCCTTGCCCCGCTGACGGTGAGGTTGATAATAATCGCCGGCATGAACAAACAGCTTCAATTTTTAATCTACAACACGCCGCAGGAAAATGTGAAAATTAACGTGGCGGTGAAGGATGAAACCATTTGGCTGACGCAGAAGGCGCTGGCGGCGCTCTTTGGCGTGCAAGTTCCGGCGGTGAACAAGCACTTGAGAAATATTTTTGCGGAAGGCGAACTGGACGAAAAAGTGGTGGTTTCCAAAATGGAAATAACCACCGCGCATGGCGCTATCGCCAACAAAACTCAAATCCAAGAGTCTAATTTTTACAACCTCGACGCCATCATTAGCGTCGGCTACCGCGTCAATTCCGCGCGGGCGACGCAGTTCCGCATTTGGGCGACCAAGACGCTCAGGGAATTTATCACCAAAGGTTTTGTGCTGGACGATGAGCGGCTGAAGCAGGGGAAAACCGCTTTTGGCGTGGATTATTTCCGCGAATTGCTGGAGCGCGTCCGTTCCATTCGCGCGAGCGAGCGCCGCATCTGGCAGCAAATCACCGATATTTTCGCCGAGTGCAGCATTGATTATGACCGTCGGTCGCCCGTGACCCGCGATTTTTACGCGCTGGTGCAAAACAAATTCCATTATTTCACCGCTCGTGCCATCCAATCGCACTACGGTAAAAGTTTCCGCGCGCTGGAGCCGTATGATGATTTGCGGTCAAAGAACCCGACGTGGCACAAGGTATATAATTGGAAAATCGCGCGCGACATGCCGCTGAGCGATTTCGCTGACACTGACCTTGGGAAGTTTCTACACAAAGTGGCGACGGCGCCGTGCAAGGTGTGAATATGCTTTCGATTTTTCATGTTATAACTTTTGCAATGAGCATTGCCGGCGCGGTTGTTGGTTGTTTATGGAGCATGCAATATTCCAAATGGTGCGGGATTTTGGGAGTGATTATTGGCGCGTATGTGGGATTGGTTACAGGGCGCATAATACCTTTATTAATTTATTGGTTGTTTGTTATTTATGACCGAATTATGCCACGATTAAGAGAGAAATTGAAAAAGTCGAGGATAATAAAAATGGTTAAACAAATGCTCATGTGGCGTCTTTTCTCGCGCCAGGAAATCCCCATGAGCGCCGTCGGGATTATCGCGTGGTGGGAAATTCGCCGGATTCCGTATAATCTCATCGTTGGCGTGACGGGAATTTTGGTGGTGATTATGATTACCCTTGGCGCGTGGGCTTGCGAGGCGCGCGGCGGCGTGCCAATCGGCTATTGCGACCCGCCATTTTTAATGTTTTTCGGAATTTTTATTTATGCTTTTATGGCAAATGTTTGTTATACGGTGGGCTGGATAACGGAGCTTTTTATCAGAGCCTGCAAAGGCGCTGACAATGGCATAGGCAGAGTGTTATTTTTCACCGGTTTGCTTTTCTCAATCGCGCTAACCGTGGCGCCGGGGATACTTTTGGGCATCATGCAAATTTTGGAAATAATTTCACTATCAAGAAGTCATGGATGCTGACGGTGACTACTTCTCCCTCGGTCGCCGCAATTTTTTTCAATCTCATAATCATTCATCCTGACAGGCGAATTATCAACCATCATAGCTTCCGCTTCACATCATCCTGAGCGAGTGAAACGAGGCAAAGGAGCGGGTTGCCCGGACGCGCACGCTGATGGTGAGACCTGCGGTTGCGGTGAGGCACCACCGTTCCTTCGACCGCACCGCCGCGCGGCTCCGCCTTGGATGATGAAATAAATTGCCAAAGTTAAGCGGCGCTGTCATGGCGTCATTTGCCCGCGGATAAAATATATAAAATATTTTTCCCCTGTTGACACTGCATTAACAAATAGGCAAAGTTTATTCATGTATTTTATGGTTGACAACACGGTGGCTGGGCGAATAGAGTTCCCGCACTCCCGCACTCCCGCACTCCCGCACTCCCGCACTCCCGCACTCCCGCACTCCCGCACTCCCGCACTCCCGCACTCCCGCACTCCCGCACTCCC
>JAISCS010000207.1 GCA_031265365.1 Verrucomicrobiales bacterium
GAGGTCTTGCGGGATGCCGGGGATGGGCGCTTGCACGAGGATGCCGTGGACGTCACGGTCAGCGTTGGCGGCGCGGATGGCGGCGAGCAAGGTGTCCGGCGTGGTGCCTGGGGGGAAAATCTTGGTGTCGGTCTTGATGCCGAGTTCGTGCGCCTTCTTGTCCTTCATGCCGACGTAGGCGCGGGAGGCCGGGTCGTCGCCGATGCGCATGAAGACGATGCACGGCTGGATGCCGCGCGCCTTGAGTTGCTGGACTTTTTGCGCGGTCTCGCCGTGGATTTGCGCCGCGATTTTTTTGCCGTCAATGAGTTGTGCTGACATGCGGGCAGCCTAGCGGCTGCCAAGGCAAAGTTCAAAGGGTAAAATGCAAAATTTAACCGGCGCTGATTAACATTTTAATCCATACTTTCGATAAAAAAAATAACCCGCCGCCGGTCCCAAGGCAAGTCTTGTCACCATCAGCGTCAAACTTTCAGCAAATTCCCGCGCCGGATGAACGGCTTGCGGCTGCGGATGAGCGGCTTGGCCAAGTCCGTCACCGTTATCGGCCCCGGCCAGTCGCGCGCGATGTGGATGGCGCCGAGTTGAAAGCCGCTGATGGGGAACGTCTCCGGCAGCTCCAGCAGACAAATTTCCTTGATGGCAAAACCGTTGTTCCGCAAATCCCGCAGGCGCGCCGCCGTCCAGATGTGGTTGATGGTCATCAGAAAAACCACATTGTCAGCGTGCCGCATCGCGTGGTTGAGAAACACGCGGATTTGGCTCCACGGCGGGTTCGTGATTATCCAGTCCACCCGCCCCGTCCATTGCAAAAAATCACGCCCGCGATTGATTTCACACCAGTCGGCGCCGGGCAGGAAGCGCAGGAAATTGCCGTCGCCGGCGCACGGTTCCAGCACATTGCCGGCGGGCCGGAAATGCCGCACGACGCGCTCCGCCATCTCCACCGGCGTCTGCACGACATCATCGCTTTTGTAATTGCGGCTGGGCTGCAATCTCATGGCCGGCGACAGTACATACTTTTTACGTATTTGTACAGAAAAAAGATTGCCGGTTGATTTTTAAGAAAAAACGCCAATAATACTTGACTATGAAAAAACTCGTCGGATTGCTCGCGTTGGTGTTGCTGCTGGGCCTCGCCGTGATTGCCGCCTACTTCGCCACCGGCCACACGCTGAAGATGAGCATCCCGCGACAAGAATTGGAGGCCAGCGCGCAAAAGGTTTTTCCCATCAACCACGGCATCATCAAATTTGACATGACCGGCGTCAAGGTCGGCTGTCTGCCGGCCGACAACCGCGTGACCATCAGCGGCGACATCAACATCGCGGTGCTGGGCTTGATTAACGCGGCGGGGAATTGCCGCGTCTCCGGCACGCCGCAATATCACGCCGCCACGCAAACCATCCGCTTCCAGGACATCCGCATTGAGCAGCTCACCATCAGCGGCATGACGGAAAAAATGCACGCCCAAATCATGCAACTGGCGGACAAGGCGGTGGCGACTTTTTTGGGCGAGTATCCGTTCTACCAATTTAACCAGGAAAAGCGGTTGCAAAAATTCATCGGCGCGCACGTGCGTGGCGTGACAGTGGGCGAGGACGCGCTGACGCTGACGGTGGGATGGTAGTGGTAATAACTCAAATCTCAAAGCTCATAACTCAAAGCTGCAACTTAAAACACAAAACTTGGCTCATGCCATGGCCCAACAGCGTCAGCGACTTTTGGATTTTGCCTTGTGGTTATGAGTTTTGAGATTTGAGTTTTGAGTTAAACTACCGCCTCATCAACTCGTAACACTCGCGCAAATCAAACAACTGGTCGCGCCAATAATTTCTATCCGTGAAATGCGGGAACGCCTTGGGGAACGCGGGGTCCTGCCAGCGTTTCGCCGTCCACGCGCTGAAGTGCACGTAACGCAACGCCCGCAGCGGCTCCGTCAGCGCCAGCTCCGCGCGGTCGAAGGCGCGCAGTGATTCGTAGGCCGCCAGCAAAATCTCCCGCTGGCGCTCGGCGTCCTTGTCGCGTCCGGGCGCTAACAGCCAAATGTCCTGCACACACGGCCCGCTGACGGTGTCGTCGAAGTCCACCAAAAACGGCAGGTCGGCGCGCCACAGCAAATTGCCGAGATGACAGTCGCCGTGAATCCGCTGCCGGTGAGCGGCGGCGAGCAGTGGCGCCGTCCACGCGCAAATGTCCTCCACCACATCGGCGTAGTCGTCGGCGAGGTCGTCGGGCAGCGCGCCGCTGTCGTAGAGATATTCGAGATTATCCAAGCCGTAGGTCTTCACCGTCAGCGCCAGCCGGCTGGTGTGCGGCTGACTGTCAGCGACATTATGCAAGCGTGCCAGCAGCCGTCCGATTTGTTGCAACTGCCCGTCGGAAAACTCATCCGCGTTGCGCCCCGCCACGCGCGGAAACAACGCGTAAAAAATGCCGCTGTCCATGACGCGCAGCGACTCACCGTCAGCGTCCCGCGCCGGCGCGACCGCCGCCAGCCCCGCCTCGTCGAGGTCGAACAGCAACCGGTGCTCGTCCAGAATCTGCCTTCGTGTCCACCGCCCTGGCCGGTAAAATTTGATGACGTGCCGCGTTGGCGACCAATCCGCCGGGTCATCGTCAACGCCCTCGACCTCCACCTCAAACACGCGATTCTCCATGCTGTTGAGCGTCAGGCAGCGCCCCGTGCAGCGCACGCCGAACGTTTCCGCCGCGCGCAAAATATGCTCCGGCGTCAGCGCGAAGAAAAACTTGGTCTCCGCGCCGCCCCAGGCAAAAGCTGACGCCGCTGGCGCTGACGGTGGCATGGCTTAATCTAATCCGCCGCGCGGTCAGGCAAAGTAAAATATTTGCTTATAATTGACCCGTTCGCCCCCAGCTTGACAGTCGCGGCAAATTCCCTATTGTTTATTCACTATGGCAGTACCTATCTCGCAGGCGTGGACGGTGGCGTCGTATGTCATCGGCCAGAAATTACGCGGCAATCGGCATTACCCGCTGGTGCTCATGCTGGAGCCGTTGTTCCGCTGCAATT
>JAISCS010000040.1 GCA_031265365.1 Verrucomicrobiales bacterium
TCCGGCTCGATGCAATACCCCACCGACCCGTCCACCTTGCCGAACATCCCGCACTTGGTGAAAATGTACGGCCGCTGACCGTGCCACGACCGCAACGCGCGCGCGACCACTTTCTCCGAGTGCCCCAGCCCGTAAATCGCCGCCGTGTCAATCCAGTTGACCCCCAGTTCCAGCGCCCGATGAATCGCCGCGATGGACTCGCCGTCGTCCTGTTTCCCCCAGCCAAATTCCCAGCCGCTGCCGCCCACCGCCCAAGCCCCGAACCCAATCGGCGTGATTGTCAAATCCGAATCGCCAAGTTTTCTCAAAGTCATGCCAGCACTATACACCACGCCGCGCGCGCCGCCAAGTTCTCATTGTCAGCGCGGCAACGCGCCCTTGGCACTGGCCGGCGAAACCACGCGGCGACCCGTGCTCGCCTCCAACTCCTCGCGCGCGACACGGGCGGCTTGCGCGCTTTCGTCGAAGGTGCGCGGCGTGGTGACTTGCGAGATTTCCTTGGTGGACGCCTCGGCGAGCATATTCAAAATCAACTCGGTGTTGGTCATGTTGTCGCGCAAACTCTCCTTTTTCAAACCCTTGAACGCCCTGTACTCCTTGGTCGTTTTATCCGCCCACGCCTTGGTGATGATGTCCGTCAGCGTGGCGAATTGCGGCCCCGGTTGCACTCCGCGCCGCTGCCACTCATCGGTCAGTTCCTTCCGCACCTCGATGCTTTTCAGCCGCTGGTTAATCCAACCCGCGGAATAACCCATGCGAAGGTACTGCGTCATGGCGCGGTCAATGGTCAGTTCGGGGTCTTGCAATTCGTCAATGCGCTCGCGGGCGATGGTGGCGAGCCACAGTTTGAACGGCTCCGCCTTGGGCGACGGGATGGATTGGATGAGGCGGAAAAGTTGCTCAACGTCAGCGACATCGGTCAGCCGCATTTTGCCGTCGGGCGCGGGCATTTTCAAACCGTGACAATTTGTAACGGTTTGGTTGCCCTCATCCAACAGTCGTTTTTTTAGCACGCGCCAGTAAACTTGCGGATTATCGCTGTCGGTCAGCACCGCGACCACATCCACAATGGAAAAATACCACTTCTCGTGCTCGTCATCCCACACGGTGCGAACTTTTTTATCCTCGAATATTTTGACGGTTTTCTGCTGCGTCATGCGACAGGTTTACCACGCGCCACCGCGAAAAAAATGATTTTTTTGTGCAACTTTGTCAACGGTTCGGGCGCATTGTCAACACCCGCAAATCATCCACTCCGGCATTCGTCGCAAATCTTCCGGCGTGCGAAACTCAAACACCGGCGCGGCGCTGAGTTCCGCCAGCAGGGCCGTGTTCGTCGCCACCGCCAAGTCGTCACCGTCAGCGGGATGATGATTCACAATCACCCCCGCCAACTCGCACCCCGCCGCGCGCACGCTTTCAATCGTCAACAGCGTGTGGTTCAACATCCCCAGCGTCGCCGGCGCGACAATCGCCACCGGCAGCGCCAACTCCCGCGCCCAGTCGCGCACAAAATAATTCGCCGTCAGCGGTACCAGCCAACCGCCGATGCCCTCGACTAGGAACGGCCCCGCGTGCGTCATTGTCAGCACCCGCATCGACTCGCGCAACACGGACAAATCAAACGGTTTGCCCGCCGCCAAACACGCCGCATACGGCGACAGCGGCGCGGCGAGGTGCACCGGATTGATTTGGTTCAACGTCAGCGTCCCGTCATTGGCAGCGGCGAATTGCTCCGCGTCCTCGCGTCCCCCGCAGGCAATCGGCTTCAACGCCAGCGCCGCGTTCCCGCGCCGCCGCAATTCGCGTGTCCACGCCGCCGTGACAAAAGTTTTCCCCACACCCGTCCCCGTCCCCGTGACAAAAATTCCGCGCATATAAATTCCAAATTACAATTTCCAAATTCCAAGAAAATCCCAAAATCCAAATCCCAAACTACCAAAAAACCGCTGCCGCTGACTATCCAATGGCGCCAACCAGATTGACTATCGTGACTGACAGTGGTTAAATTCCATTTATCACATGAAAAAAGTATTGTGGTTCATCGTCAGTGTCTATTTCGGAGCAGGGTGGTTCGCGCACTCTTTTTTACATCGCGATAGAACCGAAACCTTTGACAACAGCCACGGATTCTCGCAAATGGGTTATACTTTCCGCTGGGGCGGATGGGAAAATTTTTTCTTCGTCGAAAATACACGCATCATCGTCCGCATCAGCGTCAAAGTTAATACCACAGCCGATAATTTTGTTTCACACCTTTCCGGCCTAAATGGACACTTCGGCCTGATAAAATTATCCGTGGCCGGCGAACCCGCTGCCGGTGAGGTGACTTGCCCCGGTTGGGCGACTTCATACAATGGAATAGGCTGGCTTTGGCGACTGCTAATTCACACGCCGCCAACACACGACGCTGACAAACTGCTCAACGTCAGCGTGGTCATGACGCCTGACGGCATCCGGTTAAACGACGTGCCATGCACGCAGAATGAATTGCCATCCAAGTTGAACCAGTTTGCCGCAAAATATTCCCATTCGCTCATGCTTAATTTTGAACTGGCCGGCGAGGTTCAATACGGCGATTTTTTCAAGGTCTTGCAACAATGCCAAATCCCAGCGTTCGGCAATTTCAGAGTGTCAGAACTTCGCCGCTGACGGTCGCCTACTCATCCAACCCGCGCAACATCTCCGCCAAATCACCGTCCTCCACATCGCTGATTTCCGATTTGTCGTAAATCGTCAGCAAATAAACCGCTCGTGCCCTGGCATACACGCACGTTATCACTCGCGCCCCGCCGCTCTTCCCGCGACCCTTGCTCGCAATCGCCAGCCGGACTTTATAACAATTCCGCCTCAGCAAACCCCGGCGCATGGCTCCACTTCTAATTGCTCAATCAACTTGGCATATTCGCCCTTGAGCGAAGGATATTTTTTCGCCAGCCGCTTCAACTCCTTGGCAAAACGGCGCGTCGGCAATACTTCATAACTCATCCAGTACCGCCTTTGCCGATTTCAACTTCAACCGTCCGGCGCGATGCAAGCGCACTTCCTCGCAGGCTTCCGCCAAATCCTGTTGCAGTCGCGTCGCGCTAAACGACCACGGACGGGCTTGTTTAACAAACGACAAACTATGCAACACTTCCATGCCGAAAGAAAACTGACGGTCGGGAATTTCCACCAAAACTTTCATTCTAACATGATAACAAAAAACGGCGTTGGCACACACTCAAAAAAACATCACCGCTGATGATGAAAGTCATTGTCAGCGGCAAATGACAGCGCCTTGACGAGCCACCGCGAATGTGTAATTTTACACTAACATGAAATTTTTCACCAATCGTGACCTTATCCGTGGCGCGCTGGTCGGATTACTCGGGGTGCAAACTCTCACACTTCTGCGCGGTCTTGTTTTCGGTTTTGGCCAATATAGCAACATTCTGGCAATTTCCCGCACCGAGGTGATTATCCTCATCGTGCAAGGAGTTCTGCTGCTCGTCACGGCGTTCGGCCTTGGGGCCGTAGTCGTGCTCACCAAACCTCACGCATACCTGCGCGCGGTGGTGGTCATCCTCACCGTCAATGTCTTGCTGGTAATTTTGGTGCCGCTTTATTATTTCATCAATCCCCACCCCGACGCCCTTGTGCAAGCCGGATGGTGGGAAATCGCCAACAGCCTGCTCAATAACTACGCCATCGTCAGCGTCGCCGCCGCCGTGCTCGCTTGGTGTCTATTCAAGCTTCCTCCCGCTGACGGTGAACAAGCACAAGAAAACACCACTGCCGCCCAACCCCGCAGGAGCTAAGCGTCGGTGACACACTATGGCGGCACATTCTCCCACTTCACCTCACGCGCTGGCATGAGGTGCATGAGGTTTATTGGTCCCTTGGTACGGCTCAAGGCTGCTCATGCCACCGTTGCGCCGGCACCGCTGACACTATGGCAGCACATTCTCCCGTTTCACCTGACGCGCCGACACGGTCACACTAGCGGATGGAAAACCATCGGCACTGACGGTCAGCTTGATGTCACCAGACTGGGTGCCGCTGCGAATGACCGCCAGCGCGCGGCCTTGCCAAGCGTGATGTTGGTCGGAACCTTGGTACGGCTCAAGACTGCTTATGTCGCCGTTGGCGACGCCTTGCAGCACGCCGGCACCGCTGACGGTGAAGGTCAATTCAGGCGCGGCATCGGGACGCCACACGCCGTTTTTGTCCGTGACCTCCACGGTGACGAAAACCAAATCCTGACCGTCAGCGGCGATTTCCTGACGGTCGGCGGTGAGCGTCAGCGCGGCGGCCTCGCCGGCGGTAATGATGACTTGCTCGCCGATTTTTTCATCGCCTCGCCAAGCCTCGGCGCGCAACGCGCCGGCGCGGTAGGTCAGGTCGAACTCGGCGCGGTAACGCTGGTCGCGTCCGATTCTTTTCTCGAAGATGCGCTGTCCGTCCCGAAAGTCCTGAAACAATTTCACCTTGTCGGCACGGGCATAAACAACCGCCTGAATTTTCTGTTCTTCAAAGCCCGGCCACGTCCAACTCGCCAACTCAGGATACACCGCCCAGTCGCCGACGCCGATTTGGTGACCGTCAGCGACCGGCTGGCGGACGGCGAGATACAACTTCTCGCCAGCGTTCCGCACGATGTTAGTGTAATGCGAGTGCGGCCGCCGAAAACCCGTGAGGTCAATGTCCCCGCACTCCGCGCCGTGCCACGGCCAGTGCTGTTCCTCGCCGTGACCGCCAGCGTTGCCGTCGGGAACGACGCGCCCGATGCCCGCCTCGCCGAGATAATCCAGCGCCGACCATGTGAAATCGCCGACGATGTAAGTGTGCGCGTTGAGTTGGTTGTGATAAAGGTTCGCGGTGTCGCGGTTGAACGACTCGGTGGAAACCATCACGCGGTCGGGCACGCGCGCGTGGTCCTCGGCGTGCTTGCCGATGGTGTAATTGTAACCGGTGATGTCCAGCGCCGCGCAATGCCGGTCGAAAATTGCCTCCTCCTCCGCCACTCCTGCCTTCGGGCGGGCGACGATGGCCTCGGTGACGGGCCGCGTCCGGTCCAGCGCGCGAACGCAATCCGCGAGCCGCTGGGCGGTCTCGGCGTCAGCGAGGCGGATAGCCCTGGAGCGCTCGTTGATTTCGTTGCCGATGCTCCACATCACGACGGACGGATGATTGCGGTCGCGCTTGATGAAAGCGGTCAGGTCACGCTCCCACCAATCCTTGAAAAGTACATGATAATCCTCGCTGAGCTTGGCCTCGTCCCACATATCGAACGCCTCGTCCATCACCAGCAGCCCGAGGCGGTCGCAGTGGTCAAGAAAAGCGGGCGACGGCGGGTTGTGCGCGACGCGGACGGCGTTGAAACCGGCGTCGAGCAGTTGTTGCACGCGCCGCTCCTCGGCGCGGTCAAACGCGGCGGCGCCGAGGCAACCGTGGTCGTGATGCACGCAACCGCCGTGAAGCTTGACCGGCTCGCCGCTGATGGTCAACCCCCGCTCCGCCGACCACGCGAGCGCGCGGATGCCGTAGGCGGTGGTGACCTCGTCAACGACTTGGCCGCTGACGGTCACGCGCGTGATAATTTTGGAAAGTTGCGGATTATGCGGCGACCACAAATCGGGCCGGACGACAACGGTCTGCTGGGAAATTTTTTGCACCCCGCCGGCGCTGGCGGTCACGGGAGCTTCGAGTTGCGCCAGTTGTTTGCCGACGGGCGAGACAAGCACCGTTTGCACGCTGACGGTCTGCTCGCGGTCGCTGTCGTTCACCAATTCGGTCTGCACGCTGACAGTCGCGCGGTCACGGTCAGCGGTGGGCGTGGACACGAACACACCCCACGGCGCGACGCGCAGCGGGTTGGTGACGTGCAGCCAGACGTGGCGGTAAATGCCTGAGCCGCTATACCACCGGCTGTTTTTTTGCCGCGAGTTGTCCACGCGGACGGCGAGAATGTTTTTGCCCACCGCCAGCGCCGGCGTGAGGTCAACGAAAAACGTCGTGTAACCGTAAGGCTGCGTGGCGAGTTTTTGGCCGTTGAGGTAAACGTCAGCGTTCATGTACACGCCCTCGAACTCGACGGCGACGCGCCGCCCCTGCCATTCCACCGGAACTTGAATAACGCGCCGATACCAACCAACGCCGGCGGGTAAAAAACCGCCCGCGCCGCCCATCGGCGCCTTCGGGTCGAACGCGCCCTCGATGCTCCAGTCGTGCGGCACCGTCAGCGTCCGCCACGCGCTGTCGTCGAAGGACGGCGCCTGAGCGTCAGCGGGGTCGCCGGTGGTGAAACGCCAGTTAGCATCAGCGTTCAACCGCAACCGTGGCGCGTCGCCACCGCTGACCGTGGCCGCAAGGCACGCGCTGACCGTCAGCGGCAGAGAAATTTTCTTGAGCAAATCAGAACGAAGGCGATTGATAAACATGCCAATGAAACTCCAACAAACGCGGCGTTTTGTAAAGTGGAAGTTAGGGCATTTGCCCAATCCACTGCCACTCTCCCCGTCATCCTGAGCGGGGCACCGAAGGTGCAAAGTCGAAGGATCGGATTGGCCAGCATCAGCGGCTTGATTAAGGCAACCCCACTCGCAGTGCTTGACCGATCCCTCGGCTACGCCCTTTCAGGGCTTCGCTCAGGATGACGAGCGGGGAAATGGTGTTTTTAACGCGTCGCTAACGCGCGTCATCCACCGCGATTGATTTGATATTTTAGGTTCCTCGCTGTTAGCAGTGACAGCGCTGATGCCAACTCCCCCGCCACCGCCCATGCCCCTGCGTGAGCTAATTCCCCTTCCGTGAAGGGGTGGCCGCGGAGCGGACGGGGTAGTTCAGCGTTAAGGGAAATTAGAAAGACGAAAGCAGAAAGCTGAAATTATTTCTGTTTTCTGCTTTCTGTTTTCAGCTTTCGTCTTGCGCCTGTCCCAAACGCTGAACTACCCCGTCGCTCTGCGCCACCCCTTCACGGAAGGGGAATTATTTAGCTTGCCTAGCGGCGGGTGATTTCGGTTTACTGGTGGGATGGATGAACTTCAATCGTTACCCGTCGTGATTGCCATAGCGGCGCTATGTTTTTTAATTGGCGGTATCCCGTTCGGTTTTATCGCCGGGAAAATCGCCGGCCTGGACATCCGCGAGCACGGCAGCAAAAACATCGGCGCGACCAATGTGATGCGGGTGCTCGGCCGCAAGTACGGTATTCCGGTGTTTGTTGGCGACTTCTTGAAAGCGTTCTTGCCGGTGTTTTTTTTGCAAGAAACGACTGCGGTGCCGTGGCAGGTCATCCTCTACGGGCTGATGGTGATTCTCGGCCACACCTTCTGCCCCTACCTCGGCTTCAAGGGCGGCAAAGGCGTCGCCTCGTCGGCGGGCTTCGTCGGCGCGCTGATGCCGTGGGCGCTGGCGGGGTGCCTCGCGCTGTGGGGCGCCGTGTTTTACGGCTCGCGCTACGTCTCGCTCGCGTCACTGGCGGCGGCGGTGGCGCTGCCGGTGGCCGCGTTCGCCTCGCTGCGCTGGCAGGACGCGCCGCGCGCCGACCTCCAATGGTACACCGGCCTCGCGCTGTTCCTGTGCTTCATGGTGATTTGGAC
>JAISCS010000112.1 GCA_031265365.1 Verrucomicrobiales bacterium
CACGCCGCGGTCCATGACCCGCGTGCCGGAAATATTTTTCGCCATCACCGGCTTGAACCCGAACGCCGCGAACTTGGAAAACTCCGGCGCGCCGCTGCCAGTCAGCGTTTTCTCCACCAACGCAATCGCCGCCGCGTAATCCCTGAACGCCCCGCTGCCGGTGACCGGCGCACGGTCAGCGACCTGGATTTTATACGGCGACGAATCACCGTCAGCGCCAATCCGTTCCACCCCGCCCCGCGCCAACACACGCTCGGCCGGCATCTCGAACAAGCGAAACTTGAACGAGGTGCTGCCGATGTTGGCAACGAGGATGAGGCCGGTTTGCATAACTTTTTAATCCGCGGATTTCACAGATTAACACGGATTTTATTTTATATTTTTCAAAAATAATCTGCGTTAATCTGCGTCATCTGCGGATAGAAACTATTTCGCGGTTTTCACCGTTAAAAATTTACCGAGTTGCGGCAAATCGTCGTGCGGACGCGGGATGACGTGCGCCGCCACCACCTCGCCGATGGTCGCCGCCGCCACCGCCGCCGCCTCCACCGCAGCTTTCACCGCCGCGACATCGCCGCGGACAAACGTCGTCACGTTGCCCGACCCGATTTTTTCCCAGCCGACCAACTCAATGTTAGCGGCTTTCAACATGGCGTCCGTCGCGCCAATTTGCGTGACCAATCCCTTGGTCTCCACCATTCCCAATGCTTGTCCTGCCATAATCATTATCCTTTCAATTTAATTGGCGAAAAACTTCACCAACTCCGCCGCCGGGCGCGGAATCACGCGCCAGCCCGCGAGGTTGCCCACGCGATTGGCGACTTCCTTGCCCGCCTCCACCGCCGCCTTGACACTGCCGACATCGCCACGAATCAACGTGGTAATCAGCCCGCCGCCGATGGCGATGGATTTTACTATTTCAACGTTAGCCGCCTTGACCATCGCGTCACTGGCTTCCACCAGTCCCACATAGCCCCGCGTCTCGATTGCTCCAACTGCATCATTCATTTTATTTTTTCCTTTCGGTTAATTTCACCAAAAAATCATTTAATCAACGCCACCCCCGATGCCTGGTCGAGACAGCAGGCGTTCGCCTCGTCCGTGTCGATATGCACCTCCAGCCTAAAACTTTGGTCCACACGCACCAGCATATTCTCAAACGTCGTCGTGCAATCCCCCGCCGTCACGCGCAGCCGCATCAAGTCCAAATGCCGCACGCCGTAAAAGTCAGCGTCAGCGGGCGACATATGCACATGCCGCGCCGCGCGAATCACGCCGTTCTTCATCTCCAACAACCCCTTCGGCCCCATGATATAAGCCCCCGGCGTCCCCTCAATATCGCCCGACGCCCGCGTCGGAATCTCCAGCCCCAGCGACACCGCGTCCGTGAATGCCAGTTCCACCTGCGTCAAATTCCGGCATGGGCCAAGAATTCGCAAATTCGGGATAATCCGCTTGCGCGGGCCAATCAACGTCACCGTCTGTTTCGCGGCAAACTGCCCTTCCTGATACAACCACTTATGCACCTCCAACCGCGCCTCCGCGCCAAACAAAACCGCCAAATTCTCCGGCGAAATGTGCATGTGCCGCGCCGACGAATTTACCACCAACTCCGGCGCCGCTGACGTTGGCAAGGCCCGGCCAAGGCTCTTAAACAAAGCCTCGCGCACCAACCCTTCCACCACCCCGCGACTTGGAAAATTTACGGTCATGACTTATATGATTGAATCCAATCGTAAATTATTTTCCGCGCCCGTCAAGTAATTTTTAAGATTTTTTTACAAAGAGGTCATGGAGTTATTGGAGAAAGGTTGCTTTGGCTAAACCGCCCCCTTCAATTCCCCTCTCGAAGAGGGGTGGACGCGCCAGCGGACGGGGTGTTTCAGCGTTTGGTTTTTTCCATTTATAGTAATTCATCATAACATTGGCCGAGTCCCCCGTCATCCTGAGCGAAGCCCCGAAGGGGCGCAGTCGAAGTACCGGCCCAGCACGGACCAACAGGCTGATGACAACTAATCCGCTGACGTTCGCCACACCGCTCCTTCGACTACGCACCTACGGCGCTCCGCTCAGGATGACGGGGGACTCGGCCAACGGCGTAATGAAATGCTATAATGCTGAACCACCCCGCCGGCTCCGCCGCCACCCCTTCACGAGAGGGGAATCCTGCACGGCAAAGGAATTTATCACGCTGCCGTTGAGACTATTCGGACCCACACCCGACCACTTGCGCGATTTTTAATTTGCCTCACTCCGCCCGCATCGTCACAAAATCAAACGCGTCAATCGTCAGCGTTTTATCGATTTTTTCCACTCGGTCTTCCAGCGGATTGGAAAGGTATAGCACCGGCTCGTAAACGTCCTGGTTAAATTGCGGGGCGGAAAATTTTAAGGCCACTTTTTGCGGCTGTCCCGTCGGATTATAAAGGCGAACGATTAAGCCCTGACCATACGGCGTTTTCGCCGCGCTGGACGCTTTTTCGGTCCGCGCGGGTTTTAGGCGAGTGACGATGATGTTGTCGTTGTCCAATTTCAACAGTTGTTCCCGCAACCTTGCACCTGAATTTCCCTCCGCCTGACCGCGCGCGAATTTTTGTGATTTCACGACATCGAATTTGCCGACATAAGGACGAATCTTGTAAACGAATTGCAACTCGCCATCCTGCCCCGCCTTGTAATTCGTTTCCCAATGATTGTTGCAAACCCAACTGTAAATCGTGCCGTTCGGCTCGATGTGCTCACGCCACGTTTTCAACGTCTTATCCCACGCCGCCGTGAACAGAATCGGGGCAAATTGAACCATCGGCGCGTCGGCCACCGTAAAATCAACGCCGTATTCGTCGTTGGAAAGATTACAGAAATTCTGCACGCAATAATAATTACGGTTCGCGCCGGGTAGTTGGTCTTTCTCGACTTCAACCGTCGCCCACGGCGTGTCAATCCGCCAAACGCCATTCGGCACATTGAACGGAAAGCCGAAAAACATTCCCTCGGGCCGGCGTTCCATTTTTTTCATTAACTCATTGCGAATGGTAATCTCAGCACTTTCCGAAGTGATGACAATAATGCGCCGCAACCACTCACAATCGGGAATGTAATTGCCGGCCGAGATTTCAAGGCGCGCGACGCCACGGTCTTCCGCCACCGTCGCCTTGACCTCAACGCCCTGGCGGTATCGTTCCCGGTTTTTCGTCGCGTCGCGCCCGATAATGTAAAGATAATCGTCCAATCCCGCGTTGCCGTCGTCGCCGGCCTTCACCAAATCATGCGGAATCCCCTTCATTCTCAGCGACGAAATCGCGCCGCTGCTCTTGTCAACTTTCAACGTGAGCCATGCGTTGCCTATCGTCGCCTCGGTCGCGCCGGCCTCGGCAAAAACGCCCCCCGGTTTGGACTTGACGGCGGGAATGTCTAGGTTTGTTTCTTTACGCAGCCGCTCCACGCTCTCACTCGCGCGAAACGCAAACGCTTGTTTGTACTCATCCTGCTGCTTGACAAAATCACTGTCCGGCTGGGAGATACTGCTGTTCGCCCCCCAAGTATGCTCGTCGTACATGATAATGTCCGTCCACACCGCGTCAAAATCGGCAAGATGTTTGAAATACTCACCCGGCTGCGTGACGGCCCACGCCGTTTCCGTTTCAATGAGCTTGCGTTTCGCCTGACGGTTCGCCAGCGTCGCCGCCGACGTGCTGGCCGCCCCGTCCTCCCAGTACGGCGTGTAATCGCCGCGAATCACCGGCAGTTCCCCGCCGTGGCGCGCCTCAAACGCTTTCAAAAAATCGCTGTTCCGCGAAAGCACCAATTTCGGCCAGGCATATTTCTCATTCCATTCCCTGACCACGTCGGAAACCACGCGATTGGGACGCCCGTTGTCGCCCTCGATGCCATAACGCAGCGGAATCAAATCATAAGGATAAGTGCGCGGCGTGTCCGAATGCGGGAGCCAATCCTTGCCATCGAGAATGTTAAATATTTCACTCTCGGAAATCCGGTGCCCCACCGGCTTATGATGGAATTGATGATAACCGGTGTCCGCCAGATAACATAAAATCCGCTCCTTGCCGGACGGCGATTCCCAATAAAACGGCTGTTCACCCCAATAATAAAGCCGCCCGACCCGATGCCCCGCGTTCGGCCCCATCGTCATATATTTAATGCCGCACTTGGCCAGCACCGGAACCAGCCCCCAAGTATAACCCGGCACGTCGGTTTGCATCGCGCTGTCAATTTCAATGCCATACTTCCGCCCAAAACGAATCGCCGACCCCATCAACTCGAACAACTCCTCATCGCCGTACATTCCGGTCATCGCCTGCGCGTACATTGCGTCAAGATGAAGGTCGCGGTTTTTCGCGGCCTTGATAAACGCCGCCTTTTCCTCATCCGTGGCGCGCCGCATAAACTCCTCGACCGCCCACATTCCCTCGGGATGAAATTTGAATCTCGCCTCGACCGGATAATCCTTGGTTTCATCAATATATTTCAAGGCGTCCTTGAGCGACTGCACCTGACGCTCCAAAATCGCGACCTGCGTGTTCGTGTAACCAATATCGAGATGCGTTTGATGAATAAGATGAATCTCCCACTTGCGCTCGGCGGGCAGCGTCGCCTCCCGCGTGATGGTTTTTTGCGCTTGCAATTCCGCCCTGACCGTCAGCGGCTTCGCGCCATCGGCGGCGGCGAGCGGCAAAAGAATTTCCGCGCCGTAGAAATTCTTTTCGGGGTCAAGTGTGGTTTCAATTTGCCGTGCCGCGCCGTTTGCCGCTTGATAAGTAACCACCAGCTTGGTGTTTTGACTTAAAAACTCACCCTGATAATCAATCTGGATTCTTTGCGCCAGTGGAAATTTGCTGTCGGAATTTTTCAAGCCGGGATTTCGCAAAATTCCGTGCACGGGCAAAATGTCCAGCGCCTCGATTTTGCCGCCGTTGCGCGATTGAAACTTCAGCGCATCATAAATGAACCACGCGCCGCTCGTGCTGGCAAGCCTGAGCACATTGCCCGTTTTTTTCACGGCCTTTTTCGGAAACACGACGGCATACGTTCCCGCCGCCACTGCTTTCGGATTGGTCAAAATGTCATCGCTCTTCGCGTCGCGCGACGTTGCCAGCGTTCTCTTTTGCCCGTTCAACGTCACCTCAAAAACAGGCGGGCTGGCGTGATGACCCCAGCCCTTGATGGTCAGGATGTACGCGTCCTCGTCCGGCTGGTTTTCCGGCAAGTCGAATTGAATCGTGTACCCGTGGGCTTTCCCTCCCGCCCAGGCGTCGCGCGGCGCGGGATGGATAAACGGAAAATCTTTTTTCGCGTCGAGTTTGCCGATTTGCACCTTCACGCCCGGCGCGATGAGTTCCGCCGCCGCCGCGGAGTTCCCCGCCGCGGCGAACTCCGCGAAATCCCCGTCGTCAGCGCCAATGCTCCAGATATCCGCCGCCGGCATGGTGAACGTTCCCGAGTTCATAAGGAATAATGTCAGGAAAATGAATTGGATGGTTTTCATTGTGTCAGCGGCGGCGGCGGCGCATGGTGGTCACCAGCAGCGTCGCGCCGACGGTCAGCAACAGCCAAGTCGAGGGTTCGGGGATGCTGTCCAGAGTCAGGCGCAGGTTGTTGTTGTCGAACATCAGCGAGTATTCCCAATCTTCATGCAACACGTCGCTGACGGTCATGTTCGTGAGCGTGCCAATGCTGGAGGAGAAGCCCTCGGTCAGCAACCAGCTCATGCCCTCGACGGAATTGTAACCGTCCAGATAAGTCAGCTTCAGCGTGCTGGCGCCATCCCCGATGCTCAACCCAATGCCGGCGACGGTGGCCCGCACCAAGTCATTCGCGTCGGCGGACAAATCCACCGCGAAAATTCCGTCCTTGCCAAATTCCAAGTCGGTGATGTTCGCGCCGAGCAGCAGCGTGCCGGCTTGGAAAGCGCCGGAAATATCGCCGGGCGCCAGGATGCCGCCGTTGGTGACCAATATGTTCTTGCTTGTGGGCGTGCCCGTGTCGCTGCCGGTGACCAACAACCCGCCGCTGGCGGTCACCGTGCCGGCGCCGGACAGTTTGCGCACCTTGGAAGCGGAATTGATGTTGACCAACCCGCTGTTATCCACCCGCAATTCCGTCGTCAAGGGCAAGGCCCCTGCCGAGCCAATGTTCAGGATGCCCTGCACCAAGGTCATGCCGCCGTAGGTATTGACGCCGTTGAGCGTGAGGCCGTTGCCGAGATTGGCGACAATCAACCCAGCCGCGCCTTCATCCTCGATGGCATTGGTAATGCTGGCGGAGATGGTGTTGGTACTACCCCGCCCAGTCGAAATCAGCGGATTGGTGCCGGAGCTCAGGGTGCCGTCGCCCTTGATATTACTATTGTTCCAAGCACTCCATGCAAGGGCGCCGGAGCTGATGGTCAGCGTATTCCCAGTCTCGATGGTAATGTTGTATGTTGAATTGTCGGCAAACTTCAGCGAGTTAATGGTCTGATTCTGCCCAATTGAGAATGTGTTGCCAGCGGCCTTAATCAATACGTTGTCATAAGTGGTGGCACTAGAAAATGGGGTGCTGGCATTGACCTGAACGAATTCTTCAGGCAGCAAGTAACGGAAACCGCCCTCATGGGTATAGGTGACAAAATGGTCTCCGCTCCAGAAGCCATCGTTATTATTAGCCACAGAGGAAGCACCCGTAAAGGTGCTATACGCCGCCCACGGCAAAATTTTCTGTGTGGTGGAACCCACCCCGCCGTCACCGCCAACCAAGGCTTTAACAATCGCCTCACTGCTCGCTTCATCGGCAATCTTGACAAAGTAGCTGTTGCTGGGAGTACCCAAGAAATTGTTGTTCTGATTGGCCCCAACAATGGCGAACGTGGCAAAATTATGGCGCTCCAAACTGGTCAAGGTCAGGGTTGTGCTTACGTTTAGCTGGCTGGAAATCGCCGCGCGCCCATACAAATTGACCGCGCCGACCGACTGGTTAATACTGGTCGGCCCCATGTGCAACGCGCCACTATATAGATTCACCGGTGCATTACCCAAAACATTGTTGTCAGAGCCGTGGGTAATCGTCATGCCGAGGACGGAACCTCTGCCGACCACATTATACTCGGTCGCCCCGGTAATTTTGCCATAATTGGCCGCGCTATTCGAGCCTAACAACAACTGCCCGCCCAACACGTCAACCTTGCCGCTGACATTGACGGCTCGGTAAAGATATGCCAAACCGCCGCCGGTTTTGGTTAATGAACCAACATTGTTGATGGTGGCATAAATTGCCAGCGTGTCCTGAGCCATAGGGTTAGCGATTGACGCGGTAGTGGGGGAAACCGCCAGCGTCAGCGCGCTGCCGTTCTGGAAGTTCCAGGAGAAATTTTGACCGGACGCGCCGAAGTTCAAGGTTTGGGCTGAGTTGATGAAGTCCACCGTGAATACCGGCTGCTTGGACGAAAACGTCCAAGTGTGACTGCCGGAATTATTCAAGTTCACATTTTGAACATCGCCCACCCGCCAAGTGAAATTATTTTTCACCTCGTGGTCGTCATTAATGTTGATGCTGAAACCACTCGCCCAGCCATAGCTTCCGCTGAAGGTGTCATTAACATCAGCACCAGCCCAGTTGCTAGTGTCGGTGTAATCAAGTCCAGAAGTGGTACCTTGCCATTGCGCGCGGGCCGGCACGGCCAGCGTCACTAACACTAGCGCTAACAAACTAATAATGGACGCTACCCCCCCCCCCACGTATACATTGTATAAATTAAGGTTAAGCCTTGGTTTTGACCCGATTTGAAAAGAATATTCTTTTTCATAAAGGGAAGAATAAAACCCCGCGCACCCGCGCGTCAACAAATATTTTAATTATTTTTTCACCGCCGGATTCCCCTCTCGCGGAGGGGTGGCGGCGCCGGCGACGGGTGTTTCAGCCTTTGCGGAGAAATGAGCACCGAACGCTGAAACGCCCCATCCGCTCCGCGTCCACCCCTCTTCGAGAGGGGAATTTGCTCGCGTGGGGGCATGGTCGATGAGGATTGTCTCAGCGGGAGAGATTCCCCGCTCGTAGAGGGGAATTCAGCGGCTAGAAATTTTTCGTCTCCCACTTGGTCTTGGTGATGGGGCCGGTGCCGTGGTATTCAAACATTTTGCTCAACAACCACGTCGCCACGCCGGGAGCACCGCGCAGGTTTACACGCATGTCCAGTTCGAGGTTGTCGCCGATGAAATCGTAGTGGCCGTGGCCGATGAGGACGAAGAACAGCGAGTGGATGTCCAGCCGGCTCATTTGAATGACGCCGTCGCTGACGGTGAACTTGGATTCCGCCTCGCTCGCCTTCGCGTAGCCCATGTCGGGGATGATGACGTTGAGCAAGTCGGACAGGCCGCCGAGGAACGGGATGTTATATAGCGCGCCGTCCCGCACCGTCAGCGTGCCGTGGCCGCGCATGGTTTTCCAATCGCTGAACGCGCCGCGCAAGACCAGCTCGCCACCGATGCGCCCGGTCACCTTGTCGTTGTGAAAAAACGTCTTCATCAACGCGCCGAAATCGTTGTTCTTGAAACGCAGCCGCGTGTCATACGCCGGGTCCTCGACCAGCGTGACGGTCAGCGCGCCGTCGAGTTGGCCGTCGAAGACGGTCAGCGGCCGGTTCGGCGTCAGCGTCAGCTCCTGGCCCTTGACGGTGATGTTCAAGTCCAGCGCGGACAGCGTCAGCTCGCGCCCCAGGAACACGTAATGCGCGCCTTTTTTCGACACCACTCGCGCCTTCATATCCGTGCGGAACTGTTGCGCCGCGTCGTTCAAATCGAAGTGCCCGTCAATGGTGAACGTCGGCGTGTCGATGAAACGGTACGGGGCGAGGTACTCGGCCATTTTGTCGCCGAGCACCAGCGCCGTGTCCTGCGCGTTGAGCGTGGCTTTGACGCCCTTCACGCGCACCTGCTTGGTCTTGAAGTTGTCCCAAATCTCGCCGCCGCCCTCGCCCTCGGCGCGCTTCACGCGCAGCTTGGCAAGGTGTAATTCCTCGCCGCGCTGAAAGTCAAACTCGCTCGCCGCGCTGACGATGGCCACGCCTTTGTAGGAAAAATTCGCCGCCGTGACCGTGCCGCTGACGGTCAGCAACTCCGGCGCCAGGCCGCTGCCGCTGACGGTCGCGGTGACGCGCGGCGGCGCGGCGAAGGCGAGGCTGTTGAAAAACGGTTGCGCGCCCGCGCCGCACAGCGCCCGGAACGCGCGCGGGTCAATCGCGCTGTCCACGCGCCCGTGCACCGTCGCCGCGCCGTCGTAGAACAACTCCGCCGCCAGCGTGCCCGCCGGGCCGCGCGCGTTGAGGCCCGTCACCATCAGCCGCTGGCCGTCATACACCACGGCGCACTCGAACAAATCAAACGGTTGCTCGCCGACCATGAAATCGCGCCAGTCACAGCGCACTTGCGCGGCGAACGCGAGGCCGTCCGCCCACGACAACCGCACCGTCCCGCCGGTCACCGGCAGCGTGTTGAAACGCAACGCCGCCAGCCGCCGCCCCTGCTCCTCCGGCAACGCCGCCGCCAGCCGCGACCAATCGGCGTCCGCGTGAAAACTTAGCTCGGCGAACCGGTCGGGCCGCCGCCACGCGCCGCTGACGTTCACCTGCCCGCGCGCCAGCGCCGCTGTCAGCGTCAACGTCGCCTCACCTTCCGCGTAATCCACCGCCGCCGCCACCCGCGTCAGCCGCGCCCCGCGCCACCATTGATTCTCGCCCGCCAGCCGCAAGTGCGCCTCCCCGTCCAGCGACTCCGCCAGCGGCAGCTTGAACGTTCCCGTGAGCGTCAGCGGCGTCCGCGCCGTCCACTCCGCCACCGCCTCCTCAAGTTTCCGGTAACTCACCGCCAGCCGCGCCAAGTCCGGCGGCGCACCCGCCGACGATGACGCCCGGCCCAACTCCACCGTCCCCGCCACGTCCACGCGCAAATGGCGCCACGTGCCGCGCAAATATTTCATCTCGATGGCGTGCTCGTGCAACGTCACGTCCGCGTGCACATCCTCGATGCGGATAACGGTCAGCGTGTCGAGTTGGACGGACAAATCCGCCCGCGCCACCGAGGCGCCGCTGACGAACGACTCGCCACGCCACCATGAAAACCAGTTAAACCGCACCTGCGCCTTTTCCACGCGCACCACGCCGGCCAGTTCCTGACCGGGGGCGTGGAGGCTGACCGCCGCGCCGGTCATGGCGATATGCACGTTGCGCGCCTGCACGCGGCCGAGCCAGTCGAGGTATAACCGCTCCGCCCGCACCTGCAACCCGCGCGCCAGCAACTCACGGCGGATGCGTTCGCCCACCGCGTCCGGCAACCCGAAATAGCGCACACCGACAATCAGCGCGATGAACGCCAGCAACAGCGCGCCCGCCGCGCGGAGCAGCCACCGCCACCAACCAAACTTGCGAGCCGGTTTCACCACATTCTAAACTAATCCGCGGAGCGCGTGAAATCACGCGAAAAAAATGCAGGCCACGGAGGGGCACGGAGCTTTTTTTGAATAATTCCCCTTCCGTGAAGGGGTGGCCGCGGAACGGACGGGGTAGTTCAGCGTTACGGGAAATTGGAAAGCCGAAAGCAGAAAGCTGAAATTATTTCTGTTTTCAACTTTCTGCTTTCAGCTTTCGTCTTTCGCCTGTCCCAACGCTGAACTACCCCGTCGCTCCGCGCCACCCCTTCACGGAAGGGGAATTATGCCGCGCTTACCACACGCCGCTGCAATCCCACTGTTCACGGGATAGAACCTGAATTATTAAATCAGCTCTGTGGCCCTCCGGGTCTTCCCCGTGGCTCTCTGTGGCCTAATAAAGATTGCGTTCCGCCCGCCGCCCGCTACTGTCGTTCCCCTATGGTAGACCCCAACGTAATGGAAAAAATCGTCGCTTTGTGCAAGCGCCGCGGCTTCATCTTCCAGGCTTCCGAAATTTACGGCGGACTCAACGGTTTTTGGGATTACGGGCCGCTCGGCGCGCAGTTGAAGAAAAACATCCGCGACCATTGGTGGCGCGCGATGACACAACTGCGCGACGACATTGTCGGCCTGGACGGCGCCATCATTATGAACCCCGCCGTGCTCAAGGCCAGCGGCCACGTGGACACGTTCAACGACCCGCTGGTGGATTGCAAAACCTGCCAGGGCCGGTTCCGCGCCGACCAGGTTGACAAAATCCCCTGCCCGCAAAAACCAAGCAAATGCGTCGCTGATTGTCACGGCGAAAAAACCGCGCCGCGCAACTTCAACCTCATGCTCAAGACCTACCTCGGCCCCGTGCAGGACGAGTCGGCGGTCGCGTACCTGCGCCCCGAGACCGCGCAGGCGATTTTCGTGCAGTTCAAAAACGTGCTCGACACCTCGCGCCAAAAACTGCCCTTCGGCATCGCGCAGGCCGGCAAATCCTTCCGCAACGAAATCAACCCGCGCAACTTCACCTTCCGCTCGCGCGAGTTCGACCAGATGGAAGTCGAGTTCTTCGTCCACCCCGACGACGGGTTCAAGTGGACGGAGCAGTGGCTCGCGGACCGCCTCGCGTGGTACGAGGCCGTCGGCCTGCCGCGCGAGAAAATCCACGTGCTCGACGTGCCGGAGGCCGACCGCGCGTTTTACTCGAAAAAAACCTACGACCTTGAATACGAATTTCCGTTCGGCGTGCAGGAGTTGGAAGGCATCGCCTACCGCACCAATTACGACCTCGGCAAGCATCAGGAGGCGAGCGGCAAACCGCTGGAATATTTCGACGAGGCGACCAAGGCCAAGTTCATCCCGCACGTCGTCGAGCCGAGCGCCGGCCTGGACCGCACGCTGCTGGCGTTGTTGTGCGAGGCGTATGCCGAGGAGCGGGTCGCCGACGGTGACCTCCGCACCGTGCTGCGGTTCAAGCCGTGCGTCGCGCCGGTGAAGGCGGGCGTGTTCCCGCTGCTGAAGAATAAGCCGGAGCTGGTCGCCAAGGCGCGCGAAGTGGAGGCGTTGCTGCGCCCGCGCATGGCCGTGCAATACGACGACGGCGGCGCGATTGGCCGGCGGTACCGGCGGCAGGATGAAATCGGCACGCCGTTTTGCGTGACGATTGACTTCGAGACCCTTGAAGGCATCCGCGAAGGCGCCACTGCCGGTGAGAAAAACACCGTCACCCTGCGTCACCGCGACAGCATGGAGCAAGAGCGCGTGAGCATCAGCGCCCTGCCCGCCAAACTGCTGGCGGCGATTGGCTAGAAGCCGCGAGTAATCACGCCATAATAATTCCCTTTCACGGAAGGGGAATTATTTGACGCCCCGTGTCATGACACTACGCTTGCGCCGCGCCGCGTTTGCTGCTAATTTCCCGCCATGATTCGGGCGTTGGAACACTCACTGGCCGCGGCGGGCCGCCGGACGCTCGGCGCCGTCGGCGCCGCCGGTGGCATCACGCTGCTCCTCGCCAACATCCTGCGCTGCCTGGCGCGCTATCCCGTGCGCTGGAAGCTCGTCGCGCAACAACTCTACCTCATCGGCGTCAAGTCCCAGTTCGTCGTCCTCACCACCGGCGCGTTCGTCGGCGCGGTGTTCGCCGCGCAGGTGCATTTTCAATTCGTCCGGGTCGGGATGCAATCCGCCGTCGGCCCCACCGTCAGCGTCGCCATGTGCCGCGAACTCGGGCCGGTGTTCTGCTGCCTGCTGCTGGCCGGCCGCGTCGGCGCGGCGATGGCGGCGGAGCTTTCCTCCATGAAGAACACCGAGCAGCTTGACGCCCTGCGCGCGCTGGGCGTGTATCCCGTCGAGTACCTCGCCGTCCCGCGCTTCCTCGCCATGCTGGTCTCCGCGCCCATCCTCACCGGGCTGGCGCTCGTTGTCGGCATCGCGTGCGGGTACTTGATTTCCGTGCCGATGCTCGGCGTGGACGGCGCGTATTATTGGGACAACACCATCCGGTTCACCGGCATGCGCGACGTGGGCATCGGCCTCAGCAAAGGGTTTTTGTTCGGCATCATCATCGCCGTCATCTCCTGTTACAAGGGCTTTAACCCGCAACCCGGCACCGCCGGCGTGGGGCGCACGACCACCGAGGCCGTGGTCATCTCGTCGCTCGCCATCCTGGTTTCCGACTTCTTCTTCACCTTCATCCTGAACAGCCTGTTCCTGGGGCGCGCCTGACGTATGGACGCCATTCTCGAAATTCGCGACCTGCGCAAAGCCCTCAACGGCCACCCCGTCCTGCGCGGCGTCAACCTCAGCGTCCGCGCCGGCGAGAACGTCGTCATCATCGGCCGCAGCGGCGGCGGCAAGAGCGTCCTCCTGCGCCACATCACCGGCCTCATGCAACCCGACGCCGGCGCCGTCATCTTCGGCGGCGTCAACCTCTCCGCCCTCGGCGAGGAGGCGTTGAACCCGTACCGGCGCGACATCGGCATGTTGTTCCAAAACGGCGCGTTGTTCGACTCGCTGACGGTGGGGGAAAACCTCGCCTTCCCGTTGCGTGAGCGCGGCGCCCTCGGCGCCAGGGAAATCGCCCACCGCGTCCGCGAGGCGCTGGACATCGTGGGCCTCCCCGGCCACCACGACCAGCTGCCCGCCGAGTTGAGCGGCGGCATGAAAAAGCGCGTCGCCCTCGCCCGCGCCATCATCAGCCGCCCCGCGCTCATGTTGTATGACGAACCCACCACCGGCCTCGACCCCATCGTCGCCGACAGCATCAACAAACTCATCGTCCGCCTCGGCGCGCGGCTGCACATGAGCAACATCGTCGTCACCCACGACATGGTCAGTGCCTGCCACATCGCCGACCGCGTCTGCCAGTTGCACGAGGGAAAGATTTACTACACCGGCACCCCCGCCGAGATTCAAACCAGCGCGGACCCGGTCGTGCAAAAATTTGTCAAGGGAATCTCCGAACCACAGGATGCCATCGTATGAATATGCACCACCACCAACTCGAATATAAAGTCGGCGCCTTCGTCCTCAGCGGACTGCTGGCCGTCGGCATCCTGGCCGTCGCCTTCGGGCGTTTCGGCGAAATGTTCACGCGCGACCACACCATCACCGTCGCCTTCCCCAACGCCAACGGCATCATCAAAGACTCGCGCGTCCTCTATCGCGGCGCCAAGGTCGGCAAAGTCGCCGCCCGCCCCGCCATCATCGACCAAGGCCGCGCCGTCGAACTCACCCTGAACATCCGCGCCAACATCCAAATCCCCGTCAACTCCACCTTCCGCATCGGCACCTACGGCCTGCTCGGCGACCGCTTCGTGGACATCATCACCCCCGACCAGCCCGCGCCGGAATTTTTCCAAAACGGCGACCGCGTCGAGAAACTGCAAGCGAACGAAAAAAGCCTCGGCGACCTCGCCCAGCAAGCGCAGCCCGTCATCAAGCGCCTCGACGACATCTCCGCCAAGATTGACCGCCAATTCATGACCGACGCCACCCTGGCCAACCTGCAAGACACCATCGCCCACGCCAAGAGCGCCAGCGCCCGCGCGGACGCCATCATGGCCCAAATCGAGCAAGGGCAAGGCACCCTATACCTATTGCTCAACGACCCGCAAACCGCCGCCGACCTGAAGGACACCATCCGTCAATTCAAAGCCCTCAGCGCCAACCTCAAGGAACACGGCATCCTCTTCTACCGCGACACCGCCCCCAAGGAAACGCCGCCCGCCAAGCCAAAGAAAAAATAGGTTCCTCGCTGTTAGCAGTGGCAGCGCTGACGCCGGAATACTCTCCACCGCCCATGCCCCTGCGTGAGCTAATTCCCCTTCCGTGAAGGGGTGGCATCGGAGCGGACGGGGTAGGTCATCGGTAAGGGAAATTAGAAAGACGAAAGCAGAAAGCTGAAATTATTTCTGTTTTCAGCTTTCTGCTTTCAGCTTTCGTCTTGCACCTGTCCCAAACGCTGAACTACCCCGTCGCTCCGCGCCACCCCTTCACGGAAGGGGAATTATTCAACGCGCCACGCCAAACACGGCGCGGCGGTTGGCGGCCCAGGCGGACTCGTTCTCGCCTTGCTGGGCGGGGCGCTCCTTGCCGTAGGAGACGGTGGTCAGCACGGCGGAGTTCGCGCCGAGGCCGAGCAGGTAGTCGCGCGTGGCGAGGGCGCGGCGCTCGCCGAGGGCGACGTTGTATTGGATGGTGCCGCGGCTGTCGGTGTGGCCGGCGACGACGAGTTTCACGCCCGGGTTTTCCGCGAGCCAGCGGGCGATGTATTCAAGTTTCGGGCGCTCGCTGGCCTTGATGGTGAAGCTGTCGTAGTCAAAGTGGACGGTGTAACTGCGCAGCTCGTTGTAGTCGGCGTCGTCGGGACTGACCCCGTCGGCACGGCTCAACGGCACGCCGGCGTCCAGTGGCAGCGTGCCACCGCCCCAGTCGGCGACCGCGCCGCCGCCGGTTTCGTCAATTCCCCTGTGACTATTGGAGCAGGCTGTCAGGGTGATGGTCAGCGCCGCCGCGATTAGGTGGATGTACTTTTGCATAATATTTTTCTCCGGTGGTTTGTTGTTAAAAATTATCTTGAAACATTCGGCTCGGAACAATTTGCCAGACCGTTTTCAATTTGCCCAGACTTTTTTGTCTGGCGGTCGATGAGGTAAAGTTTGCCGCCGCGCGCGAAGACCAAGTGGCGCGAGTCGCGGCACCACGCGGGGGTTTCGTTGACGCCGCTGGTGGTGAGGATGCTCTGCTGGCCGGTGGCGAGGTCGCTGACGGCGATTTGGTTGGAGCCGGCGGTGCGGACGGAGTAGGCGAGGAACTTGCCGTCGGGCGACCACGCGGGCTCGGTGGTGTAGCTGGAGAAGGTGTTGAAACGTTGCGCCGCGCCGCCGTTCGCGGGGATGAGGTAGATTTGCGGGGAGCCGCGGTCGTCGGAGATGTAGGCGATGCGCGCGCCGTCGGGCGACCACGCGGGCGTCGCCTCGGTGCCGATGGTGCGGGTCAGGCGCAGCGGGGAGCCGCCGGTGCTGGCGATGGTGTAGAGTTCGGTGTTGCCGTCCTTGGAGAGCGTCAGCGCGATGCGCGCGCCGTCGGGCGAGAACGCGCCGCCGGAGTTGAGGCCTGGGTAGAACGCGACGCGGGTGCGGTTGCGGGCGGCGAGGTCAATGACCCAGGTGTCAGGGTAGCCGCTTTTCCACGAGGTGAAGACGATGCGGTTGCCGGCGCGGTCGAACTTGGGGCCGAGGTTGAGCGAGTGGTCATTGGTCAGCGAGCGCGTCACGCCGCCGTCAATATCCATGAGGTAAAGGTCTTTGATTTCCCGTGGCCGCGCGGTTTTTTGGACGACGAGGACGACCTTGCTGGTGGCGATGCCGGGCAAGCCGGTGACAGCCTCGACGATGGCGTCGGCGAACTGGTGCGTCGCGTCGCGCCAATCGCCGGCGAAGGTTTTGGTGAAGACTTGGCCGCTGGCGGTGCTGAGCGTGCCGGTGAGGCCGCCGCCGGTCAAGGTGCCCTTGGCGATGAATTGGGCGACATCGGCGCCGCTGACGTTGAAGGCGCCGTGCATTTTGAAATCGTTTTGCAAAACGGCGGTGGCCCGCGCGCCCTCCGCGCCGCTGACGCTGGCGTTGATATTATACTGGGCGGTGGTTTCGACGACGATTTGCGCGACGGCGAAGCGGGCGAGCAGCAGCGCGCCGACGGTGAGCAGGCCAAGTTGGCGGAACAAGTTCATCAACACGCGACAATGCCGTCGTTTTCCAAAAAAGCGAGTAAAAAGGTGGTGCTATCCCGTGAACAGTGGAATTTAATTCCCCTTCCGTGAAGGGGTGGCGCGGAGCGACGGGGTAGTTTAGCGTTGGGACAGGCGCAAGACGAAAGCTGAAAGCAGAAAGTTGAAAACAGAAATAATTTCAGTTTTCTGCTTTCGGCTTTCTCATTTCCAGTAACGCTGAACTACCCCGTCCGCTCCGCGGCCACCCCTTCACGGAAGGGGAATTTGCTCACGCAGGGGCATGGGCGGTGGCGGGAGGCCGGCGTCAGCGCGGCCACTGCTAACGGCGAGGACCCAAAAAGGTTCCGGTGCCCCGCCGTTGCGACGATAATCGTGCTGGTAAAAGCGCGGCGCTCGCCTATGTTAACGCAATTGCTTATGGACATTATTCGCAACATCGCAACCTTCTTTCACGACGGCGGCTGGGCCATGATTCCGCTGTCCATCACCTCGCTCGTCGCGCTGGCCTTTATCCTCGAACGCGGCTTCGCCCTGCGGCGCGCCAGGGTCATCCCCGATTACCTTTACCGCTTGCTGCTCGGCTACCGCAGCGGCCAGCCGCTCGAACCCGTCGCCGCCATCGTCGCCGCCGGTGATTGCACGCTGGCGCGGCTCGTGCGCGTTTGCCTGGAGCACATCCCGTGGTCGAAAGCCGAGAACGCCGAGGCTGTGCAGGTGCGCGCCCGCGCCGAGATGGTGCAATTGGAGCGCGGCCTCGTGCTGCTGGAAATCATCGTCGGCATCGCGCCGCTGCTGGGGTTGATGGGCACGGTCAGCGGCATGATTGTCATCTTCACCGACGTCGGCCACCTCGGCGGCGCGAAGCAGACGATGCAAATGGCGCTGGGCATCTCGCAGGCGTTGAACGCCACCGTCAGCGGCCTCGCCATCGCCATCCCCGCGCTCATCATGCACGGCTACTACAGCCGCAAGGTCGAGGCGCTGGCGGTGGAGATGGAAAGCCTGTGCATGGATTTCCTGACCAAGTTGTACCTGCAACCCGCCGACGAGAAAAAATAAATGCAATTTTACACCAAACGCCGCCGCATGCCGGTCATCAACGTGGTCTCGTTGATTGACGTGTTTTGTTTGCTGCTGATTTTTTACATCGTCACCACCACCTTCAAACAACCGGAGCCGGCGGTGCAAATCAAGGTGCCGGCCTCGTCCACCGCGCAACCCGAGGGCGAGACCGCGGAGCCGGTGGTCATCTACGCCACCAAGGGGCAGGACGTGTATATCGGCGCGGAAGCCATCCCCATCGCCCAACTCGGCGAGGCGCTGCGGCTCAGGAAGGCGGACGCCCCGCACGGCTTCGCGTTGAAGGCGGACACGGACGTGCCGCTGGGTTTTTTCGTCAAGGTGATGGACGCGGCGAAGGAGGCGGGCATCACCGATTTGTCCATGTTCACCGAGGAACCGAAATCATCCGCAGATGACGCCGATTAACACAGATTATTTTAACCAAAAAATTTCCGCGAAAATCTGCGTAATCTGCGTCATCTGCGGATAATAAAACCAACCAATCTTATGAACCAACCCAAACGCATCCCAGTCACCATCCTCACCGGCTTTCTCGGCGCGGGGAAAACCACGTTGCTCAATCGCATCTTGACGGAACGGCACGGCAAACGCGTCGCCGTCATTGAGAATGAGTTCGGCGAGGTCGGCATTGACCATGAACTCGTCGTCCGGTCGGACGAGGAGATTTTCGAGATGAACAACGGCTGCGTCTGTTGCACGGTGCGCGGGGATTTGATTCGCGTGCTGGGGAGCTTGCTCCGGCGCCGCGACCGGTTCGACCACATTCTCATTGAGACGACGGGGCTGGCCGACCCGGGGCCGGTCATCCAGACGTTCTTCGTGGATGAGGATTTGAAGGACGCGCTGGTGGTGGACGCGGTGGTGACGTTGGTGGACGCGAAGCACGTCTGGCAACACATTGACCGCAGCCCGGAGGTGAAACAGCAAATCGCGTTCGCCGATGTGGTGGTGTTGAACAAGATTGACTTGGTCGCCGGCGCCGAGACGGCGGAGTTGGAGGCGCGGGTGCGCGGGGTGAATCCGCTCGCCAAGTTTTACCGCGCGACCAACGCCGATGTTGACCTCGCCAAGGTGCTGGACGTCGGCGCGTTCGACCTCGACCGCATCATCAAGGACGACCCGCGTTTTCTGGAGGAGGACGTTGATGATGACGAGGACGCGCGCGGGCAGCATCATCACGAGCACGGCGGGCATTGCCAGTGCGGTGGCCATGACGATGACCACGCGCGGCATCATCACCAGCATCAGCGCAAACATTATCACGACGAGGACGTGCAATCGGTCGGCATCGAGCACGCGGGCGAGGTGGACGGCGCGAAGTTAAACCGCTGGCTCAGCCAGTTGCTCGCCACGAAGGGGCCGGACCTTTATCGGATGAAAGGCGTGTTCACCGTCAGCGGCCAGCCGAACCGCGTGGTGTTCCAGGGCGTGCACATGATGCTCGACGCCAAGCCGGAGGCCGATTCGACGGGCAAGCCGCGCCGGTGCGCGCTGGTGTTCATCGGCAGGAACCTCGACCGCGCGGAGTTGAACCAGGGCTTCCGCGAATGTGTGGCCTGATTATGGACGCGCTGCACACCAAACGCCTCATGCCCGCGTGGACCACGCGGCTCAGTGATTGCGTCGTCGCGCTGGCCTGGGGCGCGGACGGCCAGACCCTCGCCGCCGCCGCCGCCGACGGCGCCGTCAGCATCATCCCCAAACAAGGCGGCGCGCCCGTCACCTTCACCGCGCACAACGGCATGGGCGCGCTGGCGTGGCACGCCGACGGCCGGCGGCTGGTCACGGCGGGGCATGACGGCGCGGTGCGGTGCTGGGGCGCGGACGGCCGGCGCGCGTGGGAATACCAGGCGGGCCGCGCGTGGCTCGAACAACTGGCGTGGAGCATCGCGGACGGCGGCGCCACCCTCGCGGTGGCGAACGGCCGGCGGGTGACATTGCTCGCGGCGGACGGCACTCTGCTGGCCGACAGCGAGCCGCTGGCCGCCACGCTGGCGGATTTGCGCTGGCACCCGCGCGAGCCGCTGGTGCTCACCGCCGCCTACGGCGGGCTGCGGGTGTGGCACGGCGCGAGCGCGAAGTTGTTGCGGACTTACGACTGGAAGGGCGCGTTGTGGCAGGGCCGCTGGTCGCCGGACGGCCGCTGGGTGGCCGGCGGCGGCCAGGAACACGCGGTGCACGTGTGGGCCGCCGACAGCGGCGAGCATTTGCACATGCCGGGCTATCAGGCGAAAATCCGCGCGCTGGCCTGGAGCGGCGACGGCCAGTGGCTGGCGACGGGCAACGGCCCGGATGTGTTGCTGTGGGATTGCGCGGGCGCGGGGCCGGCGGGCGCGGCGCCGCTGATGTTCGGCGCGCACGCCCAGCCGGTGACGACGCTGGACTTCCGGCATCACGGCGCGCTCTTCGCCGCCGGCGGCAAGGACGGGGCGCTGATGTTATGGGACGCCAACGGCGGCCCGGCGCCGCTGGCCGCATACCTTGGCAGCGCGGCCATCACCCTCGCCCGCTGGTCCCCGGACGACAAACTCCTCGCCCTCGGCACCGCGGACGGCGACGTGCTGGTGTTTTAGAAACCTCGCGCAAAGACGCCAAGCCGCCAAGTTTTTTGGTTGGTTTTATTAATCCGCAGATTACGCAGATTTTCGCAGAATTTTTTTTAGTTAAAGTAATCGGTGTTCATCTGCGTAATCTGCGTAATCTGCGGATAAATAAAAAAACCTCTTGGCGGCTTGGCGGCTTTGCGCGAGATTTTTCGCTGACAATGAAAACCCTGCCAGTCTACTTGGTCACCGGCTTCCTGGGCAGCGGGAAAAGCACCCTGCTCGCCCGCCTCATCGGCAGCGGGCCGTTCCCGCGCGAAACGAGCGCCCTCATCATCAACAGCGCCGGCCCCCTGCCGCTCACCCCCGCCGCCCTGCAAGGCGCCGCCGGGCGCGTCGCGGCACTGGCCGGCGGCTGCGCGTGCTGCGCCTCGCCGTGGGCGCTCATCAGCCAACTCCGCCAATACGCCGCCGACCCCGGCCTCGCGCGCGTGTGGATTGAAGCGTCCGGCGCGGCCAACCCCGGCGAATTGCGCGCCCTGCTGCGCCTGCAAAACTGGCTGGCCCTGCGGCGCGTGACTTACGTCCTCGACGCGACCCGCCCCGCCCACGGCTGGGAACACCAGGCGCGCCACGCCGAGGTGCTCTTCATCAACCGCGCCGCGCAAATCCCGCCGGCGGCACTGGCCGGCCTGCGCCAGGGCTGGCGCGCCGACGGCGACGTGTGCCTGGACTGCGCGGCGGTGGCGGCGGCGCTGGCGCGCTGACGCGGTGCCTTGGTCAAACCCATGAAAACATTCGCGGGAGGCGCCTTGACCCGTGTCAGACCCGCGGAAACATTCGCGGGAGGCACCTTGACCCGTGCCAGACCCGCGGAAACATTCGCGGGAGGCACCTTGACCAAAAGATTGCCTAAAAAAAGATTGCCCTCGCGGAATAAACGTGCGACCTTGGTCCCGTGAACTTAATTACCCCTAACTTCCCGCGTTACAAAGCCCTCGAAATCTACGAATACATCAAGGAGACCCTCGAGGACTTGAAGAAAACCAACTTCGTCAACGGCACACTCCAGTCGCTATATAACAAAGTCGAGCCGGCGTTTACTTTGTACGACCAAGCGACCTACCGCGACCGCGCGCTGCCCCTCACCGACGAGTTGCGGAAGCACGACGCCGCCCGCGACGCCGCCTACGTCGGCCTGCACTTCACCATTCGCGGCGTGGCCTACCACTACAACGCCGCCTACGCCGCGGCCGCGAAAGTCTTGCTCGGCGTCTTCAAAAAATACCCCGCCCCCACCCGCGAGGGGTATAACGAAGAGAGCGGCATCCTCGCCAACCTGTGCCAGGACCTGCTCGGCGCCCGCACCCCCGGCCGCGTCGCCCTGGACACCCTGGACACCGCCGACCTCCGCCTCCTCAAATGGGTGGAAAACCTGCGCGAACACAACACCCAATTCGGCCGACTCATGGACGAACGCTACGCCGACCTGGGCCAGGCCGCCGCCACCCCGTTAATCAAAGACACCCGTCCGGCAGCGGTGGCGGGCATCCTGGAAATCCTGGCAAAAATCGCCGCCCAAGTCACCGCCGACGTCCACCTCGCCATCACCGGGCCACTGCTCGCCCAAATCAACCAACGCACAGAAAAATACAACACCGTCGCCCGCGCCCGCCGCACCCGCCACGAGGACGAGGAAGCCGCCGCCGAAGCCGCCGCCGCCTAACCCGCGCGCCACCCCCGCGGCTTCCCCGCGCCGAGCGGGGAACCTGCCAACGCCGCGACCAACCCACCACCCACGCCCCTGCGTGAGCCAATTCCCCTTCCGTGAAGGGGTGGCCGCGGAGCGGACGGGGTAGTTCAGCGTTCGGTTCTGGCAGTTCCCGTTAACGCTGAACGACCCCGTCGGCTGGCGCCGCCACCCCTTCACGGAAGGGGAATTATACCGTGCTTACCCCCCGCCGCCGCCATTCCACGGGATAGAACCTGATGACGCACGACCCAGACCCATCACCCGCGAAATATCACCTGCGAAGCAGCAACCCAATGGCCGCGCACGCGCGACCCCACACGGATAACAACCCCGCGCCCTACTGCTTCGCCCAATCCCCCGCGACCTAACCTAAACGCCAAACATCCCCCCGCATTCCCCCCGGCGCAACCCGGTCCCGAGGCCCCATCGACCACAAGAACACCTCTGCATTGATAAAAGCCATAATATATTCAAAAACAGCAAGCAAGATTTTTAATTTTTTTCCTTGTGCTTGTAGCCAGTACGGTATAATGTTAAGACCTTATGAAGAGGTTAATAAATATTAATGCAAAAACAGTGTTGGCGGCGGCTTGTTTGGTAAGTCTTTCAGTCGTGGCCAACGGACAATGGACCGGGACGGACAACAACCTGAGTTACACCGATGCGGCCAACTGGTCCGGCGGTGAAATCAACGACACTTTCACCGGTAACAACTGGTTCAGTAACCAGCAGCAAAACACTTGGCAAATTTTCCTCAACGCCGGTAGCACGGAGGTCATCACCCAGCCCAACACCTACGCGGGTAACATGCTCGTCGGGCATTCCATCACCGGCGATGGCATTCCCGATGGCACCATCGTCACCGCCATCACCAGCAACACCACGTTCACCATCAGCAACGCCGCCACGCGCTCGCAGTTCGTCAACGGGACCTACAGCGGTACCGCGTTTACCGACACCATCTATCTGGTCAATTTCAATGCCAATATCACCAGCGTTGTCGCTTACAATAACAACCGCGCCGGCAACGCGGCAAATAAACTCAAGGACGGTGACATACTCAACGGTTACGTCGGCATCCCCGACGGCACCGTCATCACCAACGTCGTTGACAGCGGCGACAATTCCACGCTGACCCTCAGCCAGCCGACCACCGCCAACACGAACATGTTCTCGCCGCAGGTGAACAACGCCTGGCTCATCAACATCACCGCCAACCACACCGTCACCGGCGATTTCACCTACGTCAGCCCCGACATCGCCAACCTCAATTTCACTCCGGCCGGTGGCCAAGTCTGGACCTTCACCGCGCCGAACCCGCGCATCACTGTCAGCATGGGCGACGGACTGACCAATGTCAGCCGCTACTTCAACTTCGGCGCGGACAGCCGCGCCATGACCGTTGATTTCTCCGGCGGCAACCCGGTGTTTGACATCAATCCCGGCGCGGACGGTGACGGCGTGGATACGTTCAATTGGGCGGTCACCACCACCAACGCCGCCTCGCTGACCAGGGAAGGCAGCGGGTCGTTGTATATCCGCAAACCGGTCTACGTGGACGGCGTCGTCACCATCAGCGGCATGGAATATCACAGATACAAAAGCACAACGACGTTGGAACAAACCGGCATCATCAACGCCGACCATGTGAACATCGTCGGCTCCCGCCATCTGCTCGTCACGCAGGAGCGCAATGTCCTCAGCGGCACGAGCCTGCTCGCCGATGACCTGCCGGTCAATATTTACGCCGGCGGGCTGGATATCCGCCCGCAGGATGCCATCACCGAGCAGACCGTCGGGCCGGTAACCGTTTACGGCCGCGCCGGCATCGCCAACGCCATCGCCAAGGTGAGTGGCACTCCTGCTGTCATGCTGCCCGTGACGCTGACGCTGGCCTCGCTCACCCGCGGCGACTTCGGCACGGTCAACCTCAGCGGCAACAACCAAGGCGGCCGTTATCTTGGCAATTATTCGCTTATCAAAATCTCCGGCAACGACCAGAACATCCGGGACAGCTTGGTCGGCGGCCGCGGCGCGGACGGCACCACCACCATCAGCATTATCCCGTGGGCCACCGCGCAAGCGCTCAACGGCGGCATGGGCAACGCTGACAGCGGCTCCTGGGCCGGCAGCGACTTGGTGACGTACACCACGGCGGGCGGCTTCCGCGCGTTGACGGCGAGCGAGTATGTCAACGGCGCCGGCGCCGGCATCATGGGCGCGGGTGACACCGACAATGTCAGGGTCAACGACGGCAACGGCGCCACCGTCAGCGCCGACAAGACCATCAACGCCCTGCTCGTCAACAACGGCAACATCACCATCGCCGATAACGTGACGCTGACGGTGACTTCCGGCTTCCTCGGCGCCACCACTTACAACGGCAACAACAGTACCATTAACACCGGCACCAACGCCGCGATTTTCCACGGACGCCGCAGCAATGTGGTTATCAATGGCGATCTCACCAACAGCATCACCGACCAGAACCAAGCCGGCCTCATCGCCGCCAACGTGGACGGCTTTGTCAATTTGTATGGCTCCCAAAAGAGCTACACCGGCGTGACCGTGGTACAGACCGGACTAGTCGCCCATACCGCCTATGTGCTGCCCTCCAGCACCGAGCTACGCATTGACCGCGACGGCGAGGCGCGTTTCAACGCCAGCAACGCCGTCCGCAAACTCTCCGGCGTCGGCTGGCTGACCTTCACCAACGCCGCCGCCGTCCTGCACGTCACCGACGGCGGCAGCACCATCCTGCCGGGCGCCCGCGAGGTGCGGGTCGCCAACGGTGGCATCCTCGCGCCGGGCGACCTCACCGGCGACTACCGCACCGGCACGCTGCTGCTGGGCACCCGGCAGGTGAACGTTGACGTGTCCACGCTGACGCTGGGCGAAGGCTCGATTTTCGAGGTGGACATCTCCGCCACCGCCAACGACATGGTGGAAAGCGACAACTACTCGAGTACCTCCACGTTGAACTTGGAAGGCGGCACCATCCAACTGAATTACCTGGACTACACCCCCACCGCCGGCGAGACCGACACCACCTTCACCTGGGCGCTGACGAAAGGTTTTGACAACGTTACCGGCGACTTGGACGGCTTCACCATCAGCGACCTCGCGCACCCCGAATGGGTGAACGGCGAGGGCGGTTACGGCTACAACCTGCTGCTCGACAACACTGACTTGGTGCTGCAACTGAAGCTGGAAGCCATCCCCGAACCCTCGACCTGGGCACTACTGGCGACCGGCGCCGCCCTGCTCGCCATCCTGCGTCGCCGCCGGCGCTAAAACCACGACCACAAAGAGCCACGGAGTTTTACCATTATCTGGGATATAGCATTTCATTACGCCATTGGCCAAGTCCCCCGTCATCCTGAGCGAAGCCCTGAAAGGGCGTAGTCGAAGGACCGGCCAGGCACAGTTTACCCGTTTAACTACAACCCAGCCCCTGACATCGACCAACCCGTTCCTTCGACTCCGCACCTACGGCGCTACGCTCAGGATGACGGAGGACTCTGCCAATGGCGTGATGAAATGCGGTTCTATCCCGTGAACAGTGGGATGGCAGTGGCGGGTGGCAAGCGCAGCATAATTCCCCTTCCGTGAAGGGGTGGCGCGGAGCGACGGGGTAGTTCAGCGTTTAGTGCGAGGTCCCTGTTAACGCTGAACTACCCCGTCGGCTGGCGCCGCCACCCCTTCACGGAA
>JAISCS010000151.1 GCA_031265365.1 Verrucomicrobiales bacterium
ACCGCAGCAATTGTCGGAATTTCCGCGCCCCAAGGTGCGTCCCTTTCAGATACCGGTTCTTCATGCTTCAAGCCTAGCTCAAATGGCTTTTGATACCATCTAATCTAGGCTTGAACCTAATTTAATCAAAAAACTCCGCGTCTCTGCGTCTCCGCGCGAGATTTTTTCGATTAAATTAATATTGGGTGATTGACGGGCGGGGAAAAATCAGGAAGGATTACGCGCCTTATGAATTACTCCGAAACCGCTGGTGATGTGTTGTTGAAAAAAAATCTCTCGGCCACGTGGGAGACACCGGAAATCATCGCGTGGAATAAACTGGCCGCGCGCTCCGCGTTCGTCTCGCATCCCACGCGCAGGGACGCGCTGGCCGCCGCTGACGGTGAGTCCGCGTGGCGCGTGTCGCTCGACGGCGAATGGGATTTCAAGCTCGCCGCCAATCCGAACGAGGCCGCGGCGTTGTTGGTCGCCGGCGCTGACGGTGATTGGGAAAAATTCACGGTGCCCGGCACGTTGCAGACGCAGGGTTACGACCAGCCGCATTACACTAACGTGCAAATGCCTTTCCCAGGCGAGCCGCCCGTCGTGCCAGCGGCCAACCCGACCGGCATCTTCCGCCGCCAGTTCACCGTGCCCGCCGGCTGGGACGGTCAGCGATTGACATTGCGCTTCGGCGGCGCGAACAGTGTGCTGTACGTTTTCTTGAACGGCAAATTCGTCGGGCTGAGCAAGGACTCGCATTTGCCCGCCGAGTTTGACATCACCGACCTCGCGCGCGCGGACGCTGACAATGAACTGGCCGCCGTGGTGGTGAAGTGGTCGGACGCGACTTACGTGGAGGACCAAGACCAGTGGTGGATGTCGGGCCTTCATCGCAGCGTATTCCTGGAGGCGACGCCGAAAATTTTCATCCGCGACATTGACGCGCGCGCGAAGGTCGCGGAGTCGCTGACGCTCGCCGAGCTGGACGTGCTGGTGGAACTCGGCTTCCAAAACCAAGTGGCCGAGCCGGGCGCGGTGGTCGAGGTGCAGTTGCTCGCGCCGAATGGCAAGCCGCTGTTCGCCAAGCCGCTACGCCGGAAGTTCGCGCGCGAGTTTCAGGGGAACGACAAACTCCTCGGCCTGCGCTTCAAGTCGCCGGTGCGGCGCCCGGCGCTGTGGTCGGCGGAGCAGCCGGTGTTATATACGCTGCTGGTCGGCGTGAAATCGGCGCGCGGTGAGCAATGGGTGCGCCAGCGGCTCGGCTTCCGGCGCATCGAGGTGAAAAAACGCCAGGTGTTGCTCAACGGCAGGCCGCTGATGGTCAAGGGCGTGAATTACCACGACCATGACGAGTGCCAAGGCAAGGCCGTGACGCGCGCGCAGTTGCGGAGCGACATTTGCCTGATGAAGCAATTTAATTTCAACGCCATCCGCACGTCGCATTATCCAAAGGACGAGGCGTTCTTGGAATTGTGCGACCAACTCGGCATGTACGTCGTGGACGAGGCGAACATCGAGGGCCACGCCTACAGCGACGATATGTGTCGCGACCCGCGCTACGCGACGGTGTTCCTCGACCGGGTGTCGCGGATGGTGTTGCGCGACAAGAATCATCCGGCGGTGCTGTTCTGGTCGCTCGGCAACGAGACCGGCTACGGCCCGAACCACGACGCGGCGGCGGGCTGGATTCGCAGCTTCGACCGCGAGCGGCTGCTGCATTACGAGGGCGCGGTGTGGCCGGGCCGCATGGCGACGATGTGGCGGGGCGGGCGGCACGCGACGGATTTGATGTGCCCGATGTACATGACCATCGCCGACATGATTAAACACGCGCACAGCAAGGACCCGCGCCCGCTCATCCAGTGCGAATACTCGCACGCGATGGGCAACAGCAACGGCAGCTTGTCGGACTACTGGGCGGCGTTTGAGAAGTACCATCATCGCGGCTTGCAAGGCGGCTATATTTGGGAATGGTGGGACCACGGCATCCGCCAGAAAACCGCTGATGGTCAGGAATACTGGGCCTATGGCGGCGATTTCGGCGACACGCCGAACGACCAGAATTTCTGTTGCGACGGCTTGATGTGGCCCGACCGCCGTCCGCACCCGGCGCTGTTCGAGGCGAAAAAATTGCAGCAGCCGCTACGGGTGACAGCGGGCGGGAGCGGGCAATTCGTCATCCACAACAAGCAACTGTTCTCCAGCTTGGAGTGGCTTGATGGCACCTGGGAAGCGCAAGTCGAGGGGCAAGCGGTGGCGGGCGGGAAACTGCCGCGGTTGCGCGTCAAGGCCGGGCAAGCGCTGACGGTGGCGCTCGGCGCGAAGCTGGCCAAGCTGCCCGCCGGACGCGAGGCGTTCATCAATTTCCGGTTCCAGTTGAATCGGGCGACGGACTGGGCGCCGCAAGGTCACTTGGTCGCGTGGGAACAATTGCCGCTGGCGGAGGCCCGCGCCGTGCCGCCCGCGCGTGCGCGACAAATCGCGGTGGCGGACGCTGACGGTGAGCTGCGGCTGACCGGCGGCGGCTTGGCGCTGACGTTTGACCGCGCGGAAGGCGTGTTGCGTTCGCTGACGGTCGGCGGGCGCGAGTGGTTGCAAACCGGCCCGCGCCTGCAAATCTGGCGCGCGGCCACGGATAATGACGGCCTGAAACTCCGCGCGTCGGAGAACGGCAAGCCGCTGGGCCGCTGGCTGGCGCTGGGCTTGGACCGCTTGCAAACGCGATTAAAAGACCTGACCGTGCTCAAGGACCGCTCCGGCGCACCCGTGGCGGTGAAGACCTTGCACGAGGCCAGCGGACGCGGGCGGTGGGCGGATTTCCAGCACGAGCAAATTTTTGAAGTGACGGCGGACGGGGTGCTGCGAGTGACCAACAACGTCGAGCTCGGCGAGGACTTCGACCCCGACCTGCCGCGCGTGGGCGTCCGGTGGTTGTTGTCGCCCGGACTGGAACAAGCGCGCTGGTACGGGCTGGGGCCGTGGGAGAATTATCCTGACCGGCAGGCTGGCGCGGAGGTAGGTTTGTACGAGGCCGCCGTAGATGACCTGCACGTGCCCTACGTGATGCCGCAGGAAAACGGCAATCGCGGCGGGGTGCGGTGGTTCGAGTTGGGAGACGGTCAGCGGACGGTGAAATTCACGGCGGCCAAGCCGCTGTCGTTCAGCGCGAGCCATTACACGGCGGAGGATTTGTACGCCGCGCGGCACACGTATGACCTGCGGCGGCGCGCGGCGACGGTGTTGAATATTGACGTCATCCAGCGTGGCCTTGGCACGCTCAGTTGCGGGCCGGACGCGCTGGCGCGGTACCGGCTTGACCAGCGGCAGTGGCGGTTTGTGTACACCGTCAGCGTGGGGTGAGGTATTGCAGCGGAGCGCGGGTTTGCTACCCGTGACCTACCGCGCGCGTAGCGCCACTAATTTGCTGCTTCGCGGATGGCACGGTCGCGGGTAGCAAACCCGCGCTCCGTTGCTTTGCTGGGGATGGGTAGGGGCGATTTTTCCACAATGCTAATCTCCCTCTCGCGGAGCAAATTCTTCCGCTGACGGCGGGCTTGACGGATGGCGGCGGCGGGGATTAAGGTGAGGGGATGTTGATTGATACTCACGCCCACTTGGACTTTCCCGATTTCGCGGGGGAGTTGCCCGCCGTTTTGCAACGCGCCGCCGAGGCCGGGGTCCGTTGCATCATCAGCATCGGCACGGGCGTGGAGTCCAGCAAGCGGGCGGTCGCGCTCGCTGAGCGTCACGAGATGGTTTATGCCGCCGTCGGCGTTCACCCGTGCAATGTCAGCGTTGAACCCGACGACGCGGTGGGGCAATTGGCGCCGCTGCTGGCGCATCCGAAGGTTGTCGCGGTTGGCGAGTGCGGGCTGGATTATTATCACGAGACCGGTGGCGCGGCGCGACAGAAAACGTTTTTGCAACAGCAACTCGAACTCGCCGCTGCGCACGGGCTGAACGTCATCATCCACCAGCGCGCCAGTTGGGACGACACGCTGGCGGCGCTGACGCCGTGGCACGGCAGGTTGCGCGCGGTGTTTCATTGTTTTGGCGAGAACCGCGCGCGCGCTGATGAATTGCTGCGGCATAATCATCTGGTGTCCTTCACCGGCATCGTCACGTTCAAGAACGCGCCAGTCGCGCGGGACACCGTCAGCGGGCTGCCGGACGGCGCGTTCATGGTGGAGACGGACTGCCCGTACCTGGCGCCCGTGCCGCATCGGGGCAAGCGTTGCGAGCCGGCTTTCGTGCGCCGCACTGCCGAGGCCATCGCCGCCCTGCGCGGGCAAAGTCTCGATGACTTGCTGGCCGTCACCGCCGCCGCCGCGCGCGCCTTCTTCCGCGGGTTGTGATATTTTTATCCGCTACTGCGCTGAATTGGTCCGTCACAGCGGCAGGATTTGCAGCAGGCGACCGTCGTTTGCGCCGCAGGGGAGGGTGAAGCGCAGCGCGCCGTCCCGCCACTCGGCGGGGATTTCCACGGCGCGGTCGAGGTCAATCACGCGGTACTTTTCCGCCGACGGTGACAGCGCCATGTCCAGCAAGGCCGGCTTCACCGCCACGGGCACGTTCTCCGCCCGGTCGCCTTGCGTGCCGACGGCGAGGAACAGGCTGCCGTTGCTGGAGAACACGCTGCTGGTCACGCCGGCGGGCAGTGTCAGCGGCTGGCCGCTCACTTCCAACACGAGGCGCGCGAGTTGCTCCGATTGGAATTTGTCCAACGCCATGATGGGCACGGGGCAGAACAGCGTCGGCGCGGCGCCGCGCCTGATGTAGGCGAACGGCTGGCCGGCGTGGTCCTTGACCACCTCGGCGCCCGCCGCCGCTGACCAGGCGTCCCCGTCGCGTTTCACGCCGAACAATTTTTCCGCCGCCGGGTTCGCGCCGGCGGTGCTGCCGCTGACGGCGATAACCGGCGTGCCGGCGGCGTTGAGGCGCGCGAGCGCGGTGATTTCCCACGGCTCAAGGTCCATGCCCTCGGTGACAATCAGCGGCTGCGGGCCGCGCCAGTTCTTCAGCGTGTGCGTGCTGGCGACGAAACTCAGCGGCACGCCGTTCCGCAGCAGGCGCGCGTACAACTCGCCGACGATGATGTCAATCTGCGTCTGCCCGCTGCCGGCGAACAGGCCGCACATCGGCTTCGGCGCGGCCTCCGGCGTCATGCGCTTTTCCTGCAACGGCCACGACGCGACGATGCCGAGGCCCGCCGGTCGCTCCGGCCGCACCCACACGGCGGTGCTTTGCACGCGGTTGAACTCGCGCCAGTCGTCCATGCCGTTCTTCGCGCCAAAGCCGCCCTGCGAGGTGAAGCCGCTGACGGTGTACGGCTGGAACTCGCCGCCGCTGTTCACGCGCCCCGTCCAGTACGAGAAATACCACTGGCGGCGCGACGGCTCGACGTCGCCGCTGGGCGCGACCCACGTCGGGTTGTTCAAAATATTGCTGACCCAGCCCCATTGGTTGTACGCGCCGGAGCGCAGGTCGGGATTGACGGCGACGCCGCCGAAACGGTAGCCGAGCGTCTTGAACAGGTCGTTGTCCTTCATGTCCCAAAACACATCGGTGCCGACCCATTGGTGCGTGCGGGCGATTTTCTCACCGAACTCGCCGCCGGCCAGCGGGAAGCCGCCGTGCGTCTCGACGGTGAACTTATAGCCGGCGGCGGCGAAGCGCTCCTGGCTTTTGATGAGTTCGTCGGCGTAACGGTTAAACTCGAACTTTTGAAATTCGTCGTCGTGCTGGGTGTTGATTTCCCGCGCCAACTTCTCACGCGTGCGGGCCTGCAAGCCGGGCTTGCCGGACTTGCGCAAATGCTCGTCGAAATGAATGATGTCGTCCCACGTGAAACTCGCGCCGATGTTGATGCCGTTCCAGCGGTCTTCCAGCGAGGCGTGCAAGGCGGTCTTGCCCTTCCACGGCCAGCGGGTGAATTTGTCAAGAAAGCCGTCCGTCGCCCAATCCCACACGTATTGGCCTGACGGGAACGCGCGCCACGGGTCGGTGTAGTGCGTCATGCCGCCGGGGGACAAATAGAAATAGCGCGCGCTGTCCACGTTGCGCGGGCCGATTTCCAGCAGGTCGTGCGCCCACGCCCAAGTCTTGTCGTCCGGCCCGCCCCAGCCGCCGGTGTCGCTCTGCGTGCCGAGGCCGAAGTCGTTCGTGGCGACAAAGCCGCTGGAACACAACATGCCGAGCGTGGCGATGCTGTCGCTGCGGCGGTTCAACAAATGGTCGCGGTCGCGCGGGACGAACAGCAGCGCGTAGCTGTCGCTGACGGTGAAGGGACGGACGGCGGCGGGCTTGGCGTCAGCGTCAGCGTTTTTGGGAGCAGCGGCGGCGGTGGATTTTTTACCGCGACCGAACCAGCCAGTAGCGGGTTTATTATCCTTCACTTTGACTTTTGGGTCAGCGGCGGCGGCGGCAGGCTGAGCGTCAATGGCGGGAATAAACTCGGCGTCCACGCGCGCCAAACCGAATTGCTCGCGCGGCGGCACCGGCACCTCGACGAATTGCTCCGTCAGCGGCTCCAGCGTGATTTCCCGTTCAAACAACACCCGCGTCGTGCCGGCGGACAAGTCGCTGACGGTCACGCGCAACGTGCCCCGCGCCACCGGCGGCAACTTGGCGCCGGGCCAGCCGTACACCTCCCACTCGCCGATGGCGCAGTTGGTTTGCTCGTCCTGCATGGCCGGATAATTGCCGAACGGCAGCGGCTCGTTCGCCGGCTCCGGTTGCGGCTTGGTGACGGTCAGCGTGCCGTTAGTGAGCACCGTCGGCGGAAAATTATCCGCGCGCCGGCTCAATTCATATTCCGCGTCGCTGACACTGACCAACGTTTGACCGCCGGCGGTCAGCGTGAAATTGCGCGGGTTGTTGCGGAACCAGTTGCGATACTTGCCCTGGCCTTGAATCACTTGGCCGACCGCCGTGACCGGCAGCGGCCATTCGAGTTGCAACCGCTGGGTGTCACGCTTCCGTCCCGCCCAAAAGCCGAACGCGACACGCTGGGCGCGCAGATTCTCGTAACTGTACGCGAGGTCGTTCAACCCCTCCGCCGTCAAATTCTCCGGCCAGTCCGCGTCCCTCGCCACCGCCAGCGGCGCGATGTTGTGGCGCGCGTTGGCGACGCGGACGCGCAGCTTCGGCTCCTCGCCGCAAAAATACGTGTAACGGTCCACCCGCAGCGTGTCGCCGCCGGAAAACCCGAAACCCGCCAGCGGCCAGCTCTCGACCGGGGCGAACAGGCGCCCGTCCTCGCCCGTGACCGCCAGCGTCAGCGCCGGCGTGCGGTCCACCACGCCGCTGACGGTCACCGCCACCGCGCGGCGGTCGGGCGCCGACAGCCCGGCCTCGACGCGCGTGAAATTTTCCGCCGTGTCAATGCGCCGGCCCACCGGCCCGCCGCTCAACTCCGGCGCGAGGTCGGGCACCGTGACCGGCAGCGTACCGCGCGCGGGCACGGTGATTTCCGTCGACCACGCGTGGCGCAGGCTGCCGGTGAAATTTTTCACGCGCGCGAGCAACAGCGCCTTGACCGGAAATGGCGCGGGGTTGGCGACGGTCAACGTCAGCGGCCCGCGGCCCGTTTGCACCGGCGGCAGGGTGAGCTTCAACGCCGCCACGCGCGCGTGCTCCGCCGCCTCATCGGTAGGCGGCTCCGTGACGGTCAGCGGTCGCGCCGTGGCGAATAACAGTTTGATAAAATCGCCGTAGCCGGCCCACTGCGTCAGCGGCGGCGCGAACAAATCACCCGCGAACACCAGCGCGCGCCCCGGCCCGTAGCGACCGGCGACCAGCAGCGGCAGATGGCCGTCCTGGTCGCTTTCCAAGAGCACGCGCCAGTCGGTGTTCAGCAGCGGCTTGTCGAGGCGCGCGTCGGGGTAGCGCTGCGAGCCGCTTTCGAGGGAAGAGTAGGGGAGGTGCAAGTCGAAGCGCGAACCCATGAGGAACCCCGGCGTTTGCAGCACGGCGGCGAACGGCGAGCCGTCCGGCGCGAGCGCGCCCGTGTCCGCGCGGCGCACGCCCGCGTTGCCGTTGGCCGTCCACGGGCTGACCGGCATCAGCGGCCCCCATTGCTGCCACCACTGGCCGGTTTGCGAGATGGGGAAAATGATGCTGCCACCGCGCATCAAGAACTCCTCAAATTTCTCCCGCAACGTTTCCGCGTCCTCCTTGCCAATGGCCCCGCCGGGCTGCACGATGAGGATGCCGTTGCCATCGGCCAACAACGTGTCCGCCTTGACCTCCGTGGCGCCGCTGAGACTGACCGCCGCCGACCATTGCTCCGGCACCGGCCCGCGTTGAAACAAAGCCACGCGCAACGGCGGCTCATCCGCGGCGGCGCTCCCGCTGACGCTCATGGTAAAAAAACCGCCGCACAGCGCGGCGCCCGCAAGGCATTTTATCAAGTATCGCATGACGCCATAAAACATAGCGGAAAAACCAGTTGCTTCCAAGCATCAAATCTCTGCGAGCGGGGAATTTGCTGACGCAAGGGCATGGTCGATGAGGATTGCCTCAGCGTGAGAGATTCCCCTTCCGTGAAGGGGTGGCCGCGGAGCGGACGGGGTAGTTCAGCGTTTGGGTTTGGTCGTTCCTTAACGCTGTACTACCCCGTCGGCTGGCGCCGCCACCCCTTCACGGAAGGGGAATTTGCTGGCGCGGGAATTAGGGGCGGTGAAGCGTGTGTCGGCGGCGGCGGCGGCACTGCTAACGACGAGAAATCCCCCAAACAGTCACCTCCCTCCCCGCGTGGGGAGGGTCTTGCCGCGCGGCAAAAGTCAGTCTCGCGGGTGAAACAACATCCTGCCGCGCGGCAATGGTCTGCCTGACATGCAAGAACTCCCTTCGCCGCGCGGCAAAACCCAGTCTT
>JAISCS010000177.1 GCA_031265365.1 Verrucomicrobiales bacterium
GAGCAAACCGCCGACTTGCTGACCTGGGTCATCGCCGGCACGCTCATCGGCGGCCGGCTCGGCTATTGCCTGTTGTACGATTTCCACCGCACCGTCAGCGACCCGCTCTCCATCATCGCGTTTTGGCGCGAGGGCGGCATCAGCGGCATGGCCAGTCATGGCGGCATCATCGGCGTGTTCGTCGCGGCGGCGTGGTTTGCCCATCGTCAGCGGGTGAGTTTTTGGCAACTCGCCGACAACATTGTCACCGTCGCGCCCGTCGGTTTATTCTTCGGCCGCCTCGCCAATTTCATCAACGGCGAACTCTGGGGTCGCCCGGCGACGGTGCCGTGGGCGGTGATTTTCCCCGCCGCTGACGGTCAGCCGCGCCATCCCTCGCAACTGTACGAGGCGCTGCTGGAAGGCGCGGCGCTGCTGGTCATCATGCTGGCGCTGCGTTACCGCAAGGCGGCGACGGGCGTGCCGCTGACGGTGTTCTTCATCGGCTACGCGGGGTTCCGCATCATCGTCGAATGTTTCCGCGAACCCGACCCGCACATCGGCTACTACTGGGGCTGCGTCACGCAAGGGCAACTCCTCTCCCTCGCCCTCATCGCGCTGGCGGTGATGTTTTACCTTGGTAAATTTCACCGCCGCTGACGGTGTATAAGGCTGGGCTAACGCCGCGCGGATTTTTTCAACAAGTCGATGGTTAGCGGGCGCGAGGTGTCGCGGGTGACACTGACGGTCACGCCCTCGCACTTGAGCCGGTATTCGCCAGGGAGGTCGAGGTTCAAATCGGGCAGCACGAAGCCACCGTCAGCGGCGATGGGGATGACGCGCCCCGCGCCGGCAGGCCCTCCGTCAAGACGATATTCAAAATACAAATTTGGCGGCATCTGACTGTCAGCGGCGGGGATGACTTGGCCGCGCACATCCACGCCACGCTGACGGCGCAACTCGACGCGCCGCACCGGCGCGGCAGCGGTGACGGTCAGCGGCGCGCTGAGGGTGAAGTGACATTGGTCTTGCAGCAAGACGCGGTAGGTGGCGTTCAGCGGCAGCGAGGCATCCAAAAAATTCCCACCTCTGCTGGATGCTTCCCGCGTGTCAAACAATGGTTTTTTCTCAGTAAACCGGTCACGGTCAGCGTCCTTGCGCAGCACGAATTTCCGTTCCGGCACATAAAGCCGACCGTCAACATCGAAAGTTTGCCCGTAAATCGCGCCGGCTGGTTTGGCGTGAATGACCAACTCCACCGGCGCATCGTCAGTGTCGCTGACGGTGAAGGTTTGTTCGTCAAAATAAAATCCGGCGAGTTCGCCAACGCTGATAGTCAGCTTGCACGGTGCCGGCGCGGTAAAATCGGCGATACCGTTCACCAGCGTAAGGTAGTGGAATTGCCACAGGTTGCTATGCTCGTCACCCTGTGCGACTTTCAATCCCAATATGCCCTTGGGCGCGATATTGGAATTTCCCGGCGTGACGCGCAGCGTGATTTTACGCTCGGTCACTGTCAGTGGCAATGTGGTGGATAAATCCCACACAAAATTTTTCACATCGCCGCTGACGTCAACCGTGGTGGTATAGTTGCCAAGTTTCAACTCCAATACTCCGGCTGGGATATTGTTTAGTGAAAACGCCGCGTGGTCGGTTTTGTTATCCAGTTGGAAAGTTTGCGTGCGACGGCTGCTGGCCGCTTGGAAAGTGTAATACAACGGCAACCTGACAATGGAGCGAACCCCGGCTGGCAAGGTTTGCAGATTGGCGACCGTGCCGCTGACGGTGAAACCGCGCACCAGTGTCGCGGTGAACTCGCGCTGGCTGGGGATAATGAATAACTCGCATGGCACGTGACCGTCAGCGGTTAGTTGCAAACCATTTATCTCGTCGCTCAGCGTGTCGAGTGTGACGTGTCCCCGCGCGTCGCTAACTATCAGCGATTTACCAGGGAAACTCCGGCTATGGTCAGAGCCGATATAATTCACCGTCACGCCCGGCAACGGCTGTCCGTGCTCGTCGTTGATTTGCCCGCTGACGGTGCGCGCGGCGGCAAGGGTGAGGGTCAACGGTTGGTCGGGAGAAAATTGTTGCCGATGAAGTTTGCGGTCTTGGTAACCGGCGCGACCGCTTTCAATGATGTAGGCGGCGGAATCGTCCACATTGCTGACCGTCACCAAACCGTTCGCGTCACTGACTAATTCTTGTTGATAAGCAAGCTCGCCGCCTTCTGTCGGCGCGAACTTAATGCCGCACTGCACACCGGCAACCGCCCGCCCCTGTTCGTCAACAAACCGCACGCTGCCGGTGAAGCCTTTGCGGAGGCTGACGGTCAGGCCGCTGATTTCCCGCTGCGTTGGCATGGGAGAAATCGGCTCCGTGCGAACCGGCGCGTAATTTTCTGCCCAAACGCTGACGGTGATTTTCCCACGCGGAACAGCTTTTGAAAACGCGCGCTCCTCGAATTGCGAGAACAGGCTGTAATTTGCATTAAACATGCGGGAATTGAGCAACAGACCGCCGGCAAGCTCACCGTCAGCGTCATCCGGCGTGACTAACGAGCCGCTAATGGTGATTTTTTTATCCTCATCGTAAGTGTAAAAATCGAACGGCAGCGGGTCGCCGAGTTCCCGCGCCGCCTGCAATACGGCGTTGACCCGCTCGCGGTCGGTGAATTTCTTCACGGTGAACCGCACGCTGACGGTCAGCACGGCGAACGCCGCCGCCACGGTCAGCGCGATGCCGGCGGCAAGCGGCCAGTTCACGCGGCCCTTGGGGATTTGCGCGGGGAACAACACGCGCGTCACGCGGTCGCGCAGCCAGCGCTTGTCGGCGGTCATGGTCAGCGACTGACTCACCGTCAGCGCGGGCGTTTGGCGGGCGCACCA
>JAISCS010000034.1 GCA_031265365.1 Verrucomicrobiales bacterium
AAGGACAGCGTGCAAGCGCACAACTACCCGCTGGCGCGCAACACGTATTTCTACACCAACGGCGTCCCGCAAGGGCTGGCGAAGAAGTTCATCGACTTCATCATGTCCCCCGCCGGCGAACGCATCATCGACCAAGTCGGTTTTGTGCCGGTGAAATAATCGGGAACTTCGGCCACCAAGGCGCGAAGGCGCGAAGTTTTATTTGAAAAAATTCTTCGCGCCTTACGTCTTTGTCGCCGGAGTTTTCCCACCACTTTTTTGGTTCTTCGCCGTTAGCAATGGAAGCGCTGACGGCGAGGAATTTTTCATGACTTCGTGGCTTCGTGTGAGACGCGTTATTCAATTACAGAAATAAAAAACCAGCTCTCACACGAGGGCACGTGGCCACGAAATTATTTATATATTTTTTAACTTTGCTATGCTCCCCGGTTCATGCGATACGTCAACGTGGCTCTGGCCTTGCATCATCATCAGCCGGTGGGGAATTTGCCGCACATTCTCGAAGAGTGTTACCAACGCTGTTACGCGCCCATTCTGACGGCGATTGAGCGGCAGCCGGCGCTGAAGTTCAACCTCTCTTACTCCGGCCCGTTGTTGCTCTTCTTTGCGGAACGGCATCCGGAGTTCTTGGAAAAATTGCGCTGGCTGGTGGCGGCGCGGCAGGTGGAGTTGTTGGCGACGGGGTTTTACGAGCCGATTCTCGCCGAGTTGGAGGAGGATGACCGGCGGGAGCAGTTGCGGTTGACGGCGGAGTGGCTGGACGCCAACCTCGGCGTGACGCCGCGCGGCGGCTGGCTGGCGGAGGGCGTGTGGAAGAACTCGCTGGCCGGCACGTTCCGGCGCGCGGGGTTGGGTTACACGATTGTGCGGCATGAGCGGTTGTTGCAAGCGGGCGTGGAGGAGGCGCGGTTGCACGGGTATCATGTGACGGAGTATTTCGGCCAGGTGTTGCGGTTGTTCCCGCGCGACCCGAATTTGCACCGGTTGATGCCTTACGGCGAGCCGGACGAGGCGCTGGCGTATTTGCGGCGGATGGCGCATCGCGGTCTTGGGCTGACGTTGACGTGCGACGACCATGCGGAGCGCTGGGGGGTGTGGCCGGGGAGTTTCGAGCGCATCCAGCAATCGGGCGCGATGGAGCGATTGTTCGCCGCGCTGGCCGGCGCGGGCGACTGGTTGCGGACGCGGTTGTTTTCCGAGGTGCTGGATGAAGAGCCGCCGCGCGGGCGTTGTTATATCCCCGCCGGCCCAAGCGCGGAACTGGGCATGTGGTCGCTGCCGGACGAGAGTCGGCGGCGCTTCGCCTGGGCGTTGGATAATCTCCGCCAGCGGCATGACGCCAGCAGGTTTCTGCCGTTCTTCCGCGCGGGTTCGTGGGGCGGCTTCCGCGGGCGTTATTTCGAGTCGAACTTGATGGAGAAGAAGGGGCTGTGGCTGAAGCGGCGGCTGGCGGCGGCGGCACTGTCAGCGGCGGATTTGGCGCGGGCGCGGGATTTGCTCTGGCAGGCGCAGTGTAACACCGCGTACTGGCACGGCACGTCGGGCGGGATTTATCTGCCGCATCTGCGGCAGGCGGTTTGGCAGCGGTTGCTGGCGGCGCAACAAATCATTTGCGGCGGCGCGGCGGATTGGGCGGTGGAGCGCGTCGACTTCACCGCTGACGGTCAGGAGCAGGTGCTGGCGTTTAACCGGCGCGTCGCGTTCGGCGTGTCGCCCGCTGACGGTGGCAGTTGTTTTGAGTGGTCGCTGCCCGGCGCGGGCTGGAATTTCGCCAACACACTGACGCGCCGTCCCGAGACCGACCCGCTGACGGAGCCGGTGGCGGACGGCGCGCCGACGGATGATTACGAGCGGCATTTGTTCCAGGACCGCTTCATCAGCCGGCACACGACCACGGACGAGTTGCGGCGCGGCGAGTTCCGCGAGGGCGGGGATTTTGTCGACGGCGCGTACCGGCTCATCGGCGCGACGCGGGGCGAGGCCGGGGTGGCGATTGAACTTGAGCGGCTGGGCGCGTACTCCGCCAGCGGCGTCGCGCAACCGCTGCGGGTGACCAAGACTTACGTGTGGGACCGCGCCGGCGGCACGCTGCGGGTGCGGTACCGAATTAAGAACGAAAGCCCGCTGCCGCTCAACTCCTGTTTCGCCGTGGAGTTGAACCTCGGCACCGTGCCGGCGTCATCCGGCGAAAAAGCGCGCCGCCTGGAACAAGCGTGGTACGAGGATTGGGTCACGACGCTGACGCTGGACTTGCCCGCCGGCCGCCTGACCATCGGCGGCGACCTCCCGCTGACGGTGTGGTCGTACCCCATCGAGAGCTGTGGCGAGGCGGACCCCCGTGCGCCGCTCATCCGGCAGGGGAATTGTCTGCTGTGCGGCTGGTTGTTGGAACTGGCCCCAGGCGGGGCGGCGGCGCATGAATTGACGCTGACCGTCGGCGAGGCTTGACAGCCGGTGAATTAACCGCCATATTCATCGCCCATGAAAACACGATTGATGTTGTTCGTTGCCCTGCTGCCGCTGACGGTGATGTCGCTGCGGGCGCAGGATTTCCAAACCACCCAAAAACCCGCCGGCCCCACGCCCGCCAAGTCGAGCACGGAACGCCCCGCGCCGGGCGAGCCGCTGCCGCCGAGGGCAACCGGGGTCGTCATCATGATGTCCGAGCGCGGTTTGCAAGTCATCAACCCGCTCGCGCCGAAGGACGCCGGCGACGGACGGAAAAACGTCACCGCCAGCCACGTGCTCAACCCGGCCCCCGCCGCGCAGGAAGACCCGAAACCTTGCGGCGGCGTCAACATCATCGGCTGGGAGTTTTAATTTATGACCAAGCAGGAATCCATCCATCGTTTGTTAAACCCCGGTGTCGTCGCCGTCATCCGCGCCAACTCGTCCGAGCAACTGCTCGACCTCGCCAAGGCCCTCGCCGCCGGTGGCATCACCGGTTTGGAAATCACCATGACCACGCCGAACGCGCTGCAAGTCATCACCGAGGTCGGCAAGGCGCTGGGGGACCAAGTGTACCTGGGCGTCGGCAGCGTGCTCGACGCCGCGACCGCCCGCGCCGCGATTCTCGCCGGCGCCGAGTTCGTGGTCAGCCCGGTTTGCAAGGAAGAAATCATCCGCGCCGCCCACCGCTATGGCAAGCCCGTCGTCAGCGGCGCCTACACGCCCACCGAGGCGCTGACGGCGTGGGAGAACGGCGCGGATTTCGTGAAAATTTTCCCCGCCGACGGTCTCGGCGTGAATTACCTCAAGGCCATCAAAGCCCCGATGCCGCAACTGCAAATCATCCCCACCGGCGGCGTGGACGTGAACAACTGCGGCGAGTTCATCAAGGCCGGTTGCGCCGCTGTCGGGGTCGGCGGCAGTTTGTTGAAAAAAGACCTGCTCGCCAGGAGCGACTGGGCCGGCCTGTCAGCGTTGGCCGCGCAATTCGTCGCCAATGTCGCCAAGGCGCGCGCCGAGTTGAGGAAGTAAATTCATCCCGCCGAAAGTTTGTATTTCCGCACGAAAATCTGCGCCACGTAGTTAATCAGCAACGCAATCAAAAACAACACGATGGCCACCATGAACAGCGCACGGTATTGCAACCCGCCCTTCACCACTTCGGGAATCTCCTGCGCGATGAGCCCCGTCATCGTGTGCACCGGCTGGAAAATCACC
>JAISCS010000061.1 GCA_031265365.1 Verrucomicrobiales bacterium
GTCCCAGTCCCACAACACATCGTCGTACTGCGCGCTGCCCGGCGTGAGGAACGGGAACGGCAGCGCCCCGCCGGCGGGGCGGAACATGGCGCGGTAGTCATTGGGCAGTTGGGCGCGCAGCAGGGCGACGTACTCGCGGTCAGCGTCAGCGTGAATGGACATGCGCCGATGATAACGGATTCCCAGGCGCGCGCAAGCCGGCGGATTAATACTGCAATTCCCCTTCCGTGAAGGGGTGGCGCGGAACGACGGGGTAGTTCAGCGTTTGGGACAAGCGCAAGACGAAAGCTGAAAGCTGAAAACAGAAATAATTTCAGCTTTCGGCTTTCCCATTTCCGGTAACGCTGAACTACCCCGTCCGCTCCGCGGCCACCCCTTCACGGAAGGGGAATTAGCTCACGCGACGAGGAACCACAAAATATCTCCGCCACCGGCGCGGACGTGGCATAATGGAACGATGACGGCACGGGAAAATAGGTTGCGCGAATGGTTGACGGGCTGCGGCGGGCGGGCAACGGTCGCGCAGTTCATGGCGGCGGCGTTGTATCATCCTGAGTTCGGTTATTACACGAGGAACATCCGCACCGTCGGGCGAGTGGGGGATTTCTCAACGTCAGCGACGTTGCATCCGCTGCTGGCGCGGGCGGTGGCGCGGTGGAGTGTCGAGTACGGCGCGCTGACGCTGGGGCGCGGGGCGTGGGCGGTGATTGAAATCGGCGCGGGGACGGGGGAATTGGCGTGGGCGGTGCGGAACTGCCTGCCGCTGGTGACGCGGTGGCGGACGCGGTTGCACGTGGTGGAGACTTCGCCGGTGCTGCGCGCGCGGCAGCGGGAGTTGCTGGGGAACGGCGCGCGGTGGCATGACACGGTGGCCGACGCATTGTCAGCGTGCGGCGGGCGGGCGTTGATTTACGCGAACGAGCTGGCGGATGCGTTCCCGTGCGCGCAACTGGTCAGGCGCGGGGAGGCGTGGCGCGAGCTGTTCTTGGTCGCCGACGGTGACGCGGTGCGGGAAGAGGAGGGGGAGATTGCGACGAGATTCGACCCGCGCGATTTTTCCGTGTTACGCCAACCCGCCGCCGACGGTCAGCGGGTGGAGTTGCACGAGACCCATCGCGCGTGGCAAGCGGCGTGGCTCCCGCGCTGGCGGCGCGGCGCGTTGCTGACGGTGGATTACGGCGACGCGGCGGAACATTTGTATGCGCGCCGCCCGCGCGGCACCTTGCGCGCGTATTTTCACCATCAGCGGCTGGAGGGGGCGGAGGTGTATCGGCGCATGGGCCGGCAGGATATGACGGCGGATGTTAATTTCAGCGACCTGCGCGCGTGGGGCGAGGCCGCCGGCTGCCGGACCGAGTTTTTGCAAACGCAAGCGGAGTTCATCACCAGCCGCGTGCAGCCCGCTGGCAGTGACGCGGAGCGGATGTTATTGCATCCCGCCGGCGCGGGGCGGGCGTTTAAGGTGTTGTGTCAGGTGAAAGTTTAATTCCCCTTCCGTGAAGGGGGGGCGGCGCCAGCCGACGGGGTAGTTCAGCGTTAAAGGGAAACTACCAAAACCAAACGCTGAACTACCCCGTCCGCTCCGCGGTCACCCATCTACGAGCGGGGAATTACTTTAGTGTCGGGTGGTTCGGCGGCGCGGCGGTGCCACTCGGCGCTTTTGGCCAAGTCTTTTTCCGTGCCCTCGCCTTTTTTGTACATGATGCCAATAACGCGTTGTGACGTGGCGTGGCCGAAGTTCGCGGCGAGCCAGTAGTAATAAAAAGCGCTCACGTTATCTTTGGCTTGGTAATATTTCTGCGCCCGACGATACGCCGCTGTCACTCCGTCCGCGCCAAGGATAGCGTCGCGCCAGCGGGCGGCGGCGGGCGCGTCGACCGGTTGGAACGCTTGCCAGGCCGCGTCATCGTCAGCGGATTGTTGGTCGAATGGGTTGACGCGGCTGATGGCGCCTTGCCAGGTCTCGCCCAGACGATTGACGATGAGTTGGCGCAGGCCGGGTTGCTTCATTAATTTGCGCAACTCCGCGCGCGTGAAGTCTCGCGTGGAACGCCCGTCAACCGCCAGCACGATGTCGCCTTCCCGTAGCCCGGCTTTCTCGGCGGGGCTGCCGGGGCGCAGGGTGAAGATGACGGGCGTTTGGTAATCGGGACGTTTGTAGATGATGCCGGCGCCGTTGGTGAGATAATCGAAGGGCCGGTCAAAGTCGGCGTTCTTGCGTAGATAGACCGTGGACTTGGGATAGTCAATGGTTAGCGTGAAGCGGGACAGGATTTCGCAACCGACGGTGCCCGCCTGGACCCCGCCGGCGCCGACGCCTTGATTGACGTTGGCAAAGTCAATCGCCGGATTTTCGATGACCCAATCCCTTATGGATAAAGCCGCGCAGATGCCTGTCAAATTAGTTTGCCGGCCGCCGATACCGTAAGCGTAGTTGACCGCTCCTTGCTTGGGCCGCGTGCCGGGATTTATTTGTTGAAAGGCAAAGTTGCAATTCGCGACGTTGAGATTGCCGGTGTCAATCATGAAGCGCGACTCGTCACTCTCGACGCCGTTGTTTTTTATTTTTACGGGCAGGGCGGGATACCTGAGCACCGCGAACGGCTCCGGCATTGGCAGCGCGCGGTCGCCGGCAGCGGGCTGCCACGCTGCGGAATCGGCCAAGGTGACGGTTTGTTTTTCGTAGTCGATGGTGACCGCGAAGTGGCGCATGAAATTGTTCCCCAGGATGCCGTTGACCGGGCGACCGAGCATCTCATCAACCGGAAATGGCAATATCACGGCGCGCAAGCCGCTGACCGCGAGGCCGGGCATGGTCACGGTCAGCGGACGGGTGAGGGTGGCCGCGTTAAGTTCCGCGCCGATGCCGGTTATGTTGACATACTCGTTGCTGAAAAAGGCGGTGTGCGCCGGCAGCAGTGAATTGAGCACGGTGCTGCTCGCGCCGGTGTCCAACAGGAAAACACTTTCCGTGTTATCGGCCAATGTTAATTTTAGCAGGATGGCGTTGTTCACCAATTCAAACGGCACGGTGACGCTTGGGTGGCGCGGGTCGGTGAACGTCACCGTCAGCGGCTCCGCGCCGAGTCCGTGCTGGATGATGTGGCGCGCCTGTTGTTCCGTGCGCGCCAGTTGCGCCGGGGTGAATTTTTCCCGCAGGGTCGCCATGAATTTTTCATTTTCCTCGCCGTTGAGTTTTGCCAGCAACGCCCACAGCATCGCCAGCGGCCAATCCTGTTTGACGTAGGTTCCCTCGGCGTACAATGCCGCCAGGTTGTTGCACGCGCGGGCGTTGCCGTCACACGCGGCGGCCAGGGTTAGCTTAAATCCTTGCTCCTCGTCTTTTTCCACGCCCTGGCCTTGCAGGTGGAGCACGCCCAGGTACATTTGCGCGTCGGCGTGTTGCTGCACGGCGGCTTTTTTCAGCCAGCGGACGGCGGCGTCGGGGTCCTTGGCGAAACCAAAAGTCCCTTCCAAATAATATTTGCCGATTTCAAATTGCGCCGGCGCGTCGCCGTGTTCCGCCGCGCGTTGCAACAGCGCGAGCATTTTGGTTTCATCCCTGGGCACCGCCAGACCTTCATAATACATGAACGCCAGATTGCGTTCCCCTAACGCGTTGTTTTGCGCCGCCGATTTTTCCGCCCACGCCAGCGCCTTGGGCCAATCCTTCGTCACGCCGTCACCCTGGTAGTAGCAAGCCGCCACGCCTGCCTGCGCCTCGGCGTCACCGGCCTGGGCCTTGGGCAGCAACGACGCAAAGAATGATTCCGCGGGCGATTTTTCCGCCGCTGACAATGCGAGGGTGAACAGGCAACAGATGACTCCGGCCAAGCCGCGGACGATGGAATGTCTCATGCGGAACAATTTAATCCACGAGTCCGTTTGCTTCAACAAAATAGGTTCTATCCCGTGAACAGAGGAATTGTGGTGGCGTGTGGTAAGCGGAGCATAATTCCCCTTCCGTGAAGGGGTGACGTGGAGCGACGGGGTAGTTCAGCGTTAACGGAAACTACCAAAACCAAACGCTGAACTACCCCGTCCGCTTCGCGGCCACCCCTTCACGGAAGGGGAATTAGCTCACGCAGGGGCTTGGGCGGTGGCGGGTATTCCGGCGTCGGCGCTGCCATTGCCAAATTTGTTTATCCCGTTGCCAAACGCCAATTAGGGGTTATTGTCAGCGGCCGTTATGAATAAGAAAAAATCAGGCAAGGAACTGCGTTGGGAGTTTTTGACGGAGCTTTTGAATTTGCATGGGCCGGCGGGGAGGGAGGGGCCGGTGCAGCGGCGGTGGTTGGAGTATGTCAGGGCGGTCGCGGATGAGACGGGTAGTGACGCTTATGGTAATGCGTTCGCGGTGTTGAATCCGGGCGCGGGGCGGCGCGTTTTGGTGGTCGGGCACGCGGATGAAATCGGGTATCAGGTGCGGTTTGTTTCCAAGGAGGGGTTTTTGTACGTCGGGCGCATCGGCGGGACGGACGCGGGGATGGCGCGCGGGCAGCGGGTGTTGGTGCACGGGGAGCGGGGGACGGTCAGCGGGGTGTTTGGGTCGCTGCCGGTGCATTTGAAGAACGCGAGCACGGAGCAGTTGCCGAAGGTGCATGAGTTGTTCGTGGACATTGGCGCTGACGGTGAGGCGGACGCGCGGAAGCGGGTCAGGGTCGGTGACGCGATTACGTTGAATTGCGGCGTGGAGAAGTTGACCGGCAAGGTGTGGTCGACGCGCGCCGCTGACAATCGCGTCGGCATCTGGGCGGCGGCGGAGGTGTTGCGGCGGTGCGCGCGGAAGGGCGTGAAGGTCTGCGTCGTGGCGGTCTCGACGATTCAGGAGGAGAACGGTTTGTACGGGGCGGCGATGGTCGGGCAGTCGCTCAACGCCAGCGCCGCCGTGGTGGTGGATGTGGGGCATGCGACGGATACGCCGTTGTGCGATTTCAAGCGGGACGGCGAGGTGGCGCTGGGCAAGGGGCCGGTCATCAGTCGCGGGTCGGTGAATCATCCGGTGTTGGTCAGCGGCTTGGAGCGGGCGGCGCGACGGGCGGGGATTGATTATCAGCTGGCGGTTGACGGGCGGGCGAGCGGGACGGACGCGGACGCGATTTTCCGGCAGAAGGGCGGCATCCCGTCGGCGGTGGTGAGTTTGCCGTTGCGTTATATGCATTCGACGGTGGAGACGTTTAATGTCAGCGACCTCGACAATTTGGCGGATTTAATCACGCATTATCTGGTCGCGCTGAAGCGGGATGAGAATTTCGCGGTGGGGGGGAGTAAGACGAAAGCTGAAAACTGAAAGCTGAAAGGTGAAATTATTTCTGGTTTCTGCTTTCTGTTTTCAGCTTTCGCCTGTCCCAACGCTGAACTACCCCGTCCGCTGGCGCGGCCACCCCTTCACGGAAGGGGAATTCGCTCCCGCCTCCGTCATCCTGAGCGGAGCGCGGCAGGCGCGGAGTCGAAGGACCGGCAAAGCACGATTTATCCGTTTGATGGTGAGCGTGCCGCTGAGGTTAGACACACCGGTCCTTCGACTGCGCCGCTACGCGGCTCCGCTCAGGATGACGGGGACGGGAGTAAATTCCCCTTCACGGAAGGGGAATTATCCCTCAGACACTCTCCACCGTGAGGTGTTCCGTGCGGCGCTCGCTGGGCGCGCCGTAGGACTGGTCGTGCGCCATGCTTCAAGCGCATCGGCCGGGCCGGCGGCGGGGTTGGGTCTGTCCAAAATGGTTTTGGACGGGCTGGCAGCGATTTTGGACGGGCCAGCGATGATTTTGGACGGGCCGGTAGCGGTAATGGACAGGCTGGTAGCGGCAACGGACGGGCCGGTAGCGGCGATGGACGGGCTGGTAGCGGCGATGGACGGGCCGGTAGCGGCGATGGACGGGCTGGTAGCGGCGATGGACGGGCTGGTAGCGGCGATGGACGGGCTGGTAGCGGCGATGGACGGGCTGGTAGCGGTAATGGACAGGCCGGTAACGGCGATGGACTAGGCCGCAGCGAGCTTGGAGTCGTCCGCAACGATTACCGGTCGGCCAACCTATCCCGCATTCCCCTTAATTCCCCTTCCGTGAAGGGGTGGCCGCGAAGCGGACGGGGTATTCAGCGTTACAGGAAATTGGAAAGCCGAAAGCAGAAAGCTGAAATTATTTCTGTTTTCAGTTTTCTGCTTTCAGCTTTCGCCTGTCCCAACGCTGAACTACCCCGTCGGCTGGCGCCGCCACCCCTTCACGGAAGGGGAATCTCTCACGCTAAGGCAATCCTCACCGGCCATGCCCCGGCGCGAGCAAATTCCCCTCTCGTAGAGGGGTGGCGGCGGAGCCGACGGGGTGTTTCAGCGTTCCGCTTTCCTATAATCTTCTTTCCTCTTCGCGCGAAAACGATAAACTTCACGCCTGATGATTACCAAGCTGTTGCATACGAGGTATCGGGTAAGTGATTTGGACCAGAGCGTGGCGTTTTACCGCGAGGTGTTGGGATTGCAGGAGGTGCGGCGGCAGGTTTCGCCGCGCGGTTCGACGTTGGTGTTTTTCAAGGCCGCTGGCGGTGATGAGGAAATTGAGTTGTGCCATTATCCCGCCAGCGGGCCGGTGCGGGTGCAGGCGGATTTGACCCATTTGGCGTTCGCGGTGGATTCTGTCGCGGAGTTCGCCAGGCATGCGGCGGCGCTGGGTTATCCGTTGTCGGACGGGCCGACTGCCACCGCCGATGGCGGGGTGATTGCGTTCGTTGACGGCCCCGATGGGTATGAGTTTGAGTTAATCGAAAAGGGCGGGGGTTAATATGTCGTTACGACCTCTTATCATCGCGCCGTCCGTGCTGGCGGCGGACTTGGCCCATCTCGCGCGGGAGGTCCGGCGCGCCGTGGATGGCGGGGCGGATTGGTTGCATGTGGATATCATGGACGGGCATTTTGTGCCGAATATTTCTTTTGGGCCGGAGATGGTGCGGACGTTGCGCCGCGTCGCGCCGGAGGTGACGCTGGATGTGCATTTGATGATTGAGCAGCCGGAGCGTTATGCGCGGACGTTCATCGAGAGTGGCGCGGATGTGTTGTCGGTGCATTTGGAGGCGCATCAGAATATCCGCAGAACTTTGGCGACGATTCGCGGGATGGGGTGTCGCGCGGGTTTGGCGATTAATCCGCTGACGATGATTGAGGTGGCGTTGCCGTTGTTGTCGCGGATTGATTTGTTGTTGTGCATGACGGTTAATCCGGGCTTCGGCGGGCAGGCGTTCATGGGCGAGGTGTTGGAGAAGGTGCGGGCGGCGCGGCGGGTGACGCGGGAGTTTGATTTGCCGGTGGATATTGAGGTGGATGGCGGGGTGGATGATGCCACGGTGGGGCCGGCGGTGGCGGCGGGGGCGAATGTCATTGTGGCGGGGACGTTTTTGTTCAAACAACAGGACTTGGGCGCGGCCATCGCGCGCTTGCGTTGCAAGGCGGCCGAGATAAGCTCGGCGGGTTGATTTTTTATGGACCAGTTATTGACGAGGAATTTTTGCATCATCGCGCATATTGACCACGGGAAGACGACGCTGTCGGACCGCTTGTTGCAGCGCACGGGGACGGTGTCGGACCGCGAAATCGAGGAGCAGCATTTGGATGCGATGGACTTGGAGCGGGAGCGCGGCATCACTATCAAGGCGCATCCGGTGACCATGCAGTATCGCGCCGCGGACGGTCAGACGTATAAGTTGAATTTGATTGATACGCCGGGGCATGTGGATTTTACCTACGAGGTGTCGCGGTCGCTGTCGGCGTGCGAGGGGGCGGTGGTGTTGATTGACGCGGCGCAGGGGGTCGAGGCGCAGACGGTGGCGAATTATCATTTGGCGGTCAAGCAGGGGTTGAAGATTATTCCGGTCATTAACAAGATTGATTTGCCGAACGCCAATATTGAGGCGGCGCGGCAGCAGTTGGAGGATATTCTCGCCATTCCGGCGGAGGAGGCGATTTTGGCGAGCGCGAAGGCGGGCCTGGGGATTGACGAGATTTTGGAGGCGGTCATCCGGCGGGTGCCGCCGCCGCCGGCGATGGCGGACGGGCGGTTGCGGGCGCTGGTGTTTGACTCGGTGTTTGACACGTATCGCGGGGTGGTGGCGTATGCGCGGGTGTTTGGCGGGGAGTTGCGGGCGGGGACGCCGGTGTTGTTGATGCAGACGAACCAGAAGTATGAGGTGAAGGAGGTCGGCATTTTCACGCCGAAGCCGGTGAAGGCGGAGATTCTGCGGGCGGGGGACAGCGGGTATGTGGTGGCGAATATCAAGACGACGGCGGAGTTGAAAATCGGCGACACCATCACCAGCAGCGTGCAGCCGGCGGCGGAGGCGTTGCCCGGGTTCAAGGAAATTCATCCGATGGTGTTCGCCGGCATTTATCCCATCAACAGCGCGGACTTCGAGGCGCTGAAGGTGGCGCTGGGCAAGTTGCAACTCAACGACTCGGCGCTGACGTTCATCCAGGAAAACTCCGTCGCGCTGGGCTTCGGCTTCCGCTGCGGGTTCCTCGGCCTGTTGCACATGGAGATTGTGCAGGAGCGGCTGCGGCGGGAGTATGCGATGGACCTTATCTCGACGTATCCGAGCGTGGTGTACCAGGTGCTCAAGACCAACGGCGAGCTTATCGAGGTGGACAACCCGACGTTCATGCCCGACCCGACGTTTATCGAGGAAATCCGCGAGCCGATGGTACAGGTGTTCATCATGATTCCGGGCGAGTGCATCGGCGACGTGTTGCAGTTGGTGCGCGACAAGCGCGGGGAGTGCCGGCACACGGAATCGCTGGACAGCCGGCGGGTGATGTTGACGATAGATATTCCGTTGAACGAGATTTTGGTGGATTTCAACGACCGCATCAAGAGCCTGACGCGGGGTTATGGCTCGATGGATTATGAGTTCGCGCCGTATCGGGCGGCGGATTTGGTGAAGCTGGACATCCTGGTCAACGACGAGCCGATGGATGCGTTCTCGACCGTGGTGCACCGCGAGAAGGCGGCGGCGCGGGGGCGGCAGATAACGGCGAAGTTGAAGGAAGTCATCCCGCCGCAACTGTTCAAAGTGGCGTTGCAAGCGGCGATCGGCGGGAAAATCGTCGCGCGGGAGGACGTGAAGACGGTGGGGAAGAACGTCATCGCCAAGTGCTACGGCGGGGATATTACGCGGAAGCGCAAGTTGTTGGAGAAGCAGAAAGAGGGGAAGAAGAAGATGAAGCAATTCGGGAAGGTGAACATCCCGCAGGAGGCGTTTTTGGAGGTGTTGAAGTCGTCGGGGTAGTTCAGCGATTTCTGTTCGCGCGGAGCCGCAGAGACGCGGAGTTAATTTAATTAAAAAACTCCGTCTTTTTCGGCGAACACGGGGAATTCGACTTTCGCAACCACTCCACCGTCCGCGCCAAACCCGCGCTGTCGGGGAACTTGGCCAGCGATTCCTCGTGCAACTTCAGCAACGCCGCTCTCCCGCGCTCGCTCCCCGGCTGCGGCAGGAGTGGCGTCGCGCATAAGTCATACGCCAGCACTTGCCGCCACAACGTCAGCGCCCCGTCCCCGTCCCCCGCTTGGTCCGCCAGCGCCGCCAGCTTCGCCAATTCCGCCAGTCCCCCGTTGCCCGGCATTGGCGAATATATTTTCGGCAACCACTCCGCCGCCGCGCGCCAGTCGCCCCGCGCGCATTGCAACTCGTACAACGCCCGCACCGCGTCCGACTTGCGCCACGGGAACGGGCTGGCCGACCAATCCGCCCGCGCCAGTCGCTCTAACAACGCCAAATCCTTTTGCCGTTGCGCGTAAAACAACTGCTTCATCAAATCCGCCCCGGCCACCTCGCGCAACCGCCGCCACACCGCCGCCTGCTCCTCCGGCCCGCGCCCCTCCGTCAGCCGCCGTATCACCGCGTCATCCCACACCCCCGTGCCCGCCAGCCAACGCCACAACAGCGCCTCATCCCCGCCGTTTATCTCCGCCACCAACTTGCACAATTCCTTAACCGTCCAATCGCCATCCCACGGCGGCAGCGCGGCGAGTTGTTCGCGCAAAAATTTCACCGCGGCCGCCCGGTCGCCCGCCCGCTCCAGACAATCAGCCGCCCACGCAATCACCGCGTCGCGGTCGCGCGTCACATCCACCCCCTTGGCCGGACGCCACGCTTGCTCCAACGGCGAAATCAACGGCAGCGCCCGCGCATAGTCGGCGAACGCCGCGCGCCATTCCTGTTTCCTCGCGTGCTCCTGTGCCGCGTCGCACAGCCGGTGGATTTCCACCGCGCGCGGCTCCTCCTCAATGACCCGCGTCACGTTATTGTCGCGCACCATATACCGGGGCCGCCGCGGTTCACCTTCTTTTAACAACCGCCGCGTCTCGGCAACCCCGGCCTCGTCTTTAAGCCGTTCATAAGCCGACAGCTTTGCCCGTAACACCATGCGTCGGAAGTAGGTTGCGGTTCCATAGTCAGCCGGCTCTTGCTGCGCCAATCCTCCTTGCCTGATATATTTTCCCTCCTCCGCGCCGAACGGCATGGCCAGCGCTTGGTCTAGCAACGGCAACGCCCGCGCGGGCGCGCCCGCCGTCAGTGCCTTACCCATCATCAGCGCCTGCGCCGCGTTGCGCGGCGCGAACTCCGCCGCCATCTCCGCCGTGAATTTATGGGCGCAAATCAAATCCCGCGCCGCCAGAAAATCACCCTGCCGCAACCGCTCGCGCCACTCCGCCACCAACGCCGCCGACCGCGCCCCGCTGCCAGTGACCTCCAGCAATTCCCTCACCCATACATTTCGCCCTTGGGGGGACGGCCAATCCGTGCCATACACCGGCTCCACCGCCAGCGCCAGCCGTTGCCGCAGCCAGGCTTCCGCATCAACCCCGCCGCCGCTGGCCGCCCAGTTTTGCCGCAACCCCCGCGCCCCGCTCGTCACCTCCGGCCGCAACTCCATTAACCTCCGCAACAACCGCCAGCGTTCATGCGTTGCCAAGTCCTCCGCCAACGCGCCGTAAAATCCCTCGCGCGGATTGCCATGCAATCCCCGCGATTTCGCGTACCAATCATCCAGCGGCCATTTCCTTCCGAGCAGCGGCAACAACTTCTCCAACTCCGCCTCGAACCCCGCGCGCGAAAACACCGCCCACCGCGTCGCCAACTCCGTCAAATCCCCCGGCGGCGGCAACTCCTTGTCGACCAGCGCCAGCTCCCCCACAGTGGCGCCCGCCGCCACCTTCACCGCCAGCGCGCGTTCCGCGTCGCCATAAGAAATATCCGGCGAGGGAAGAATAACCCCCGTCTGCCCCGCCGCGCCGACCGTCACCGTCAGCGCCATCATCATCAACCCAAGCCGGTTCATAAGACCACAAAGGTTCCCCGCTATCAACGACCGACGCAAGCAAATTTCCCTCCCGCGGGGTGTTCGACGAAACGGCAGGATTGCCTGATTGCCTACGGTTTGCTTTTGCGACTGTAACGCTGAAACACCCCGTCGCTCCGCGCCACCCCCCTACGAGAGGGGAATTAGCTGACGCTGAGACTGACCTCGCCGACCATGCACCTGCGCGAGCTAATTTAATTCCCCTCTCGTAGAGGGGTGGCGCGGAGCGACGGGGTGTTTCAGCGTTCGGTGTCGGGGCCTTGGGTGAAGCGGCAAACTTTATTACCCCATCCACGCCGCGTTGATGATGGCGTCGATGTCCACATGCTCCTCAATCAATCGCTGGATGAGCGTTATCTTCTCGCAATCCCCCGGCTCCGTCTTCACCGTCATGCGGTTGATTTTCGTCGCCACGTCGTAGGCCTCCTGCGTCGTCGTGATGAACGGGACGTGGTGCGCTTGCATGATGCGGATGATGTCCGGTTGCGGCTCCATCCCGTGCGTCAGCACCACGCCCGCGATTTGCCGCGACTCTTGGTTCGCGCCCAGCACCGCCAGCACGATGTCCTCCCGGTCGCCGGCCACGATTATCAGGCTGTTCGGGTCAAACAACATCTCCACGTGCTTCGAGGTCATGGTCACGATATGAATCTTGTTCACCCGCCGCCGCTTGCCCTTCTCGCCCGCGATGAACTTCCCGCCCAGCTCCTGGCAAATCTGGTTCACCGTCGGCTTCCGCAGCTCCCCGTTGAACGGCACGATGCCCAGCAGCGGCACCCCCAGCTTCGCCAGCCCTTTCTCCGCGTAGGGCCGCAGTTCCGCGATGCGCGCCGGCAGCACCTTGTTCAACACCACGCCCACCACCGGCACGCCGTGTTTCTCGAACAACGCCAGGTTCAGCGCAATCTCGTCAATCGGCCGGCCCACCCCGCCGCGGCTGACGATGATGGCCTTGCTCCGCAACGCGCTGGCGACGTGCGCGTTGGACATGTCAAACACGCTGCCCACGCCCGCGTGCCCCGACCCCTCGATGACGACGAACTGTTGCTCCCACGCCGCGCGATTGAAGGCCCCCTCCACCCGCGCGCGCAACTCCGCCGCGTCCCCGTGGTCGAGGTAATCCCGCGTGAAATTCGGCTCCACCGCGATGGGACTCATCGCCTCCAGCGGCAAGCCGGGATTGTACGTCTCATTGATGAGCACCGTGTCCTCGTCAATCTTCCGTCCGCTGACCTCGACATACCGCTGCCCCACCGGCTTGATGTAGCCGACCTTGCCGAAGCGCTTGCGCAACGCCGCCACCAAGCCGAGCGAAGTGGTGGTCTTGCCGTCATTCTGCCGCGTCGCGGCGATGAAAATGCGCGGGGTGATGCAATTTTCCAACATAACGATAACGACCCCTCACGCCCTGACTTGATGCTGCGTCAACCAGTCGTCCGCCGCGCCCTGCTGGTCGGGGTACAACTTGCGATACTCCACCGCCTGCAACGCCACCAGCGCCGCCACGCCGAGGATGTCCTCCACCCGCGCCCCGCGCGACAACTCCGCCGCCGGCTTCGACAAGCCCGTCAGGATTTGCCCGTAAGCCGTCGCCCGCGCCAAATGCTGCACCAGCTTCACCGCGATGTTGCCCGCGTTCAAGTCGGGGAAAATCAACACCTCCGCCCGCCCCGCCACCAGGCTGCCCGGCGCCTTCTTCGCCGCGAGGTCCGGCAACAACGCCGCGTCCACCTGCAACTCCCCGTCAATCTCCGCCTTCAACCCGGACTCCCGCGCCTTCTGCCGCGCCAGCGCCGTCGCCGCGATGATGCGCTCCGTGTCCCGCGTCCGCGCGCTGCCCTTGGTTGAGAACGACAACAACGCCACGCGCGGCACCGCCCCCGTCAACTGCCGCCGCAACCGCGCCGCCTCCACCGTGATGTCGGCCAGCTGCTCCACCGTCGGCGCCGGCACCACGCCGCAATCGGCGAAGAACAAAATCCCGCGGTCGCCAAACGGACTGTCCGGCACCTCCAGAATCGTCACGCCCGAAATCGTCTTGATGCCCGGCAGCGGCTTGATGAGCTGGAACAACGGGCGCAGGATATTGCCGGAAAACTCGCTCGCCCCCGCCACCAACCCGTCGCACTGCCCGCCCTGCAACATCATCGCCGCGAAATAATTCGGGTTGGCCAAAATCCGCGCCGCGTCTGCGTCCTTGATGCCGCGATAACGCTGGAACACCTCCAACCGCCGCGCGAACAACGGCAAATCCGCCGCGTGCTCCGGGTCAATAATCAAAATATGGCGCAACGGAATCCGTTCCGCCGCCGCCAGCGCCTCGACCTCCTCCCGCCGACCCAGCACCACAGCGGGGCCGAGCTGTTGAGCGGCATACTCACTGGCCGCCCGCAACACCCGTGCATCATGGCCCTCGGGAAACACAATGCGTTTCGGATGCCGCCGCAACTTTTCATAAACCGTCTCGATGAATCTTGCCATAAATATCTCCAAGTCTACCGCCGAATGAGATGAAGCTAGAGCAAACCAAAATAAAAGCAATTCCCGTGTGTTGCTTGATTATTGATATTAGTTCAACCTGTTAACGCTGAACTACCCCGTCCGCTCCGCGGCCACCCCTTCACGGAAGGGGAATTTGCTCACGCCCAAACTAATCCTTTTCCGTCAATCTCCCGCGTCAGCGAATTCCCCTTCCGTGAAGGGGTGGCCGCGAATGCGGACGGGGTAGTTTAGCGTTTAAGGGAAACTGCCCAAACCGAACGCTGAACTACCCCGTCGGCTGGCGCCGCCACCTCTTCACGGAAGGGGAATTGGCGTTTATTGCTTGCCCTTCCGTAAATTCCCTTGCGCGTTCGCGGCGGATGGTGCACACTCCTCGGCATGTCGTTACTCAAACTCGCTCCGCATTCTTTTGTCAAAAACTTGCGCTTGGAGGAATTTTTTACTTTCTGCTCGCAGGTCGAAAAATTCATCGAGGCGGCCGGTGGCAATACTGCCCTCGGTGTCAATGCCAGCCTCAATACTGCTTTTCGCAAGGCGCTGGCCGCTTATGATACCGCGCTTGAGCATATTCGCGCCAGCGCGGTCACGCCGGAGTTGCGCGCGGTGGATAAACGACGGGATGAAAATTACACTGCTTGGCGTGAGCAGGTGCGTTCGGTTTTTAAGTTCACGGGTTCTTCTTCTTGGCATGATAAGGCCGCGGCGTGTCAGGCGGTCGTGGATAATTATTACCGCGCTCATCGCAGTCCCGATTATAATGAGGAAACCGGTATCATTCGTAATCTGTATTTCGATTTCAGCCAGGCGCCGGTGTCCAATTATGTGACGGAATTGAAATTAAACCGCGATATTTTGGAGAAACTTCACGCGGATAATGAGGAGTTCGACCGCCTTTATCTTGAGCGCACGGCGGCGCTGGCTGCCGGTCAGCATGACCTCGGCGCTTTGCGCGCCACGTTGTCCGCGACGTTGAATGACTTGCTCACGGTTGTGGCTGCGCTCGCCGTTTCCGCCGAGTATAGGGGCAAGTATGATACGTTGACCCGCGACATCAATGAACTCATCGCGCAATATCGGGTATTGCTCGACCGCCGTTATGCCGCCAATAAACGGCGCGATGAGGCGGAAACCCAGGCTTGAGGCGTAAAAAGTGGCGTAATCCGCTGTTTTTCAATCAGTAACACGCGGGGCGGGGAAACATTACGGACCCTTCCCAGCTTGGGTATGGCGTGCCGTGATTTGCGGCGGGAGTTTCCCGGTCCGGGAAAAGCGTGCCTGTATTTGTGGGAAGATTTTACCGGCTTGGGAAAACGGCGTGAGCATTTGCGGGAAGGTTTTCCCGGACTGGGAAAATCGCGCTGGCATTTGTGGCGAGACTTTTCCGCGTCGGGGAAAACGCGCGGACATTTGTGGGAAGAATTTCTGTAAATTCCCCTTCCGTGAAGGGGTGGCCGCGGAGCGGACGGGGTAGTTCAGCGTTACTGGAAATTGGAAAGCAGAAAGTTGAAAGCTGAAATTATTTCTGTTTTCAGTTTTCTGCTTTCAGCTTTCGTCTTGCGCCTGTCTCAACGCTGAACTACCCCGTCGCTCCGCGCCACCCCTTCACGGAAGGGGAATTACGGTCAGGACTTGCAGAGGCAGCGGTCGGGGCGGTCGTCGAGGCAATGGTCGCCGGGGTGGTTGTGGCCGGACCAGATTTTTTTGGCGGTCCAGTCACGGTCGGGGGCGCGCCAGAACGGGGCTTGGGGCGGCAGGCCGAGGGGCAGGAAGCCGCAGACGGCGAGGTAGGGGCTGCCGGCGCAGTTGTACGGGTCGGCGAGGCCGGTTTGCGCGCCGTGGAGGCCGAGGGTGAGCCAGCCGCCGGCGTTGATGGTGCCGGGGGCGAGCATGGTTTGGCGCAGGACGGCGGTCAGGGCGCAACGGACTTGGGCGGGTGGCAGGGTGGGCGGCAGGTCTTGGCGCCACGCTTGGTGGGCGAGGTGGTGGAAGGCGCCGAGGCGGTAGATGATGGAGCGGCCCAGTGGCGGGAAGGTGCCGTCGGGGGCGATGAGGTGTTCTTGCACTTCGGCGTAACGGCGGGCGCGCCGGCGCATGGGTTCTTGAAATTTGCGCAGGTCCGCGCCGAGGGGGGTGGTGGCGATGCTGTCGAGGCATTCGCGGAGCATGGGGTGGATGACGTAGCTGTTGTAGTAGTCCCAGTGGAAGTAGGGGCCGTCGCCGTAGGCGCCGTCGCCTTGGTACCATTGGTCGTGCTGGCGGATGGCGTAATCGATACGCATGGGGTCGTGGGGGGCGCCGAGTTTACATAGGCAGGCCTCGACGGTGGCGGCGAAGAGCAGCCAGTTGTTGAAGGGCGGGTGGTGGGCGCGGGTGGCGGTGAGGGTGTGGATGAGGCGCCGGCGGGTGGTGGCGGTGAGGGTGTTCCAGAGGACGGGGTGCGCGCGCAGGAGGCCGAGGGCGAGGTAGGCGATTTCGACTTGGGGCTGGCCGCTGGCGGTGAAGTCCAGGTAGTCGGGGGATTGGGGGTTGACGGCGTGGGTGAGGGCTTGGCGCGCGAGGGCGAGCAGTTGGTCGCGGCGCGCGGCCTCGGCGCTGGGCAGGGCAGGGGCCGCGAGCCACGGGGCGAGGCCGGCGAGGCTGCGGCAGAAGGCTTCCATGGCGTTGAAGGGGACGCGGTCGGGGCGTTGGCCGGCGGCGGCGGGGATGGTTTGGCGCAGGCGGCCGACGGCCATGTTGGCGAGGACGGGGCGGGTGATGGCGGTCAGGGTGTCAAGCCAGAGTTGACGAGGGTTCATAGGTTGGCTCCGTTGTTGCGGATGACTTCGCGGTACCAGTGGGCGGAGTCTTTGAGCGTGCGTTGTTGCGTCGCGTAATCCACGTGCGCGAGGCCGCAGCGTTCCTGGTAGCCTTCGTTCCATTCGTAGTTGTCCATCAGCGCCCAGTGCAGGTAACCGGCGAAGGGGATGCCTTCGGCGAGGCCGCGCCGGATTTGCAACAGGTGGCGGTGGATGAAATCAATCCGCTGGGGGTCGTGAACTTGGCCGTCGAGCGCGGGCCAGTCGAGGTTGGCGAGGCCGTTCTCGGTGACGATGACGGGCCGCTTGCCGTAGCGTTCGGTGAAGCAGCGCGCGGCCCAATACAGGCCCTCCGGCATGAGGCGCAACCACGGCAGGGTGCCGCGCGGGTGGCCGGGGGGTGAGGGGAGGTGGCGGGCGGCGCCGGCGGCGCCGGTGGTGACGCGGTGGCCGGTGTAGTAGTTGATGCCGATGAAGTCGACGGGCTGGTGGATTAGCGCCAGGTCGCCGGTGCCGATGGCCGGCATGGCGTCGCCCATCGCGGCGGGCAGGTCGGCGGGATAGGCGCCGAGGTAGACGGGGTCGTTGAACATGGCGACGTTCCACGGCGTGCGCGGCTTGGTGCGGAACAGCTCGCGCGCGGCGAGGTCGCGGTCGGCGGGGTTGGCCTCGTCGCGCGGGACGGGGATGCCGCTGGTGGGGGCGAGGCCGATGTTGACGGGCGCGGCGGCGGTGGCGGCGCGGATTTGTTGCACGGCGCGCCCGTGCGCCATCAGCGCGTGGTGCGCCACCGTCAGCGTCTCCCGGAGGCCCAGCCGCAGCGCGGGCGCCTGGTTCGTCTCGAAGTGGGCGCTGACGAAGCACTGCGGCTCGTTCAGCGTAATCCACCACGGCACGCGGTCGCCGAGTTTTTCCGCCATGACGCGGGCGTAGTCGCCGAACCACTCGACGCTGTCGGGGTTCAACCAGCCGCCGCGCCGGAACAACGCCAGCGGGTAGTCCCAGTGGAACAACGTCAGCACCGGCGTGATGCCGGCGGCGCGCAAGCCGTCAACCAGGCGGTCGTAAAAATCCAGCCCCTTGGGGTTGACCTTGCCGCGGCCCGCGGGCAGCACGCGCGACCACGAGACGGAGAAGCGGTAGGCGTTCAGCCCCATCGCGCGCATCATGGCGACATCCTCGCGCCAGCGGTGATAGTGGTCGCAGGCGACCTTGGAAGTTTGGCCCTCGAAGACGGCGCCGGGCCGCGTTTCCAGTTCATCCCAAATGGAGGGGCCGCGGCCGTCCTCGTTCCAAGCGCCGTCAATTTGCGTCGCGGCGCTCGCCGCGCCCCAGAGGAAGTTTTTCGGGAATGGGGTGTTCATAAATCAGGGAGGGGTGAGGGGAATGCAAACATTGTGCGTCCCGCTTGACTGCCAGTGCGGGCGCTCGTCGTCACTGACCGCGGCGAAGAGATGCGTGGGATGGCCGTCTTGCAATAACAAATTGGGGCGCTCGAAATTGCCGTGCGTGGTCGCCGTGCCGTCCTGCCAGCGGATGGTGCGGGAATAGGCGCGAGCGTCAGCGGGGAGTTGCCAATGCCTCCCGTCCGCGCTCCACGCATACGCGCCGCCGTCTGGCTCGCCGCACAACGCGCCCTTGAAATCCTTCATGATGACGTGGTAGCGCCCGTCTTCCCACCAAATGAACGGGTCTTCCACGTCGAACGGGAAGATGGGGCCGGCGCCGGCGCGCGTGTAAGGCCCGGCGGGATGCGGCGCGGTGGCGATGCCGAGTTGGAACGGCGCGGCCCAATCGCGGCGGGATTTGTAAATCAACACGGTGAACCCGTCGTCACGAACAGCGGCGGAAGGATTGCTGGTGATGAGCGCGTCCCAGTGGCCGGGCCGCGTGTCGAGCAGCGGTCGGTCAGGGCGGCGCCACGGCCCGCCGACGCTGTCGCTGACGGCGAGGCCGATGCGTTTGTTGCCCCAGGCGCGGCGGTAAAGTTCCCGGTGCTCGGAATATTTGCCCTCGTGGATTTGGCGTTCCGGCGTGGGGATGTCGAAGTCGTAAGTCGCGCCGATGTAGAACAAATAATATTTGCCGTCGAATTTTTGAATGTTGGGGTTGTGCGTCATCAACCCGTCGAAATAACGGCGGTGGCGCCACGGCAAGACCACATCAGCGAACGAGTAAGGACCGGCCGGCGTGTCACTGACCGCGCGAACGATTTCGGAATTGGTAATCCAATGGCCGGAGAACGTCAGCGTCCTCGGCCAGCGCGAGGCGAAGAGATGATAACGCCCATCCTCGCCCTTGATAGCGGAGCCGCACCAAATCCAATAACCGCCCATGCGAAAACCAGCGCTGGGGTCGGCGGGCAGAAGGCGGTCGATAAACGGCATGCGGAGAAGAGTGGTAGATTAGTGGTTCATTATGGAGGCCATCGTGATGGGGGCGCCCATACGCCTCTTTTACTAGGTTACAAGCGTTTGTTGCGGCGCAGGACGGCGAGCAGGCCGGCGCCGAGGCCCAGCAAAATCCATGTCGAGGGTTCGGGGATGGCGTTGATGGTCAGAATGCCATCGGCATAATTAACGTCGAGCAGGTCGGCAATGCTTTCCCATGACGGGTCAACGCTGACGTTCAGGTTGTCCAAGCCAGTGTAAGTATCGCTGAAGAACTCCTCCAAATTATAGTTATGCACGCCCGCTGACCATGAGCCACCGGTCAAATCGAAAATCAGGGAATCACCGAGGTTGTAGGTGCCGTTCAAGGTCAACTTGCCGAACAAATCATCGCCGAGCACTTGGATGCGAATGTCAGCGGCATTGCCCACGGTCAGCGTGTTGTTGAAGGTCAGCGATTTGTTTGGGTCGGCCAACACTAGCAGGGTGGCATCAACGGTGTTGAGGGTGTTGAGGGTGGTGACGCTGCCGATGACCCCGTTGCCGCCAAAAGTTGCGCCGGCAGCCACAGTGACAGCGGCCGTGGTGGCCCCGCTGAAGTCACCATTGATGAGCAGCGTGCCTTGATTGACCTGAATAAGTCCCGCGTTGTTGCCTGTGGAAGTTCCCGACCATTGGCCGTCAAAAATTTGCGTGCCTTCGCCGGTTTTAATCACGGCCAAATTATAAGCAACGGCGGCGCGCGTACCGCCGTCGTAACCGTGATTCAGCACGGTTCCGGAAAACACGCTGGTACCGCTGACGTTGTTGATGGCGAGGGTTTGTTTGGTGTTGCCGCTTGAGTCGTTGGTAATCAAGCCGCCGCCGGTCAAACCGCCTACGGTTATCGTGCGGTCGGTGCCGGCGTCAAGCACCGCGCCGGCCGCGATGTTGAGCGTGCCGGTGGTATTGATGACGTTGACAACACCACTACCGCTTGCCTTTACCATCCCGGATTGGATATCCAGATTACCATTGTTACCAAGCACATTATTATGCCCGTTGTTAATGCCAAAGGTGACGGATGCGCCGTTTTGATTGTCACCACCAGCGCGGACAATCACATTGCCGGTGCCAGTGATGCTGCCAGTGATAGCTACCGTGCCATTGGTGGTACCCGATGCACTGGTGATAACAAGGTCATTGTTGTTCAGTTGAATGGTGCCGCTGTAGGTGATGGCTCCGGCGAAGGCATTGGCGGTCATATATCCATTTCCGGTACCCCCATTAACAACGCTGGCGGCGGGAACCGGTGCATCAGCGAACGAGCCTATCGTGGCATTGACCCCGGTGGCGACATTGATTAGCCCTTTAATATTGTTGTTAGTGGCATAACCATAGAAACCGACGGTTTTGCCCGTCACGCTACCAAGATTAATCACCGCATCGCTGCCAATAACGTTAGAACTTGCCGCAACCACACCTTCCTCAATGGTAAGCGTGGTGGCTAGGGTGCCGGACGAATAAATCAACCACCCGGAGCCTTTTTTGGTAATCTCACTCACGGTGGTGCTGTTTATTCCAGTTTGGGAGCCAAAGTCAATGGTCCCAGCGCCGTCAAAGGTCAATTTGCGCGCTTGGTCGGATTGCAAGGTAAATTGATTCATGCGGTAAGAACCGGCGATAGTGTTGATTAACAAGTCGGATTGCAACCGGATAACACCAGTGTTGTTACCGGCAATGCGGTTGGTGTTGTCAATGCCTGTGATGCCATCGTATTCCAATGTGGCGTTATTTCCGGCAAAAATCAGCGTGCCGGAAGCGTTAAGTCCGAATTGGGAACGTCTACCGTATGTTGGGTCACCGATTTGCACAGTGTTTACGGTGACAGTTGTATTGGCCGCGATGGTAACACCAACATCACTGGAGTAAGTATCGGAGCGCGGTTTGATGACTGCGGTTACATCGTCTCCATTGGGGTAAGTGGTACTCAAGGAGCCGGTTTCATCAAACCAAAACTTGTCACCCGTCCAGCCACCGCCGCTAGTGGCACCATCGCGCGTCCACGTCCAGACCTTATTCTGAGCCTGTACTGTCGCGCAGACACCAGCCATAAATGCTGCCGCCACGCATGTTTTCCACCACAACCTCGAACTATAACTTTTTGTATACATTAATTTTTCCATAAACACCTTTCTTTGAATTGATATAATAATAGTAATTTTATGATTAGCGTCAACCAATATTTTTTATTTTTAGTGATTTTTCTGAAGTTTTTTAACTAATTTACAGATTATTTTGTTGATGAGGATGTTTTTTTCGTATTATTATACTAATATTATGCATGAATGTATTCTGGTTGCGTGGTTGATGGCGGCGGTGACTTGCTCGGTCGGCGCGGAGGAATTGAAAATCAAAACGGTTAAGGATGGCAATATCTTTGTCACGGGGGAACCGGTCACGGTCAGCGTCGAGGGCGCGGCGGAGACGGTAACGTGGACGGCGACGGATTTGTGGGGGCGCATGGTCGGCAGCGGGACGGTGGCGGCGAAGGACGGGGTGGTGACGTTGCCGGAGTTGCGGGCGTTGGGTTATTATGATGTGGCGCTGGCGGCGGGTGAGGCGCGGGGGGTGACGCGGGTGGCAATTCTCGCGCCGTTTGATTTGGCGAAGGTGCCGGATTCGCCGTTCGGGACGATGACGCATTTCTCGGCGCATTGGAATGTGGATTTGATTCCGACGTTGATGGCGATTGGGGTGAAGAATTTCCGGGATGAAATTTTCTGGGGTTCGATTGAACAGCAGCGCGGGGAGTTTGTGTTTCCCGAAAAGTTTGAGCGTTACGTGGCGTTGCTGAGGAAGCACCAGATCAATCACCTCGTGCCGTTGAGTTTTGGCAACAAGTTGTACGACCACGGGCCGAAGGCGCCGGGGTATGGCTGGGCGCCGTTCACGGATGAGGGGATCGCGGGTTACGCGCGGTATGCCCAGGAGGTGGTGAAGCATTATGGGGCGCGCATCATGGCGGTGGAGATGTGGAATGAGTATAACGGGTCGTTCGGGCAGGGGCCGGCACAGGGGAAGGCGACGGCGTATGCGCGGATGTTGGTGCCGACCTATGAGGCAATCAAGCAGGTGGCGCCGGAGCTGCCGGTGTTGGGGTGTGACACGATTGGGTTGCCGCTGGGGTGGATTGAGGAGGTGTTGAAGAACGGAGGGGCGACGCACATGGACGGGATTTCGGTGCATCCGTACGGGTATTTGTCGCAGCCGGAGTCGCATATTCCGGCGATTGAGGCGTTGCATGAGTTGGTGAGGAAATATAATAACGGGAAGACGCTGCCGCTGTGGGTGACGGAGCAGGGTTATTATTTGACGACGCCGGGGGCGGTGAGCGAGCGCATCAACGGCGAGGCGGGGGCGCTGTACACAACGACGCCGGGGGAGCAGGGGAACCGCGAGGCGATAACGGAGTTGACCAAGGCGAAGTATTTGGTGCGGGCGTATGTGGTGTTTTGGGCGCACGGGGTGGCGAAGACGTTTTGGTATTTGTCGCGGAATGACCAGGCGTTCGGGACGATGGGGCTGGTGGGGTCGGAGCAGGACGCGGCGGGGAAGTACGCGGTGTTGCCGGCAGCGGTGGCGTTTGGGGTGATGTCGCGGGAGTTGACGGGATGGGAGTTCGCGGGGCAGGATACGGCGCCGGCGGGAGTGCATAGTTACGGTTTCAAGCGCGCGGGTGAGCGGCAGCGGGTGATGTGGTCGCCGGACAAGGGGCAGGTGGTGGCGTTGCCGTCCGACCAGCCGCTGACGGTGACGGATTTGATGGGCGAGGCGCGGGAAGTTCATCCGGTCAATGGCAGCGTGCATGTGTATTTGTCGGACGCGCCGTTGTATGTGCGCGGGGTGGTGGCGAGTGTCAGCGCGGCGACGGCGTTCCGCGTCAGCGCGCCGGAGTTCACCGCCACCGGCGAGAGTTTTTCCGTGCAAGTCAAAGGGCCGGAGAACGATTATCGTTGGGCAATCAACCAGCCCGCCACTGACGGGGTTCATGCCGTGCCGCTCACGGTGGACGCCGGCGGCAAGATGGTGTTGTTCGGTATTCTCAAGGCCAACCTCCGCCCCGCGCTGTGGCTCGATTCGTTCCTGCGCATGAATCAGGCGGATGAACTGCAAGCGGTGTTGGTAAATACCTCGCGGGAAAAATCCTACCGGGTGGTCGCCGCCAGTTACCAACTCGACGGCAAGTCCTACCAGACCAAGCTCGACCAAACCATCGTCGCCAACAGCACGGTGACGCTGACGTTGAAGACCGACCCGCTGCCAGCGTTCACCATCCGCCCCGCCGCAGTGGAGCTGACGCTCGCCAGCGGCGCGACTTACGCCGCCAAGAGCAACGTCAGCCACAACCCGCTCGCCAAGCGCACCATCAGCGGCGCGCGGGATTGGGACGACCTCGGCGGCATCAACTTGTCCGAGGGCCGGTACGTCAAGCTCGAGGCCGCGCGCAAGGACGCCGCCGACCTCAGCGGCACGTTGAAGCTCTGCTGGGACGACCAGAACGTGTACTTGCTGGCGCAAATCCGCGACGACGTGTTCTTCCAAGACCACACCGGCTACAGCACGTGGAAAGGCGACAACCTGCAAATCGCCTTCTCCCAACACATGCCGTGGACCGGCGGCGAATGGGGCATCTACTGCCAGGGCTTCAACCTCGCGCTCACCAAGGACGGCCCCGAAGTCTACCGCACCCACGGCCCGCGCGACACCACGACGCTGCCAAAGGTCCCGCTGACCGTGACGCGCGCGGGCGACCTCACGACTTACCAATGCGCGATACCGTGGTCGGAGTTGGCGCCGCTGACCCCGGCGTCCGGCGCGTTCAGCTTCGGCATTTTCATCAACGATAACGACGGCGAGGGGCGCAAGGGTTATCTCCAGTGGGCGGACACCAAATCACTGAACGCCATGCAACCCTTTATTTTGAAGAAATAGTTTATGAGGATGTTCGCGCAAAGCCGCCAAGCCGCAAAGTTTTTTTTGGGGGGCCCGCTGTTAGCAGTGGAAATGCTGACATCACCCCCCCCACCGCCCATGCCCCGGCGTGAGCAAATTCCCCTTCACGGAAGGGGAATTATGCTGCGCCCATTCCTCTGATAATGCGCAAGAACCTTTTTTATGAAGATGTTCGCCAGGCCGAGGGGGATGAAAAACTTCCAGCCCAGCCCCATCAGCTGGTCGTAACGAAAACGCGGCAGGGTCCACCGCACCCAGATAAAGAAGAAGATGAACAACCCCACCTTGCCGAGAAACACCAAGATATGCACCGCGCCAAACCACCACGGCACCCCGTCCAGCCCCACCGCCGTGTATAACCACGGGTGGAACGGCAGCGTCCAGCCGCCGAGGAACAACGTCACCATCAGGCACGACGTGACGAGCATCGCCGCGTATTCGCCGAGGAAAAACAGGGCGAACTTGAACGCGCCGTACTCCGTGTGGTAGCCGGCCACCAACTCCTGCTCGCACTCCGCGAGGTCGAACGGCAGCCGGTTGGTTTCCGCGAACGCGGCGACCAGGAAAATGAAAAACGCCACCGCCAGCGGCGCCCACAGCAGCCAGTGCCAGCCGGCGTGCCACGCCCCCAGCGGCGCGAGACATTTCACCGCCAGCCAACCCTCCTGCGCTTGGTGGTTGACGATGGCCGGCAGGTTCAACTGGCCTGCCAGCAGGAACACCGGCACCACCGCCAGCCCCATCGCAATCTCGTAGGAAATCATTTGCGCCGAGGACCGGATGCCGCCGAGGAACGGATATTTCGAGTTCGACGCCCAGCCCGCGAGCACGATGCCGTACACGCTCAGGGACACGATGGCGAACACGAACAGGGCGCCCATGTCGATATCCGCGATGACGGCGGGCGTGTGCAGCGCGTCGGCAATCCACGCCGGCAGGCCCAGCCACACGCCCACCGCGCGCAAGTCAATCGCGCTGCCGAACGGCACCACGCTGACCGTCACCAACGCCGGCACCAGCACCAGCACGGGCGCGAGGAAAAAGTAAAACTTCCGCACGTGCCCCGGCGTGGCCTCCTCCTTGAAGATAAACTTCAGCCCGTCCGCGAACGGCTGGCATAGCCCGGCCAGCCGGAGTTCGGGAATCTTGACCCCGCCGATGGTCATCCCCCCCAGCGGCAGCCCCGTGCGGTTCGGCCCCACGCGGTCTTGAATCCACGCGCAGAAGCGCCGCTCCGCCACCACGCTGTACGCCACACACAACAACAACACGCCGACGACCGCGCACTCCTTCACCACCGTCAGCGCCAGGTTTATCAATAATTCCCAGTTCATAAGCCAATCCCGTTAACACTCCACCCCCAGGTCGCCCACCCGCGCCAGCGTCAACCCCGCCAGCGCCGGCACCCGCTCCACCACGGCGGCGAACCCTTCCTCAATCGTCGCCCACCCGCTGCCGTCCGTCGCCAGCGCCCGCAGGTCGCGCAAAATCTCCCAGTCATCCCGCGCCTCGCCCGGCGGCGGGTGCGCTTGGTTGAGGCGTTGCAAGCGCCCGCGCGCGTTCACCATCGTCCCGCTCTTCTCCGTGAACCCCGCCGCCGGCAGCACGAAATGCGCCGCGCGCGCCGTCAGGTTCGGCGTGAGGCCGACGTAGATGAGCAACTCCAGCCGCGCCAAATCATCCGCCGTCAACCCGGCCGCGGCGGCGTCCTCGTGCAACGCCACCAGCGCCTTGACGCGCCCCGCGCGCACCCCGTCGCGCAAGGCGGCGAGGTTCCGGCCGCCGGCGCCGACCCCCAGCAATTGCGCCCCGCGCGTGTTCGGGTTCAAATCCGTCGCGCGCAAAAACGCGTCCCCCGCCCCCGCGCGCGGCACCACGTCATGCATGGCGATGCCGAGTTCGTCAATCAACAACCGCGTCAGCAACAACTCCTCGTTCGTCATCCGCGCGGAGGCCAGCACCGCCACGCGCCCGCCGTGGTAGGCCCGCAGCCGCTGCGCGGCCAGCCGCAGCGCCTCGGCCCACGTGGTTTCATAATGCGCGCCACTCGCGCGCGCCAGCGGCCGCGTGTAACGCTCTGGCGCGGCGAGGTGATGAAAATCCAGCCGCCCCGTGTCGCACATCCAGCGGGAGTTCACCGCCTCGTTGGTGCGCGGCGTCAGGCGGTATACCGTCCGCTCCCGCGAGCCGATGGTCACATTGCACCCCGTCCCGCAACTCACGCAAATGCTCTTCGTCTCCTTCAAAAACCACACGCGCATCTTGAACCGGAAATCCTTGCTCGTCAGCGCGCCCACCGGGCACAAATCCACCGCGTTGAGCGAATACTCATGGTCGAAGCGCCGCCGCGGGTGACCCGCCACCGCGTTGTGCCCGCCGCGATTGACCAGACCCAGCACGTCGTCCCGCAACACCTCGCGCGCGAACCGGATGCAGCGCGTGCACAACACGCAGCGCTCATTGTCCAGCACAATGTTCTTGCCGAGGTCGACGTGCTTGGGCTTGCGTATCTTGTCCTCGCCGAACCGGCTCCGGCCGGTGCCGTACGCGGCGGCGTACTCCTGTAACTTGCACTCCCCCGCCTGGTCGCAAATCGGGCAATCCAGCGGATGATTGGCGAGCAAAAACTCCAGTACGCCCCGGCGGCACTCCACCGCCAGCGGCGAGTTGGTGCGGATGCCCATGCCCTCGCTGACGTTGGTGGCGCAACCGATTTGCGGGCGCGGCAGCCAGTTCAACTCCGGGTGCCCGTCCGCGCCGACGACGGGCTGGCGGTTGGCGTCAAGTTTCGGCATGCCCATCTCGAACAAACACATCCGGCAATTCCCGCTGACGCTGAGTTTTTCATGGTAACAATAATGCGGCAAAAAATCCCCCTGCGCGCGCGCCACCTCGACGACATTCGCGCCCTTGGGCACGCGCACCCACCGGCCGTTGTAATTGACGCAGACGGAAGGCGCGTCCGGCGCGAAGACATCATGGTTGAACGGATTCATAGCAAGGGCCAAGAGCATAAAGCCTCACGCCCCCGCGTAAAGCGGAAAGTTTGGCGCGCGAATGATTCCCCTTCCGTGAAGGGGTGGCGCGGAGCGACGGGGTAGTTCAGCGTTAACGGAAACAACCAAACCCAAACGCTGAACTACCCCGTCCGCTGCGCGTCCACCCCTTCACGGAAGGGGAATCAGCTCACGCCGGGGCATGGGCGGTGGAGGGTATTCCGGCGTCGGCGCTTCACGGCAGGGGAATTGCTAACGCTGCGACAACTCTCACCGACCCGGTTTCCCGCGTGAGCGCATTCCCCTTCCGTGAAGGGGTGGCGGCGTTAGCCGACGGGGTAGTTCAGCGTTAACGGAAATAACCAAACCCAAACGCTGAACTACCCCGTCCGCTGCGCGTCCACCCCTTCACGGAAGGAGAATTAGCTCACGCCGGGGCATGGGCGGTGGAGGGTGTTCCGCGGAGTTTTATTGGAAGATGGCGTTGGGGAAATAGAACAGCACGAGATAGGCGATGGCCACGCTGACGGTGTTGGCGATGAGGACGCTGAAGATGAGGCGGCGGGTCCAGTCGCTGAGGCCGCAGAGCCACAGCACGACGCTGTCAATCAGGGTGTTGATGACGATGGCCAGCAGACCGGTCAGCATCCACGTCAGCGGGTTGAAGGCGTCGCGGGGCAGCCAGTTTTTATAGGTCGAATCGGCGAAAAATTCGAGCCATAGGCCGGCGATGGGTAGCAGCAGGATGGTGCCGGTGAATTTGGCGACGCCATTGGCGGCGAGTGTGCCGATGAGCGCCCGCCACCAACGCATCTTGCCAACGAGCCAGAAAATAACGCCCTCGATAATGACGCTGACGCTGACGCACCACCACGCGCCAAGGCTTTCGACGAGATGGAGCGAGGGCCAGGTCATGACGCGCTCTTGCGGTTGAATTTCGGCCAAAACAGGCGGGCTTGGAAATTCCGCCAGAACAGGCCTTGCATCTCGCGGATGAGGCGCCGTCGTGGTTCGTCGCCGCCGGCGTGGTATTGTTGTTGCAGGTGGTGATAGGCCGCCGCGTATTTTTTGTCGCGGAGAACCTCGGCGCGGTGCCGCTCGAACTCCGCTGACAGTGAACGGTAGGCGGCGTCGCGCCGGAGCAGCGCGTCCTTGGTCCGCGCCGTGCTGCCGTAGGCGCCGAGCAGGACGCCGGCGCGGTGGGCGCGCACGCGGGCGGGGTTTGCCGCGCAGTCGGCGTTCAATTCCATGACGCGCATGGCTTGGTTGAGCGTGTCGAGTTGCAGCCACTTGGCGGCGTCGGCGGCGCGGGCGCGGTCCATTTGGTCGAAGGCCGCGAGGAGCCGCTGACGCTCGCGTTCCTGCGCGCGGTTGGCGGCGGCGTAGAATTGCTGCGGGGTTTTCGGCGCGGTGATGGCGAACCACGTTGATAGTGACAGCACGAGCAGCCAGCCGATTTTGCGTGGGGTAATGAAAGTGCTCATGAAGTGATTTTAGGCGGGAGGGGAGGATAACTCAAAGCTCAATTCTCAAAACGCAAAGCCACAGCGATAAAACGCAAAACTAGCTGGCGCCGCTTGCACTACGCGTCAGCAAGTTTTGACTTTTATGTTATGGCTTTGCGTTTTGAGATTTGAGCTTTGAGTTTATCTTCCCATCGTGGTTAAATTTCCGGCCTATGCAAATTTCTTCCCCTGACTTGTTCGCTGACCGTCACCTTGGGCCGGATGCCGCGGAGGTGGCGGCGATGTTGGCGGCGCTGGGTGAGCCGGATTTGGCGACGTTTATCG
>JAISCS010000088.1 GCA_031265365.1 Verrucomicrobiales bacterium
CACGCCCTCGCCTACCAAGCCGCCGCCACCGACATCGCCCACGTCCGCACCTCGGACAAAGACCGTGCCGCCTGGACCCCCGCCAGCCAGACCTTCATCATCGAGCCGAACACCACCAAAGCCGGCCCCATCGCCAACGAGACCGGCACCGGCGGTTTCTTCCCGCTCGCCATTGTCCTTAACGACGAACTCTTCGCCGGCACCAAGCTCACTGCCGACATCAAGGCCGCCCTGCGCCTCAACCCCTTGTCCAAGCACGAGCAGCACGGCGGTGCCGACGGCAAGCCCAACTACAGCGCCCTCATCAAGGAAAACCACCTGACCATCGCCTTCCTCAAGGAAGACTTCGTCCGCATGTTGGCCAAAATCGACCACGGCACCGGCACCTTTGACACCGAATACACGCTGACCCGCAGCCCCTTCATCGACCCGCACCCGCTACCGAAGGGCGAGCCGAAAATCTGGCGCGTGCAACTCTTCGGCTTCTTCAAACACACCCCCATCACCGACGAGGGCATCCCCGGCGACATTATTGACGTGGCGGCGAAGGCTTACCTCGCCGAACATTCCGAGGGCGCGGCCTGAACCATTTCACCACAGAAGCGCGGGGGCGGGAGGGCTTTTAATATTTGTTCTCCGCTGTTAGCAGTGGCAGCGCTGACGCCGGAACACCCGCCACCGCCCATGCCCCTGCGTGAGCTAATTCCCCTTCCGTGAAGGGGTGGCGCGGAGCGACGGGGTAGTTCAGCGTTTGGTTTTGGTACTTCCTTTACCGCTGAACTACCCCGTCCGCTCCGCGGCCACCCCTTCACGGAAGGGGAATTTAACTTCTCATTCCCAAGCCTTATGGTAGCCTTCCCGTCATGACCGATATGGATATTTTCGCGCGCGCTTACAACTCCGGCGACGAGTTCGCCCAAGTCGTTGCCGCTTGTGAAAAACTCGGCGACTATTGTGTGATTGGCGGGCACGGGGTCAATGCTTACTCTCATACCGTATTCACCGCCGATTTGGACTTGGTGATTGCCAGCGACAAACTTGAAACAGTGGCCCGTGACTTGGTCGCGCAGGGGTTCATCCGCGAGGATTTTGAATATTCCGTCAATTTCCGCAAACCCGGCAGCAGGTTGATGGTGCAATTTTCCACGGATGAGTTTTATCGCGATTTTTACCAAGGCGCGGTTACCAAGCAAGTGTTGGACATGCCCGTCAAAGTTGCCGCCATTGAAAAAATCATCACCGGTAAAATTGCCGCGTGGCAGGATGCCAGCCGGCGGCCGACCAAGCGCCTGAAGGATGAATTGGATTTGGCCCGCCTTTTGGAAGATAACCCCGGCCTCAGGCATTTGTTCCCACCGAAAATTGTCATGACCGTGTTTCCGCCGCCAAGTGGTCGCGCGCGTGAATTGAGGTGAATAATCTTTTGACATTGGCGCGTTCTTTTCGGATGATAGCACGGTTATGTTGGACGATGTATTGAAGAGCGAGAAGGTGGTGGTGGAGCGTAAACAGTTTTTCTTCGACTTGAAGGAGAATGAGCGTGGGCGGTTTTTACGCATCACGGAGGACGTGGGCGGGCGACGGGATATGATTGTCGTGCCGGCCACGGGATTGGAGGATTTCGCCGTGGCGCTGGACGCGATTATCGAGTTCGTCGAGAACGAGCAACCGTCGGCTTGACGGACGGTGGCGCGATTTTTTGCAGGGCCACCAAGCACGCGGTTTTGATTTCAGGACTGGTGTCCGGGTTTTTTTGAATTTCCCTTAGCAAGCCAGCGACGGCGGTGTCTTGGTAATCGCCGAGGGCGAGGATGGCGTACAGGCGGGCACCACCGTCAGCGGCGGCGAGCTGGCGCAGGGCGGGTAGGGCGTCGGGGGTCCCGATTTTGGCAACGGTTTGGATGATTTCCGGCAGGTCGGGACTGGCGCTGTTGTTCAATTCGGCGACGAGCACGGGCGTGGCTTGCGGGTCACCGGCAGCGGCGAGGATAAGGGCGGCGAGGTTGCGGGCGGCCGGGTCAGCGTCAGCGAGGAACGGGACGTAGGCGGGCAGGTTGTTCGGCGTGGCGAGGCGCTGGAGCGAGAGGCGGGCACTTTTGCGGATGTAGGCGTCATGGTCAGCGAGCATTTTGAACAGCCCGGCGACATGGTCGGCGCCACCCAGTTCGCCGAGGGCGAGGATGGCGTTGCCGCGCACGAACCAATCGGGGTCGCACGTGAGTTTCCCCAAGACGGGCAGCGTATCGGGGAGTTCCAGTTTTAACAAGGCTTGGATGACGGCCTGGCGCACGGCTTTGTCAGCGTCAACGGCGGACTTGGCCAGCACGGCCAGCGAGTCGGCGGATTTGATTTCGCCCAAGGTGCGGACGGCGGCGAGGCGCAACGCCGGGTCTCGGTCGGCGGCGGCTTGGCGCAATACCGCGTCGCGCGGGCTGACGGTGAACAATTCCTGACAAGCGGCGGCGGCGAAATCGGGACGCCCGGTGTGGAGGAAACAGCGGACTTGCAGGCGCAGGAGCCTAGGATTTTGGGGATTTTCGCGCAAGGCGTTTTCGATGACGACGCGGGCCTGGTCGTACCGGTGTTTGGCGATGAGCCGGCCGGCTTCACGAACAACGGCGCGGTCTTGGCCGCCGCAACCGGCGAGCAGGACGCTGACGATGAGGAACAAAAGATAGCGCATGAAAAGAGTGTAACGCAAAACTCGAATCGCAAAACTCAAAACTAGGTAGCGCGTCAGTTATATATTTAGGTTCTATCCCGTGAACAGTGAAATTGTGGTGGCGTGTGGCAAGCACAGCATAATTCCCCTTCCGTGAAGGGGTGGCCGCGGAGCGGACGGGGTAGTTCAGCGTTCAAAGGGACCGGGCACCAAACGCTGAACTACCCCGGCGCTCCACGCCACCCCTTCACGGAAGGGGAATTCGCTGGCGCAGGAGGCCAAGGCGGTGGGGGGCGGCGTCAGCGCTGCCACTGCTCTTGGCGAGGAACCTATTTTTAACGCAGAGACGCAAAGGAACAAAGCCGCAAATTTTTTCTACTCATGACTAACCTGATTAAAATATTCTTTGCGTCTCTGCGTTAAAAAATCAAACCAAGGCACTACTCAAAACAGGATTTTTACCCGCCCAACTTCATTTTTGACTTTGGCGGCGCTTGGTTTAGGGTTTTCGCGTGTCGCTGTTCCAGAAAACCAAGCAGACGTTGCCGCAATTTACCCGTAAATTGACGCTGAAGGTGTATTTCGAGCAAGTGCGGGACGGCTTGCGCCAAGTGGAAACACGCATCCGGCAGCAGGCGGATTTTTTCGACGCCGGGATTCACGGCTACGTGGAGTACGCGACGGCCACCGACGGCAAACGCATCCGCCCCGCGCTGACGTTGCTCGCGGCGCGCGCCACCGGCGGCGAGACTGCCGAGCATCTTGACCTCGCGGTGATTGTGGAGTTGATTCACCTGGCGTCGCTGATTCACGACGACGTGCTCGACAACGCCCAGTTGCGCCGCGCGAGGCCGACGGTCAATTCCAAGTGGGGCGTGGAGTTGTCAGTGTTGCTGGGCGATTGCCTGTTCGCGCACGCGCTGAAGTTGTGCTGCCGGTTCGACGACAGCGCGGTGTGCCGACTGGTGGCGGACGCGGCCAACGAGGTGTGCACGGGGGAGATTTTGCAGACGCAGCGGCGGTTTGACTTAAAGCTGACCCCGGCGGATTATTTCAACATCGTCTCGATGAAAACCGGCGCGCTGTTCCGCGTGTCCACCGAACTGGCGGCGTACTTGAACAAGCAACCGCTGACCGTCACGGAGGCGTACCGTATTTACGGCGACAGCCTCGGCGTGGCGTATCAAATTTACGACGACTGCCTGGATTTGTTCGGCTCCGAGGACGGCTCAGGCAAGACGCTGGGCACGGATTTGAAAAAGGGCAAGCTGACGCTGCCGTTGCTGCATGTGCTGCGACAGCTTGACGGTCAGCGGCTGGCGGCGGTGTCGGAGACCATCGTGCACGGCAGTGAGGACGACCGCGCGGCGTTGAAGGCGATGGTGATGGACATGGGCGGGCACATTTACGCCGTTCGCAAGGCGCAGGAATACTTGGACAAAGCCGCGCGGATGTTAGAGCCGCTGCCGGTGAACGAGTATGCCGAGACGCTGAAAACCATCGCGCGGACGTTCGCGGCGGAGTTGGATGGGTTGAAATAGTTGTCAGTCCCAGCGGCGGGCGAGGATGAATTTGGGCATTGGCGACGGCGGTTTTTGCGATAAACTGGCCGGCCATGAGCGGGAAACTTTATGTGGTGGCGACGCCCATCGGCAATTTGGAAGACCTCACCCTGCGCGCCCTGCGGGTGTTGAAGGAGGTGCGGTTAATCGCGGCGGAGGACACGCGGCACACCGGCTTGTTGTTGCAACATTTCAACATCACCACGCCGCAGGTGAGTTACCACAAGTTTAATGAAGCCCAGCGGCTGCGGGAATTCATCGCGCGGCTGGCGGACGGGGCGGACATCGCGCTGGTGAGCGACGCGGGGATGCCCGGCGTCTCCGACCCAGGCGAGCGCCTCATCCGCGAATGCCTCGCGCACGGCGTGCCGGTGGAGGTCGTGCCCGGCCCGTCGGCGGTGTTGCACGCGCTGGTGGCGTCCGGGCTGAAAATCACGCCGTTTTATTTCGGCGGATTTTTGCCGGTGAAGGGCGGCGCGCGGCAAAAGGAACTGGCCGCCGCCGGTGAGCGCGCCAGCACCAGCATCTATTTCGAGTCGCCGTACCGCATCATGCGAACGCTGGAGGATTGCGTGGCGGTGATTCCCGCGGCGACGGTATGCGTGGCGCGGGAGTTGACCAAAAAATTCGAGGAAGTGCGGCGCGGCACGCCGGCGGAGGTGCTGCATTACTTTCGCGGCGAGGGACAGGCGAAGGGGGAAATCACGTTCTTGGTGCAAAGCAACAACAGGTAGCGCCCCATAGTGATTCATGGCTAACCTGTTTCCAAGATTCTTTGCGCCTTTGCGCCAGCGCGTTAAAAAATCAACCAACAAGCGTCATTGACAGCGGCGGCGTCACCGGTTAATTTCAATCATGCGTTTTTTCATTTTGCTGTTGGCGGGATTGTTGCTGTATGTGCCGTTGTGCGCCGGGGATGAGGCTTTTTCCGCGCCGCCGCCAGTGGAGCGGAAGCCGTGGGATTTGCCGGTGCAACTCGACCCCAACATCAAAATCGGCAAAATCTACGACTTCCTCAACGACACCCAAAGAACATCGGCCGGCCACGACCCGGTGCTGCGGCAGGAATTCAAGTATTTCAACCACGGCGCGATAACCAACGGGCAGCGCGCCGAGCGCATTGGCCATTACTACATCGTCAACGTCACCAACGACGGGCCGGCGGCGGACCTCATCATCCGCATGGACTTTCGCCAACTTCTCTCGCGCGACGCGGTGAACACGTTGGAAGCCGAGTTCAAAAACTCGCGCGGCGACTATAAGCAGCAATTCGTCATCGCCGGCGAGCAGTATCGCACCCACGGCGACGTCAACTCCTGGCGCGTCGCGGTGGTGAAGGACGGAAAAATTGTCGCGCAAAAAAACTCCTACGTTTGGTGACGCATCATGAGCCTCAGCTTGTTTGAAATCATCCAGCGCGGCGGGCCGGTCATGGCGCTGTTGCTGTTGTGCAGCGCGGTGGCGGCCGGCGTGGTGGTCGAGCGGCTGATTTTTTTCCACCGCTGCTCGATTAACCTGGACAATTTTCTCAAGGGCATCACCAACCTGCTGCGGCAGGGGCGTTACGACGAGGCCGTGGAACGTTGCGACGAGGCCTACGGGCCGGCGGTGCGGGTGGTCCAGACCGGCATCATCAAGCGCGCGCTGCCACGGGCCGAGTTGCGCGAGGTGCTACAGGACGCGGGCCAATTGCAACTGCCGCGCCTGGAAAACAACCTCGCGCTGCTGTCCACCATCGCCGGCATCGCGCCGCTGCTGGGCTTGCTGGGGACCGTGCTGGGGATGTTCAAAACTTTCGCGCGCCTCAACGCCAGCGCCGGCGCCGCGCCCATCAGCGACCTGTCCGGCGGGATTTGGGAGGCGTTGCTGACCGCCGCGGCGGGGCTGGCGGTGGCCATCCCGTGCTATGTCGCGTACAACTATCTGACCGCGCGGCTCAACGCCATCGTCAACGACATCGAGCGCGGCGGCATTGAAATCCTTCAATTGCTGCACGAACCGCCCGCCGGGGCCGCCACCACCCACGCCGCGCCCAAGGTCACGCCCATGACGAACGCCGCGCCCGCTGCCGCCGCCGACGGCGAAAAACACATCACCTACTGGCCGAACTCATGAGACTGCGCCGCAGCATCAAACCGCTCGGCGGCGCGCTCGACCTGACGCCGCTGGTGAACGTCGTCCTCCTGCTGCTCGTCTTCTTCCTGCTCGGCTCCACCTTCGTCATCCAGCCCGGCATCCGCGTCAACCCGCCCGTCGCCTTCACCAGCAGCGGGATGCGCGACATCCGCTACGTCATCAACGTCACCGCGCAAAACCCGCCGCTGATTTTCTTCAACAACCAACTCGTCACCCTGGAAGACTTGCAGGCTGAATTAAAACAACTCGCCGCCCGCCAGCCCAACACCGTCGTCGCCCTGCGCGCCGACCAACAAGTGCCCTACGGCGCGGTCGTGGACATCATGACCCGCGCCATCAACGCCGGCGTGCACATCCTCAACGCCACCCAGCCCCCCGCGCCATGAACGCCCTGCCGCTGCACGAACTGTGGGAAAAACTCTTCCCACCGGAACGCCACTGGCTGGCGTGGCTGGTCACCCTGGCGTTGCTGGTCCATATCGCGCTGCTCGTCACCGTCAAAATCAAACCACTCGTCCCGTCCGCGCCCCCACCACACCCGCCGCCGCCCGCCGCGCTCCTCACCGCCGCCGCCGGTGAAAATCCCGCGTGGCTGGACTGGCGCGACCCCAGCGCCGCCATCCTCCCGCGCGGCCCCCTGCCGCCGCTCACCGCCAGTCCGCGCCCGCCCGCGCCGCCCGCCCTGGCCGCGCCGCCACTCACCGCCAGCCCACTGGCCTCCGTCAGCGTCGCCCCGCGCCTGCCCTCCATCGTCCAACAAATCCGCGACACCCTCACCGCCTTCCGCCCCATCCCCATGAACGTGCAAATCGAAACCCCGCCACGCCTCAGCGGCAGCGTGGTCGAATTCAGCGGCAGCCTCGCCACCCGCGCCCTCGCCGCCAAAACCGAACTCCCGCAACCAGAAGTCGACCGCAATCTCCAAGCCACCATCTGCCTCCTCGCCGTCAACGCCCTCGGCCTGGTGGAAAACGTCATGGTCGACAGCTCTTGCGACGACCCCGCCGTCGACCAACTCGCCGTGCGCGAGCTGGCCAACTGGCGTTTCACCCCGCAACCCGCCACCCCGCTGCAATGGGGTCGCGCCACCGTCTATTGGCACCTAAAAGACAAACCCCCCGTGGTCAACCAACCATGAAACTCGATTTTACCACCGCCCTCTGGCTATACGTCACACTGCCGCTCATCATCACCATCAGCGCGTGGTTATTATTCGCCTGGCACAAACACCGTCAACGCCGCGACGCGCACCGAACCTACCCATGTCCCCACTGCGGCCTCCCACTCCGTCCGCGCCACGAAATAATCTCCATGCGCTGCCCCGGCTGCGGCGCGCGAATAAACCTATCCACCCTCATCATAAAACAAACCCCTAAAAAACCCAACCTCGCGCAGAGCCGCAGAGACGCAGAAGACTAGTTACCACTAAAAAAACTCCGCGTCTCTGCGTCTCTGCGCGAGGATTGCTCTCAACTAAAAAAAATAAAAAAATGATTGCGTTAATATGGCGGTTTGTATAACATCGCATTTGTTGTCGGCGCAAACTGAGGCCAAGCACTAAAAAAACATGAGTGATTAAGCGTAAGTGAAAAACCGATAACACCTTGAACATGATTGACATAGCCCATAGAATCGAAGCATCGCGCTCTCGCGCTCTCGCGCTCTCGCGCTCTCGCGCTCTCGCGCTCTCGCGCTCTCGCGCTCTCGCGCTCTCGCGCTCTCGCGCGAGGCGCGTTAATTGCCCCGCCTAATTTTAATCTATTCGTTCCCTATCCGGCCAACATTACCCGCCGCGTGACAGGCTTCACGCCCCAACCATTTTCATCGGCGCGGTTGCCGATGCAAAGCAAAACCATAAGAACAACAATAGAAAGTAAATATAAACCATGAAAACGAACAACATCATCAACTGGCGCGCGCTGCTCAAGGTCAGCGGCATCGCGGCAATGGCGGCGCTGACCATGAACGTCAGCGCGGATACCTATACCTTCCCCTCCGCCAGCAGTGGCTCGGCGAACTGGGACAGCAACTCGGCGGGCGGGTGGGTGCTGGAAGGCACGGGCACCATCGGCACACTGCCGCCAGGGGGGGCGGACGTGGACGTGGTGATTGGCAGCGGGACCAACGCGCTCGTGTTTGAATACGTCATAGGCGGCACCGGCGTGGGCACCACTAACGTGGTCCGCAACTCGCTTACCATCAGCGACAGCGTCACGCTGCAGATACTCTATCACGGCCACCGCATCGCTTACAGCACCGTGACTAACCAGAGCCTGATGGAAGTACTGGGCACCCGCACCATTGCAAAAGACACCGGCGGCGGCTCCCCCCTGTTATTCATTAACAGCGGCACCATTTTACACCACACCACCGGCGCGCAGTTGACGATAAACGGCACCATCAACAACACCGGCGGGTTGATTGACCTTGGCGGCGGCGCGCGTTTTTCCCTCGCCTACAACAATAACAACGCCGGCATTTACGGCGGCACGCTGACCCTGGCCAGCAGTGGCACGTTCGACACCGGCAGCGTTCTTACCGGCACCGTCACCTTTTCCGATGTCGCGATTAACAACGCCGGCGTCATGGTGGCCGTCAACAACGTCACCAACAACGACTACCGGAGGCTGTACTTCACCGCCACCAACGGCATCTTTAACAACACCGGCACCGTCAGCGTCTGGCAGGGGGTGAACCATGATATCAGTAGCATCAACAACAGCGTGCACACCGACGTGTTTACCCAATCCGGCACCAACGTCTTCACCAACACCGGCGTCATCTCCGTGCTCAACGAAAGCGTCACCAACAGCAGTGCCTATTACGAAACGGGCGTGGCCTTCAACGTCAGCAACAACGCGGCGGCGGGCGGCAAATTCACCAACGACGGGTTGATTGACATCCGCGACAACGCGCACGGCACCTACAGCAGCACCACCTACGCGCGTTTCACCGTCAACAACGGCGCGGACTTCACCAACAGCGGCACCATCAACATCGCCCTCGGCAATGACGTCACCGACGACGCCCTCCACACCGCCGCGCTGTTCATCAACACCGACTGGGCCAACACCGGCGTCATCACCGTCGACCGCGCAAACAAAGAGCACGCCACGGCGAGCCTCGAACTCAACGGCCAAACCTACACCCAAACCGGCGCCGACAGCGAGACGCGCCTACTCAACGACGGCCAACTCAAAGCCAGCGCCGTCATCATCAACGACGGCCTCCTCGGCGGCGCGGGCCTCATCGACGCGGCGACCACCCTCAACACCGGCGCCACCCTCGACCCCGACGGCACGCTGACCTTGGCCAGCCTAACCATGAACAACGGCTCCATCCTAAACTTCAGCGCCACCGACCTCCTGCAAATCAACGGCGACCTAAATTTCAACGGCGCCACGCTAACCCTCACCGACTACACTGGCGGCGACCCGCTGCTACTCGCCAACTACACCGGCGACTTGCTGGGCAAAAACCTCACCATCAGCGGACTCGACAACGCGGTGTTAAATTTCGACACCATTGGCAAAATCTACCTCGTCGTAATCCCCGAACCCACCACAACGTTCCTACTAACCCTAGGCGCCCTCATCCTCATACTAATGCGCAAACCGCGTCGGAAAAACACCGAACGCTGAAACACCCCGTCCGCATTCGCGGCCACCCCTCTACGAGAGGGGAATTTGCTCACGCCGGGGCATAGCCTGTGAGGTTAATCTCAACGCCGGCAGATTCCTCTCCCGCATGATTCCCCTCCTCCCGCAAATAATTCCCCTCTCGTAGAGGGGAATCTCTCACGCTGCGCCAATTCTCATCGACCATGCCCCCGCGCGAGCCAATTCCCCTCTCGTAGAGGGGTGGCGGCGCAAGCCGACGGGGTGTTTCAGCGTTCCAGGGAACTCAGCACCAAACGCCGAACTACCCCGTCCGCTGGCGCGGCCACCCCTTCACGGCAGGGGAATTGACACCCGCGGGAGTCACCGCCGGCGGCGCGGAATTTTTTGCCGCTTGCCGCTTCCAATGACAGCGGCTTTGTGTAAACTGGCCCGCTGATTATGGAAACCAACGAACGCATCGTCATCCTCGATTTCGGGTCGCAGTACACCCAGGTCATCGCCCGCCGCGTGCGGGAATTTCACGTTTTCTCGGAGATTCTGCCTCATACCACCGCCGCCGCCGACCTCGCCGCGCGCCGGCCCAACGGCATCATCCTCAGCGGCGGCCCCGCCAGCGTCTACGCGCCAAACGCGCCGCAAGTCGACCCGCGCGTCTTCGCCCTCGGCATCCCCGTCCTCGGCATTTGCTACGGGATGCAACTCATCGCCAAAAACCTCGGCGGCAAGGTGCACCAGAGCACCCACCGCGAATACGGTCGCGGCACGCTGACGGTGAAGTCGGCGGGCAAACTTTTCGCCAGGCTCCCGCGCCGGTTGGAAATTTGGAACAGCCACGGCGACAAACTCATCCGCGCGCCCAAGGGGTTCAAGGCCGTCGCGGTCACCGACAGCGCGCCGTTCGCCGCCATCGAGGACGCCGACCGCCAGCTCTACGGCATCCAGTTTCACCCCGAGGTCGCCCACACGCCGCGCGGCAGGGAAATCCTCGGCAACTTCGTCACGGGCATCTGCCGCTGCACGGGCGCGTGGACGATGGCGTCGTTCATTGACCGCGCGGTGGCCGACATTCGCGCGCAAGTCGGCAAGGAACGCGTCATCCTCGGCCTCAGCGGCGGCGTGGATTCGAGCGTCGCGGCGGCGCTGATTCACCAGGCCGTCGGCCGGCAACTCACCTGCATTTACGTGGACAACGGCCTCATGCGCGCCAACGAGACCGCCAGCGTCAAGCGCATCTTCGCCAACGGCCTCGGCCTGAAACTGGTGGTCGCCGACGCGGGCGCCGGCTTTTTACGCAAACTGCGCGGCGTCACCGAGCCGGAGCGGAAGCGCAAAATCATCGGCGCCGAGTTCATCCGCGTCTTCGAGCGCGCGAAAAAATCCGTCGGCACGGCGCAATTCCTCGGCCAAGGCACGCTGTACCCCGACATCATCGAAAGCGTCTCGATTGACGGCAACCCCGCCGCGCTCATCAAGTCACACCACAACGTCGGCGGCCTGCCGAAAAACATGAAATTCAAACTCGTCGAACCGCTCAAGCAACTCTTCAAGGACGAAGTGCGCGCCGTCGGTGAAGCGCTGGGCTTGCCGCAGGAAATGGTCTGGCGCCAGCCGTTCCCCGGCCCCGGCCTCGCCGTCCGCTGCCTCGGCGAAATCACCGCCGAAAAACTAAACATCCTGCGCGCCGCCGACGCCATCATCATCGAGGAGATGAAGCGTAGCGGCTGGTACTACAAGGTGTGGCAATCCTTCGCCGTCCTGCTGCCGGTGCGAAGCGTCGGCGTCATGGGCGACGAGCGCACGTATGATTACACCATCGCCCTGCGCTGCGTGGACAGCCAGGACGCCATGACCGCCGACTGGACCCGCCTCCCGCACGACCTGCTGGCGAAAATCTCCAACCGCGTCATCAACGAGGTGCGGGGCGTCAACCGCATGGCGCTGGACATCAGTTCCAAGCCACCCGCGACGATTGAGTGGGAATGATTCCACCGCGCCGGGCGGGCGGGCAATTTTAATTTTGTTAGTGACGCCGCCGGTTTTTTCCCTATCGTCACTTGAAAATTTAACAACGCCATGCCCACCAGCCATTCAACCCACGCCCCGGCCGTCACCAAGGAACATATCCAGACGCTGCCGCTGGCCGAGTATCACGGCCCCATCCACCTCATCACCCCAGGCCAGCCGTGCATGGACGCCTGCCGCGCGCTCGCCGACGAGGACATCATCGGCTTCGACACCGAGACCCGCCCCGCCTTCCGGCGCGGCGAACGCTATCACCCCTCCCTCATCCAATTCGCCACCCGCCGCGCCGTGTGGTTGTTTCAAATCAACCGCCACTGGTTCCCGATGGAAATCGTCGGCATCCTCGAAAGCGCCGCGCTGACCAAGACCGGCATCGCCATCAACCAGGACATCAACCATCTCAAACGCATGATGCCGCTCAACGTGCAAGGCATGGCCGACCTCTCCGTCAGCGCCGCCAAGCGCGGGGTAAAAACCACCGGCCTCCGCAACCTCGCCGCCATCTACCTCGGCGTCCGCGTCTCCAAGCGCGCCCAAGTCACCAACTGGAGCCGCCCCACCCTGACCCCCGCGCAAATCCAATACGCCGCCATCGACGCCTGGATTAGCCGCGAGTTGTATTTCAAGCTGCATTAAGGGTTATCCGCTGATATTCAAGCGGTTAAGATGAGAAACAAGACGTTTTTGACGCCTGACCAAGCCTTTTTTGTGCGCACAAAAATCATTTTTGTGCGCGACAAAACCTTTTTGGTGCGCAACAAAATCTTCTTGGTGCGCGACAAAATCCTTCGGGTGCGCGACAAAATCTTTCGGGTGCGTGACAAAATCCTTTGGGTGCGTGACAAAATCCTTTGGGTACGCGACAAAATCTGGTTCCTCGCTGTTAGCAGTGGAAGCGCTGCCGCCGGCCCCTCCCCCCGCTCCGGCCTCTTGCGCCAGCGCATTCCCCTTCCGTGAAGGGGTGGCCGCGGAGCGGACGGGGTAGTTCAGCGTTAACAGGGACCTCGCCCCAAACGCTGAACTACCCCGTCGGCTCGCGC
>JAISCS010000126.1 GCA_031265365.1 Verrucomicrobiales bacterium
GCCATGAACGCGCCGCCCTGCTCGTGACGCGGGAGGATGGTGCGGATTTGCTTGGAGCGGGTCAGGGCCTGGTGGAACAACATGCTGTTGCCGCCCGGGTAAGCGAAGACCGTGTCCACACCCTCCCGCTCCAGCGCGCGGACGAGGAGGTCGGCGCCGCTGAGGGTGGATGATGGTTGCTTGGCCGCTGCGGGTGACTTGCTGTTTTTCATGATGTGGTGGGTAACTATAAAAGAAAAATCGCGCGCGGCAATCCATAATATGCCCCGTGGGGGGGAACCATTGGAACAAAAGCAGAAAGCAGAAAGTTGAAAACAGAAATAATTTCGGCTTTTTGCCTGCGGCTTGCTAGTTTCCTTGAACGCTGAACTACCCCGTCGGCTGGCGCCGCCACCCCTTCACGGAAGGGGAATTTGCTCGCGCAGCGGCATGGGCGGTGGGTCGGCAGGGGTTATTTCGGCATCAGCGCTTTCATTGCCAACGGCGGGGAATTTTAACCAAAAAATAAATTAAAATTCTTGTTGCGCGTTTTTTTTTTTTGGCAAACTGGCGGTGTTATGAAATATTACATAAATAAAATTAGTGGTTTAGTGGTACTCGGCGCGGTGTTGGCATTGTCAGCGGCAAGTCTGCGGGCGGATTCGGTTATTCTTTACCAAGATTCGATGCAGGGCTTCGGCTATAATGGCTCCTCGTTAACGGGCACCGCCCTGCTACGCAATCGCGCGGTGAGCGGCGAGTGGGCGAACGGCGCGCTGATGGAACGCAGTGGCACTTGGATTGGCCCCGGCTGGTCGGGCAATGAAAATCTGCATACGAGCGCTTACGGCAACGCCGATTTCGATTATGTTATCACGCCATATAACGATAGAATAAGAGCGATGTGGTTGTTGGTTCAACTGGACGGGTTTTCCACCTACACATTTTCCATTGATGCCCGGACCGACCAGAACAGCATCACGGAATTTACCTATACCGGCTTCGGCTTTGTGAGTAGTTCCATCACCTCAAATACCAGTGATTTTAGTGGCGGCAAAACTTATGACATGCGCGATGGCGGCAGCATGGAGTTCGCGCAAATATTTTTCGACCCGCAAAATAATTATCTTATCGGGTCCGGGACGACAACACTGGCTAACCTCACTAGCAGCGAATGGAACAATTATAAAATCGTGCTGAACTCTGCCACTGGCGACATTGCATTTTGGGGTAACGACACGCTGTTAGCCCAAGACACGCTTGATACGAATATACTAAAGGCCATCAACGGCATCGCCATCGGCAATGGCGCCGGCGTGGATAACACATTTGCAATGGGCAATTACCGCAACCTGATGTTCACCGTCGCCATCCCGGAACCGCCCGCACTGGCACTGACGGTGGCGGGCGCCGTCATTCTGGGGTTGGCGTGGTGGCGCAAAAACAAGCGGTCCGCGCGGCGCTGACGATGGGAACGCACATTTTCACGGTCAGCGGCGGTCATAAATATTCATTATGAAAATTATATATAAATAATGCTCGATATTGAGATAATATCTTGCAATTAATCTATTGACATTAATCAATTTACAGTTACTTTCATTTTGAATGTTGGTCGTGAAAAAAATCCGTCGCGCGTTTACGCTGGTTGAAATGCTGGTGGCTGTCACTGTGCTGGTGCTGATTATGGCCTTGTGCTCGCAAATGGTGTTCATCTCCAGCCTGACTTGGAAGCGCGGCAAGGCTCGCGCGGACGCTTTCACCAAGGCGCGCGGCATGCTGGGGCTTATCGAGCGGGACATTCAGGCGGCGGTGTTGCGCCCCGACCTCGCGGCGTTCGCGGATGAAGACGGGCGCCCGGCATGCGCGTTTTACACACGGCTGGCCGGTGTGCCCGACGCCACGGTCAGCGGCACCGGCCCGCGTGATTTGTCGTTGGTCAAGTACACGGTCAGCGTCGTCACGCAACATCTGCAACGTTACGAGCTTGCCTACAAATTCGGCGGGACGTTGACGCTGATGCTGAGCGGCACCGCGCTGCCCGACCTCACCGAGGCACGCCCGCAGAACGTGAGCGGCGGCGTACTGGATTTTCAAATCGAGTTTCTGGATGGCACTGGCAAGTTGCAAGATTCCTACGTGTTCGATTATAACAATCCGCTCGCCGACAACAACACGCGCGTTGCCGTGCTCTCGCTGCTGATGCTCGACAACGACGGCGCCAAAATCGCCGGGGCCACCAATAGCGTCGCGCGGCTGGCGGTGGCGTTCTCCGGCGCGCCGCTGGCGGCGCAAACCCACGCGCAATATTGGAACGACATCGTCAGCGACCCGTCCTTCGGGCAGGACCTGCCCGCGCCGGTGAGAAGCGCGGTGCATGTGTTCGAGCGGCGCGTGGTGATTCCGGCGGCCACCGTCAGCGGCGCGTCGCCAAGCTCGTTTGGACCGTCCGACGCTGGGCTTATTCAATGACGCCGCGTCCGACGCCGGGGCGGGTGGACTCGCGCACGACCAGCGGCACGTCAACCGGCGTCATCAGCAGCGGCCCCTGCCACGACTGGCCGCGATTCTGGTTCAACAACCACTTCAGGCAAATGGAAACATACGGGCTGGGGTCGGCGGATTCGAGCGAGGTCAGCGGCGGATTGAAAATTGACGCCAAGGCCTCGCCGTCAATCGAGCAGACCGCGACATCCTTGCCCGGCTCCAAGCCGTGGTCGCGCAACGCGCTGGCTAAGCCCATCGCCGCGGGTATGGTGGTGCAAAACCACGCGGTCTCCGCCGGCCGGCCCTCACGATAAATATTATCCATGACTTGATAAGCCCGGATTAACGCGCTGTCGCGGGCAACGACCGAATGGTCAAGCAACTCGCCCTCCAGCTGATGCGCCGCCATCCAGTAGCGCCACTGGTTGATGCGCTCGTTGATTTCGGGATGCGCCGGCTGCGTGTTGAAACAACCGATGCGCCGGTGGCCGAGCGACAGCAAATGGTCGAGCAGTTTTTGAATGGACGAGGGCTGGAACAGCTCGATGGACGGCACGCCATATGCGCTGAAATCCTCGCCCAGCACCACAATCGGATGCTTCGGCAAACGCAGCGCGTACCCCACCTTGTCGGGAACCGGTTCAGGAATCGGATATAAAAAGACGCCGTCAAAGCCGGCGAACACATCCATCAAAATCGGGTCGTCCCAGTGCATGTACAACACTGGCCGGACATTGCACGGCAGGTCGCGGGTTTGTCGCTCGATAATCGTCCGCCATTTTTCCACGTTGGGCAGGAAAAAACTCGGCGCCAGGAACGCGAGATTGAAATAAGGTTTCTCGCCCTGCGCCGCGCGCTTGACCATCAGGCGATGATTTTTCTGGCGAATGAGAATGTTCTCGGCCTCCAGGATACGCAGCCCCTGCCGCACGGTCATGTAATTGACCCCCAGCTCGGCGGCCAGCTTGCGCTCGGACGGCAGCGACTTGAAGGCGTAATCACCGTTCAACACGCGCTTGCGTAGTGTGTCGGCGACCACGACGAATTTGTATTTGCGGAGCGACCTCTTTTTTTCTTTCACGTTGCCATAATTTATCGCCTCGTGGATAAAATTCAATAAAATAGGTGGGGCGTCGGTTTGATTTTTTTTGCCCGCCAAAAGCGCCAAACTCCACTAAAAGAATATTTTTAAGCCTCCCCTCTGCGAGAGGGGAATTAACGCTTGCGAGGGGCGGGGACGGTGAGGATTGCCTCGGCGTGAGAGATTCCCCTCTCGTAGAGGGGTGTCCGTGCAAACGGACGGGGTGTTTTAGCGTTTGGGATTCTTTCCCGATGAACGCTAAAACACCCCGTCGGCTCCGCCGCCACCCCTCTCCGAGAGGGGAATTCCATTGACGCGTCAAACGGATAGTCCGCGCTACTCTTTTTTCTCCCCTTGGTAGGCGCGGATGTAATCCACCCACATATCCGTGGCGTTGCCCTCGCGCTCCAAGTCAATCCGCCAGCCGCTGATACCGCCGACGGAGTAGTTCACCATCCAGAACGTCGGACACGCCTTGGACTGTTCGTCCGTCGGGTGCCGCAGCACTTCCACATCGTCCAGATAATAAACCGTGTCCTTTTCGTCCACGCGCAGACCGTAGGTGTGGAAGGTCGTTGACCAGGTGGATTTGCCGCCGATTTTGAACATGTCCACATTCGTATGCGCGCCTGGCAACTGCTTGCCATCCGGCCCTTTTTGTCCCCAATAATGCGTGGTGCAGGCGTAGCCGGTGAAGTTGGGATTATCTTTGCCAAAGCCGCCGTAGGCCTCGATGATGTCCAGTTCCGTGCAGCCCACCCCGGCGCTGCTGTCGGTGATGGTCCAGAACGCCGGCCAGGTGCCGGGCGCCGATTGCGCGAGGAAGCGGCACTCGACGTAAAACGGCACGCGCATAATGCCCGCCTCACCCGCTGCCGATGGCCGCACGTTGCCGGCCTGGTCAAAACGCGCCTGCACCGGCGCGAGGATGCCGCTGCTGGCCTTGCCGTCGGCGCGTTTCGAGGCGTGGATACGCAGCCACGACTCGACGCGACTGAACGGATTCAGCGCGCCCTCGAAATCCGCGAACTGCCAGCCGCTGAAATCGGTGTTGCGCGGACCGGGCTTGTGCGAGCAATAGGTCGTGTTCGCGCCATCGGCGGAGATGGACAACTCCTTGTCGAAATCGTCCGCGAACACGAGCTTCAAGCCTTCCGCGCCCGCCGGCGTTTCGTTCGGGATGCCCTGCCGCCATTTCACCCCGCCTTGGTTGAACAACTGCACCTCCAGCACGTCCTTCTTCCGCGACCCACGGTCCTCCGCCAGAATCCGCACCGTCAGCGGCCCGTGCGGATATTTGTCCGCCGGGAACACGAACGTGCCCTCGCCATCCGCATCGAGCGCGATTTCCGGGCACACGTGCGTGTCCTTGCCAAACGGACTGTCACCGTCAGCGGTCGGCTGCTGCCAGCACAACACGCTGGCGTGCGTCATGCCCGGTGCGCTAAACGCGAATTTCACATCGCCTTGCACCTCCGAGCGCAACGCGGGGACGCTGACGGTGATGGCCTTGACCCACTGGGTCGCGCCGTCGAGCGTCACGCGCCCCGGTCGGTAAAAGTCAGGGTATTCGTTGTCCTGGACGACGGTTTGCGCTGACAGTGACGCGGTCAGCGCCACCGCCAGCGTTATCGTGATAAGAAATTTGCCCATAACGTTCCTCGATTATTTTTCCGCTTCCAGTTTGATGTTGTTGAACAGCAAATCGTCGTTGTTCCGGTCGCCAACCAAAATCACCTGCGTGAACTGCGCGTGGGTTTTGTCGGTGAATTCCAGCGCGCCGCCCCCCCAGCCGTCGCCGCTGAATTTCCAGTTGCCATCGGCGTCACGGGTGATGGTGAACTTCCGCAACCCGCCGCCGTCCACCACCGCCGTCTGCGTGGTGTCGAGGTCGCTGTTCGCCCAGTGTTTTTGGGCGTTGAAGCCGAATTTGTTGACCACGTCCCATTGCACCCCCCATTTGGCCTTGGCGCGGTGGTTGGCGAAAATATAGCCGTCGCCCGCGTCGTTCAAAATCATCACGCTCAAACCTTGGCTGTGATTTTTCGCGCCCCAGCCGTAACCGGCGTCGAACGTCAGCGTCAGACTTTTCGGCTGGTCAAGCGCGGCGAAGGTTTTCGTCAAGTGACCGGCTTCCTTGGCATTGCCGGGGAAGCGCATCACCGGGCCTGGATTTTTTTCCAAGTTGGGACGGTCCTTGCCGTAATCAAGCACCGCCCAGTCGCCTTTCGCTTTCCAGCCGAGTTCCTCGATGGTGCCCTTGGAGAAATCCGTGTTGAAAATCTCCTCGGCGAACGCCGGGGTTGTGTTCCATATTGTTACCAGCGCCGCCGTCACCGTCAGCGCCCCGATTTTTTTGAATATATTGTTTTTCATGGTTTATTTACTCCACACGCAAAATCTTACCCACTGATGGTGCTTAGTCAATATTTCATTTTGAAATAAATCAAACAAATAGCTGTCAGCATATGTCATGATTAGCGATAAAATTTTCACGCAATACCGTTTGTGTTTCGCTTAATTTTTGGTTCCTCGCGGTTAGCAGTGGCAGCGCTGACTCCGGAACCCCCGCCACCGCCCATGCCCCTGCGTGAGCTAATTCCCCTTCCGTGAAGGGGTGGCCGCGGAGCGGACGGGGTAGTTCAGCGTTTAAGGGAAACTGCCAAAACCAAACGCTAAACTACCCCGTCG
>JAISCS010000166.1 GCA_031265365.1 Verrucomicrobiales bacterium
GTTCTTGGAAGTAAATTCAAAAATATCAGCAATAATTCGCATCGACGGCTCCGGCGGATAAATGTAAGTGTTGCGCACCATGTATTCCTTCAGAATGTCATTCTGAATCGTGCCGGACAACTCCTCCAACTTCGCCCCCTGCTCCAGCGCCGCGACAATATAGAACGCCAGCACCGGCAACACCGCGCCATTCATGGTCATCGAGACCGAGATTTTGTTCAACGGAATACCGCCGAACAGAATTTCCATATCGAGGATGGAATCCACCGCCACCCCCGCCTTGCCCACGTCGCCGATGACGCGCGGGTGGTCGGAGTCGTACCCGCGATGCGTCGCCAAATCGAACGCCACGGACAAACCCTTCTGCCCGGCGGCGAGATTGCGACGGTAGAAAGCGTTGGACTCCTCGGCGGTCGAAAAGCCCGCGTACTGCCGCACCGTCCACGGCTGCGCGGCATACATGGTCGCATAAGGCCCGCGCAAGAACGGCGCGATGCCCGCGGTGTAGCCGACGTGCTCCAAGTGCTCAATGTCAGCGGCAGTGTACAGCGGCTTGATATCCAACCCTTCCATCGTGCGCCACAACACCTCATCGAGCTTGCGCCCGGTCTCCGCCTCGAATTTCTCGCGCCACTGGGCGTAAGAAACTTGCGGCTCGGCTTGTTGGTAATCAATTTTAGTGAAGTCAACGGTGCTCATAATATAGTTTTGCTTTCAGCGTAAAAAGCTAGGGAAAATTCCTTTTCAAGGCAAGTGTTGAATAAATCAGGTTCCTCGCGGTTAGCAGTGGCAGCGCTGACGCCAGCCCCCTCTCCACCGCCCGTGCCCCTGCGTGAGCCAATTCCCCTTCCGTGAAGGGGTGGCCGCGCAGCGGACGGGGTAGTTCAGCGTTTAAGGGAAATTGCCAAAACCGAACGCTGAACTACCCCGGCGCTCCGCGCCACCCCTTCACGGAAGGGGAATTGGCTCACGCAGGGGCATGGGCGGTGGCGGGTATTCCGGCGCCAGCGATTCCCTTTCCATAAAGGGGTAACGCAAGGCGACGGGGGTGGTTTTGTTTCGTCAGACTTATCAAGAATTGTATTAATGATAAGTTTCCATCACTAGAATTTATCAAAAACATTTTTGTTGATAAATATTTTTTAAGCGATTGGTCAACAAAATGATTAGTGACCTATTTTACTAATTACGATATATCCACAATATTTTTTGTTAATAAGTCTTTGGTATTGGATTGATTCAGTAACACTATTTTGTATCATTCCTGTATGAGCAAGCCGAACCGCACCAAGTATAACGTCTCTCTCTACCACCAGTACGCCCCCGATGAAGTGTATTCCAGCATCATCGGCAGTCCCGATGGCATTCCCGCCGCGCGGCGTACCGGTTGCGGCTTCCTCGACGCCTTTGTTCATCTCATCCACACCCGTGGCAACATCGGCATCCTCGGCGCGGCAAAGGCGCTGGGACTGCCCCCCACCGTCGTCGCCGCCACGGTGCGCGCGCTCACCGGCTGGCGGCCCGCCGATTGGATTCACCGCTATGTATACCTGTGCGCGCGCGAGTTGTTGGTCGGCACCGAGTGGCCGCAGCAGTGGATTGCCGAGCGGCTCGGCTTCGCCACCGCCGGGGGCTTTTCCAAGTTTTACAAACAACATCAGCATTACAATCCCGGCGCTTGCCGTGACAAAGGCAACTACCATTTTCCGCTGGTTAACGGCCACCGGCAACGCCGGCGCCCTTCCCTCACCCCCGCCACCCCGCGCGGCACGGCGTGAACCGGTGGCGCCCCACCCGCGCCGCGTTTTGGAGTTTGGCAATGCGGCGCGGACCCGCTACGTTGAAGTCATGGCTCGCAAACTTTTTCTCCTCGACGGCATGGCCTTGTTGTATCGCGCGCATTTCGCCTTCATCGCCCGGCCCATTATCAACTCGCGGGGCGTCAATACCTCCGCGGTGCTCGGTTTCACGAATACGTTGCTCGAGGTGTTGCACCAGCACCAGCCCACGCACTTGGCCGTCGCGCTGGACACGGCGGCGCCGACCGAGCGGCACCGGTTGTTTCCCGCTTACAAGGCGCAGCGGGAGGAGATGCCGGCGGATTTGGGCGCGGCCATCCCGCTGGCGGTCGAACTCATCCGCGCCATGAACATCCCGCTGCTGGCGCTGGACGGGTTCGAGGCCGACGACCTCATCGGCACGCTCGCGCGCCGCGCCGCCGCCGAGGATTTCACCGCGTACATGGTCACGGGCGACAAGGATTTCGGCCAGTTGGTGAGCGAGCGCGTGTTTATCTACCAGCCGCGCAAGGGCGCCGGCGACGCGGAAATCCTCGGCGTCGGCGAGGTCTGCGCGCGCTGGGGCATCACGCGGCCCGAGCAGGTCATTGATATGCTGGCGTTGATGGGCGACGCCTCGGACAACATCCCCGGCGTCCCCGGCATCGGCCCGAAGACGGCGCAAAAGCTCATCGGGCAATTTGACAACTTGGAAAACTTGCTCGCCAACACGGACCGCTTAAAAGGCCGGCCAAAGGATTTGTTGGAGCAATACGCCGACCAGGCGCGCTTGTGCAAGAAGCTGGCCACCATCAATTGCGACGTGCCGCTGACGGTGACGCCGGATGATTTGCCCTTGCGCGAGAAGAACGCGCCGGCGCTGGTCAAGTTATTGGACGAGTTGGAGTTTAACGCGATTGGCAAGCGGCTGCTGGGGCGGACGTTCCAGGCGCGGCCCGCCGCCAAGCCCGCCGGCGCTGACCGCGGCGATTTGTTCGCGCTGGAGGGCGAGACCATCGGCCAGCCCGCCAAACCCGCCGCCGCCGCCGGTGACAGCGCCGGTAACGCCGGTGACGGCGCCGCGCCGCGCCCGTCGTTCAGGACCGTGCGGGACACGCCGCATCACTACGAGTCCGTCGTCAGCGCCGGGCAGCGCGCGCGGTGGTTGGCCAAACTGCGCGCCGCCAAGTCCTTCGCGTTCGACACCGAGACCACCTCGCTCGACCCGCGCGCGGCGCGGCTGCTCGGCGTCTCGTTTTGCGCCGCCGACGGCGAGGCGTGCTTCGTGCATCTGCCCGCCGACCGCGACGAGGCGCGCCAAGTCCTCGCCGAGTTCGCCCCGCTGTTCGCCGACGCTGGCCGCGAGAAAATCGGCCACAACCTGAAGTTCGACCTTGGGATGCTGGCCGCGCGCGGCGTCACTGTCAGCGGCCCGTTCTTTGACACGATGATTGCCCACGCGCTCGTCGAGCCGGCGCAGCGGCACAACCTGAACGCGCTCGCGGAAATTTACCTCGGCTACGCGCCCGTCCCCATCGAGTCGCTCATCGGCGCGAAGGGCGCGGCGCAAAAAAACCTGGCGGACGCCGACCGTGACGCGCTCACCGAGTATGCCGCCGAGGACGCGGACGTGGCGTGGCAGTTGCGCGGGAAATTCGCGCCGCTGCTGGCGGAGCGCAACCAGCAACAAGTTTTCTACGACATCGAAATGCCGCTCGTCCCCGTGCTGGTGGCGATGGAGGCGGCGGGCGTGTACGTGGATATTTTCGCGCTCGACGGCATCTCGCGGCAACTCGGCGTTGAGGCGGACCGCGCCGCGCGCGAGGTGTACACGCTGGCCGGCCATGAGTTCAACATCAACTCGCCGCGGCAGCTTGGCGTCGTGCTGTTCGAGGAATTGAAAATCGTCGAGAAGCCGCGCAAGACCAAGACCGGCCAGTACACGACCAACGAGCAGGTGTTGCAAGCGCTCGCCGGCGCGCACCCAATCGTCGGGCGTCTGCTGGATTACCGCGAGGCGGCGAAGTTGAAATCCACGTATGTCGACGCGCTGCCCGCGCTGATTTCGCCGCAGACCGGCCGCGTGCACACCACGTATCATCAAGCCACGACGACCACCGGCCGGCTCGCGTCGCTCAACCCGAACTTGCAAAACATCCCCATCCGCACCGCCGCCGGCCGCGAGATTCGCAAGGCGTTCGTCGCCGACCCGCGCTTGCCGGACACGCTGCTGCTGTCGGCGGACTACTCGCAAATCGAGCTGCGCGTCATCGCCGCGTTGAGCCGGGACGAGGCGATGCTGGCCGCGTTCGCCACCGGCCATGACATCCACGCCGCGACCGCCGCGCGCGTGTTCGGCGTCACCATCGGCGCGGTCACGCCCGAAATGCGGCGGCGCGCGAAGATGGTGAACTTCGGCATCGCCTACGGCATCTCCGCGTTCGGCCTGGCGCAACGCCTCGGCATCCCGCGCGGCGAGGCGGCGGACCTCATCGGCGAATACCACCGGCAGTTCGCCGGCGTCAAGGCGTATATGGAGCGCACGCTGGAGTTCTGCCGCGCGCGCGGCTACGTCGAGACGGTGACCGGCCGCCGCCGCTACATCCGCGAAATCAACGACGCCAACGCCACCATCCGCGCCGCCGCCGAGCGCAACGCGATTAACATGCCCATCCAGGGCAGCGCCGCCGACATGATTAAAATCGCAATGGCGCACATCCACCGGGCGCTGGTGGCGGGCCGGTTGCAAACGCGCCTGTTGTTGCAAGTGCACGACGAGTTGGTGTTCGAGCTATACGCGCCGGAGGAACCTATCGTCCGCCCGCTGCTCGTGGAAAAAATGCAAACCGCCATCCCGCTGCCCGTGCCCATCGAGGTTGAAATCGGCACGGGCCAAAACTGGCTGGCCGCGCATTAACATTCCCCGCTTGAAGAGGTAAAGGGAATACCGCACCGAACGCTGAAACTATTTTTGTTGTCCGCCCGGCGCTGACCGTGGCATAATCCACCCGCAGTTAATTTAACCGAAAGAACATTATGTTGGAACTAATTCAAAGAATCATCGCCTTCAAATACTCGGCCAAGCTCGCCCACTGGCAATCCACCGGCTACGCGCATCACCTGCTGTGTGACCGTTTGCAGGAGGGCATCGACGACATCGTTGATGACGTCGCGGAGCAATACTTCATGGCGGGCAAGCAGGCCGGCGCACTGTCAGCGGCGGTGCTGGAGCCGAAATACATCACCGTCGACCTGGCCGCCGCCATCAAGGACATCCTGGCGACCATTGACCGGGAAATCGCCACCGGCAAATTGTCCGAGGGCATCACCTCGCTGGTGACCGACATCGCCTCGCAATTCCTCGGCAAGCTCGCGTTGGTTGACCTGAAATAAGGCACGCGCGGGAGCATGGCCGGTGGTCCTTCCCCTTCCGTGAAGGGGAAGGGGCTGGCGCTGATGGTCATTGACCGAGCCGGTTGTTTGTGCTAATAATTTCCCACTTTTTTCAAAGGCAGGGAAATGAATGCGATGCTCAACCGGCCTGTTCTTGTGCTCAACAGGCTTTGGCAGGCCGTCAGCGTGTGCTCGGCCCGGCGCGCGTTGTCCCTGTTGTACCTTGGCCACGCGGAGGTCGTGGACAACGCCGGCGGCGCCTACGCCACGCTGGATTTCATGGAGTGGAGCGATTTTTCCCGCGCCGCTGACGATGACGAGTGCTACCACACCATCAATTTCAAAATCCGCGTGCCGCAAATCATCGTGCTGCTGTTGTTCGACAAAATGCCGCGCAAGGAGGTCAAGCTGACGCGCAACAACATTTTCGAGCGCGACGCCTACACCTGCCAGTGGTGCGGGCGGCAGCTTGAGCGCAAGGACTTGAACATTGACCACGTCATCCCGCGCGACCGCGGCGGGCGCACGACGTGGGAAAACGTGGTCACGTCCTGCGTGCCGTGCAACACGCGCAAGGGCAACCGCCTCGCGCCCGAAATCGGGATGCAGTTGCTCCGCAAGCCGCGCAAGCCCAAGCTGCGGACGTTCATCAACATCAGCGTCTCCACCGTGCCGCACCCGTCGTGGAAACATTTCCTCGACTTGGCGTATTGGAACGTGGAGTTGAGCGACTAGCGTGTCTTGTTTCGCGCCAGGACGCAAAGAATATTGGGTTCTTCGCTGTTAGCAGTGGCAGCGCTGACGCCGCCCCCCTCACCGCCTCGGCCTCCTGCGTCAGCAAATTCCCCTTCCGCGAAGCGGACGGGGTAGTTCAGCGTTAACAGGGACCTAGTACCAAACGCTGAACTACCCCGGCGCTCCGCGCCACCCCTTCACGGAAGGGGAATTATGCTGCGCTTACCTCCGCCACTGCCATTCCACTGTTCACGGGATAGAACCGAATATTGGGATAGAACCTTGGTTATAAATGGGCGGCGCGCTCGCGGTGCTTGGCGTGACCGCCAGCGGGACGCCAGCGCTTGATGGCCAGCGCGAGAATAATGCCGCCGAGCAATAACAAGAACACCGGGGTCGGCTCGGGTATCACAAAGCCCAGCGCGTAAAGGCCCGCGCCGTGCGCGCCGGTGCCGAGGACGTCGAAGTCGGCGGTGACGGCGACATTGTAGTAGTTCTGGAACGACGCGCCGTCGCTGTTGGTGATGTCGCCAAGCGTGACGCCGCCGAGGGTGCCAATGTCAGCGGCGGCGAAGCTGATGTCGAGGTCGGTGGCGGCGCTGCCGTTCTTCACCGTCAGCAACAGC
>JAISCS010000118.1 GCA_031265365.1 Verrucomicrobiales bacterium
TCAATAACGCCAGACCGCCATAACGATAGAACTCCAGAACGCCAGAACGCCAGAACGCCAGAACGCCAGAACGCCAGAACGCCAGAACGCCAGAACGCCAGAACGCCAGAACGCCAGAACGCCAGAACGCCAGAATACATCAGCGTTAGCGGTAGTGATTGCTTGTAACCAGCGTGGCTCATGTGATGAATTTATGGCAAGTTCATGTTGCGGTCAAGGAATTATTTGAAAAAATTTTGCTCCGCGTCATTATCAATGGACGCAAGCCTGTTTCCCTTTCACGGATGGGATATTTCGGACATGGCTTGCTTGAGCACGGCGTGCACTTTATCCAATTCGTTCGGGTGTACTCGCGTGCCGGCGGTGGCGGTCATGAAGTTGACGTCGTCGTGCCAACGGGGGACGACATGGATGTGAAGGTGGCTCGGCAAGCCCGCGCCCGCGCAGGCGCCGAGGTTCAGGCCGATATTAAAACCTTGCGGCGCGAAGGCGCGACGCAGGGCGCTGACGGTCAGCGTCACCGTGCGCCACAAGTCCGCCGCCTCATCGTCGGCGAGCAATTCCAGCTCCGCGACCGGGCGGTAGGGAATGACCAGCGCGTGCCCCGCGTTGTACGGGAACCGGTTCAACACCACGTAACACGCCTTCCCGCGATGCACGACGAGGTTGGCGTCATCGTCGGCGGACTGGCCGATGCGGTAAAACAAATCGTCCGCGTTTTTGTCGCTGTCGCTCACGTAATTATTCCGCCAAGGTGCCCAGAGATGTTCCACGCGTTAATTTAACCACGAATGGACACGAATGGACACGAATATTATGGTGGAAAACTTTCGTGTTCATTGGTGTCCATTCGTGGTTAAATTGACACCCATCATGACCAAACACACGTTAATCGCGGGCAGCGACGAGTTCGCGGTGAAGGAACAGGCGGCGCTGTTGGTGAAAGACGCCATGCCCGTCGACCCGATGAATTGCGAGGTGATTGACGCGCAGGTGGACAATGCGGACCACGCCTGCCGCCAGCTCGACGCCGTCGTTGAGTCGCTGCTGACGCTGCCGTTCCTCGGCGGCGCGAAGGTGTTGCATTTCAAAAACTGCAACTTCCTCGCCGACACGCCGGCGGGGAAAAGCGAGGCCGTCACCGCCCGCCTCGCGCGGCTGGTTGACGTCCTCGGCAAAGTCCCGCCCGCCGAGGCGCGGCTCATCCTCAGCGCCACCGGCCTCGACCGGCGCAAGTCATTCTACAAACAGTTCGAGAAACTCGGCGAGGTGCTGCTCCGCGACCTGCCCGACCTCAAGGGCGCGCGCGGCGCGGCGGAGTGGTGCCGCGAGATTGACCGCGCGTTGCGGGCGGCGGGGTTGAAGGCCGCGCCGGGCGTGGCGGAGCGGATGATGGAACTGGTCGGCAACGACCGCCGCGCCCTCAACAGCGAGGTGGAGAAGCTGGCGCTCTACGCGCACCCGCACGGCAACATCAGCGAGGACGACCTGAAGCTCATCGTCAGCGCCACGCGCGAGTTGATGATTTGGGACTTGCTGGACGCGGTGGTGGGTGGTCGGGCGGCGGACGCGGTGCACACACTGCGGCAACTGCTGGCGCAGGAGGGAAACGCGGTGGGGCTGTTGTTCATGCTGGCGGGACAGGTACGACTGGCGGCGGTGGGCGTGCATTTGCTGGAAACGAAACGGCTGCGATTGCGGCAGAGCGGCAACTTTGTCAACGTGGACTTGACACCGGACGCGGATGAATTTTTGCCAGTGAGCAAGAAGGGGGAGAAGCCGAACACGTTCCGGCTGTCGAAGGTGGTGACGCTGGGTCGGCGGCGACCGGCGCGGACGTGGTTCGAGGCGCTGGACATTTTGCATCGGACGAATTTGCAGTTAGTCACCTCGGCCAGCGAGCCGGGGAAAACTTTGGAAACGGCGGTGATTCGGATTTGCCAGTTGTGAGTAAATTCGATGCCACGCCGTTAGCATCAATACAGGGTTTGGCAGGAAATTTCAGTGGGCGACCAACGGGACTCGAACCCGCAACAGCCAGAACCACAATCTGGAGCTCTACCATTGAGCTATAGCCGCCATTGATGAGCAGATAATTTACGCGTCCGCGCCCGGATTGCAATAAAAATTTTCTTCCCGCCGACGCGGGTTGTCGCTAACGTTGTCGGCTTATGACCACAAACATTCAGGTTGATATTCCCGACCTTCAGAGCCGGCTGCGCCAGCTCGGGAGGTTTCTTTGACCCGGCGAAATTAAATTCCCGCCTCGCCGAACTCGAACAGCAGATGACCGTCAGCGGCTTTTGGGACCAGCGCGAGGCGGCGCAGAAAATCATGTCCGAGGCCACGCGCTTGCGGGAGAAACTCCAGGCGTTCGCCGAGATTGAGCGGCGCGTGGGTGATTTGCCGCTGCTGGCGGAGATGGCGCGCGAGGACGGCGGCGAGGCGTCGGCGCGCGAGTTGGAGCAGGAGTTTGTCACGGTCAGCGCGGACTTCGACCGGCTGGAAGTCGGCTTCCTGCTCGCCGGCCCGCACGACGCGGCGAATGCCATCCTGAACATCCACGCGGGCGCGGGCGGCACGGAGGCGTGCGATTGGTCGAACATGTTGCTGCGGATGTTCCAGCGTTATTGCGAGCGGCGCGGGTTCAAGGTCAGCATCATGGATATTTTGCAGGGCGAGGAGGCGGGTATCAAAAGCGTGACGCTGACGGTGGAGGGGGAGAACGCCTACGGTTATTTGAAGGCGGAGACCGGGGTGCACCGGCTGGTGCGCATCTCGCCGTTCAACGCGGCGGGCAAGCGGCAGAC
>JAISCS010000149.1 GCA_031265365.1 Verrucomicrobiales bacterium
TTAAAGGCTGGCGCGGCATTGCCACTCGCTATGCCAAACGTACTTCCTCCTATTTGGCTGCCGTCCAAATCCGTTGCATCTTCCTCTGGACGCAAATCTTGTGACTACACTATCTAGTCCATCGTCGTTACCGGCCCGTCCGTTGCCGCTACCGGCCTGTCCATTATCGCTACCGGCCCGTCCATCACCGTTACCGGCCCGTCCGTTACCGCTACCGGCCCGTCCGTTGCCGCTACCAGCCGGTCCATTACCGCTACCGGCCCGTCCAAAATCATCGCTGGCCCGTCCACAATCGCTGCCAGCCCGTCCAAAACTATTTTGGACTGGCCCATTCCCGCCGCCGGCCCGGCCGATTCGCTGGAATATTCCTTTGACATCGCCGCGGACTGTTCAGCGTTCGGTTTTGGTACTTCCTTTAACGCTGAACTACCCCGTCGGCTCACGCCGCCACCCCTTCACGGAAGGGGAATTTACCTTTGCGGGAGGCGTGGTCGTTGGGGGTTGGCCCGGTGTCACGGCGTCAAAATATTCAATGTTCAATATTCAATAATCAATCTAGGCTCATCCCATGTGCGGGAAAATTTGTCTGGCGGTGGACTTGGGCGCGGGCAGCGGGCGGGTGCTGGCGGGGATTTATCACGGCGACACGCTGGCGTTGCGGGAGTTGAACCGCTTCCCCAGCGAGGCGGTGCGGGAGGCCGACGGCTGGCATTGGAATTTCACGCGCTTGCTGGCGCGGGTCAAGGACGGCATCCGGCTGGCGCTCGGCGAGTTTGGCGCGCGGGTCGTCTCGCTGGGCGTGGACACGTGGGGGGTGGATTACGGGTTGCTCGACGCTGACGGTCAGCTGCTCGGCCAGCCGTTCCAGTACCGCGACGCGCGCGCCGACGGCATGATGGAGCGCGCCTTCGCGCGGATGCCGAAGGCGGAGATTTACCGGCGCACCGGCATTCAGTTCATGTTTTTCAACACGCTGTTCCAGTTGCTCGCGGAGAAGAAACTCGCCGACGCTGACAGTCTGCTGTTCATGCCGTGTTTGATTAATTACCTGCTCACCGGCCAAAAGGTCAACGAGCGCTCCATCGCCAGCACGGGGCAGTTGCTCGACGCGGACCGTCAGCAGTGGGATTGGGAGTTGCTGGCGGCGATGGGGCTGCCCGCGCGGATTTTCGGCGAACTCGCCGACGCCGGCGCGAACCTCGGCCCGCTGACGGCGGCGGCACGGCGCGAGGTCGGCGCGACGGATTTGCACGTCATCGCGCCCGGCTGTCACGACACGGCGTCGGCGGTGGCCGGCGTGCCCGCCGATGGTGACGGCATGGTGTTTCTCAGCTCCGGCACGTGGTCGCTGATTGGCCGCGAGTTGCGGGCGCCGGTGCGGACGCCGGAGAGTTTCGCCGCCGGTTTTTCCAACGAGACCGGCGTGTGCGGCACGACGCGCTTTTTGAAAAACATCGCGGGTCTGTGGTTGTTGCAGGAATGCAAGCGCAAGTGGGACGCTGACGGTCAGCGGCTGGATTACGGCGGCATCATCAGCCAAGCCGCCGCCGCGCCCGCGTTGGTCTCGCTCGTGGACCCCGATGCCGCTGATTTTCAAACGCCGCCGGACATGCCCGCCGCGATTGCCGCGTATTGCCGCCGCACGAACCAGCCGGCGCCGCTGACGGTGGGCGCGACGGCGCGGTGTATTTTCGAGAGCCTCGCGTTGAAATACCGCGTCGTCCTCGGCCAGCTCGCGGCGCTGACGGGGCGGCCGGTTGGCCCGCTGCACATCGTCGGCGGCGGCGCGCAAAACGCCTTGCTCAACCAATTCGCCGCCAACGCCACCGGTCGCGTCGTCCTCGCCGGCCCCGTGGAGGCGACCTCCATCGGCAACATCCTGCTGCAACTCATCGCGCTCGGCGAATTGCCGTCACTGTCAGCGGGGCGCGCGCTGGCACGTCGTTCCTTCGCCACGACGGAGTATCAGCCGCAACACCCCGCCGCGTGGGATGAGGCGGCGGAGCGGTTTGGGGAGTTAGCCGGTCACGAAAAATTTTGACATCCCCGCCGCCGGTGGCACAGTTACACCATGACCACTGTGACCCTCAAAGAACTGCACGGCACCACCGGCGAAATCGTCCGTCGCGCCGGTAAGGAGCGCACGCCCACCTACATCACCGACCGCGGCGAAATCATCGCCGTGTTGACCAACCCCGCGCTCGTCCCCGCCAAGCGGCGCCAGCGCGTCTTGTTGCCGGAGTTTGAAAAAATGATGCAAACCCCCTACCGTGGCAATTTGCAAGAAGACCTTGATGCCGTGCGGGGAGAAATATGATTTTTTGCGACACCTCCTTTGCCGCCAAATTATACGCACAAGAACCTGAATCGGCAGCCGTCAGCGCGCTGCTGAATACTGAGGATAAAATATTCGTGTCAGAACTATTCCGAGTGGAACTAATGGCGGTGTTTCACCGCCGGTTGCGCGAAGGACTGTGGGCGCGCCAGCAATTTGCAACAGCCATCGCGCAATTCCAACGCGACGACATTAATGGCTTATGGGCTTGGCTGCCAATTAATCACGAATTGGTGATGAAAGCGACACAACGATTTATTACCCTCCCCAAAACCACCTTCCTCCGCGCCGCCGACTGCCTGCACTTGGCGACGGCATTGCATCACGGCTTTGACGAGATTCACACCTTTGACCTCCATCAAGCCAAAGTCGCGCAGGAATTCGGCTTGTAGGCCGTCAGCACCGGCGTAACGGATTAACCTCAAGATAATTCCTCTCGCGAGAGGGGAATTAGCTCGTGCCGGAGCATGGTCTGTGAGGTTGTCTCGGCGGCAGCGATTCCCCTCTCGAAGAGGGGCGGCGGCAGAGCCGACGGGGTGTTTCAGCGTTATATTTTTCTCGTCCCCGGCAGCACGGGGCGCTAACGTTGGCGGCGTCATGTTTCGTTTCATGCTCGCCTGGTTGCTCACCGCCAGCGTCGCCACCGCCGCCGTGGATGACGACCGGGACGCGCCGTACCGCAGTTCGCTGATGGTGGCGACGGTGTTGGAAAAAATCCGGCAGGATTATGTTGACCCGGACGAGGTTAATTACGACAAGCTCACTTACGCGGCGTTGGAAGGCATGGTCGCGTCGCTCGACCCGTATTGCGAATTCCTCGACCCGCGCCGTTATGAGGAAATGCGGCATGACACCGAGGGCGAGTTCGGCGGCCTGGGCATTTACATCGGCGTGCAAAACCGGACGCTGATTATCAACATGCCGATTGAGGGCGGCCCCGCGTTTCGCGCCGGCGTGATGCCGGGCGACTGGATTGTCAAAATCAACGGCCAGTCCACCAAGGGCCTCTCCGTCAGCGCCGCCATCCGCTTGTTGCGCGGCAAGACGGGCGAGTCGATTACGCTGGTGCTGTTCCGCCCCGCCGGCAACGAGACCAAGGAGGTGACGTTGACGCGCGAGATTATCAGCGTGCCGACCGTGCGCGGGACGCGCCTCCTCACTGTGGACGACGAGGACTTGAACAAAATCGGCTACGCGCGGGTCACGCAATTCGGTGACAAGACGCTGGACGAGTTTTCGCAGGCGATGAAAGCTCTGTCAGACAAGGGCATGAAGGCGCTGGTGCTGGACTTGCGGAACAACCCCGGCGGGTTGCTCGAGGTCGCCGTGCAAGTGGCGGGCAAATTCACGCCGGCGGGCACGCTGATCGTGACCACCGAGGGGCGCGCGGGCGCGGGCAAGGCCGCCGCTTACCAGGCCAGGGGCCGCGAGCATTGGCTCGACTTGCCGCTGGTGGTGCTCATCAACCGCCACAGCGCGAGCGGCGCGGAAATCGTCGCCGGCTCGCTGAAGGATTTGCGGCGCGCGATTTTGATTGGCGAGACGACCTACGGCAAAGGCTCGGTGCAGACGGTGCAGCCGCTGGACTTGAACGTCAACCCGCCGGTGGCGCTGCGGCTGACCACGGCGCGTTATTACACGCCGAGCCACAATCCGATTAACAAGGTGGGCATCGTGCCGAACATTGAAATGCCGGTCAACCCCGACCAAGAGCGGGGGATTTTGCGCAAACAGAACTGGTACCTGCTGGATGCCGACGAGCAGCAAAAGCTCACCTCGGTGCGAGACGAGCAGCTTGACCGCGCGGTGGCGGTGTTGCGGGGGATTTTGTTGTTCAATAGCCGGCGCGGGATGCTGCACGCGGCGACGCCGGGCGTTTGGAATTAACTCCGGTCACGAAGAAACTCCAGTCACGAAGACGCGAAGGCACGAAGCCTTATTGACCGAGTCCTCCGTCATCCTGAGCGCAGCCCTGAAGGGGCGCAGTCGAAGGAGCGGCCCAGCACGGACCAACAGGCTGATGACGACTAATCCGCTGACGTTCACCAACCCGCTCCTTCGACTGCGCACCTACGGCGCTACGCTCAGGATGACGGGGGACTCGGCCAATGGCATAATGCAATGCTATAATTTAACCAAACTTCGCGCTTTCGCGGCTTCGTGACCGGAATTTTAGCGCTGGCGATTGACGTTTGAAATTGCTAACTTGCGGGAATGTTGGTCTTGGGCATTGAGACTTCTTGTGATGAAACTTCCGTCGCGGTCGTGGAAAAACGCGGCGGCACGCTGACGGTCATCCGGCAGGAAATCGCGTCGCAAATCGAATTGCACCGCGCGTTCGGCGGCGTGGTGCCGGAGGTGGCGACGCGGCAGCATTTGTTGCGGCTCGACCCGATGGTGCGCGGGATGTTGCCAGCCGTCCCGCTCGCCGACCTTGACGGCGTGGCGGTGACGGTCGGCCCCGGCCTGGCGACCTCGCTGCTGGTGGGGGCGAGTTACGCGAAAAGTTTCGCGCTCGCGGCGGGCCAGCCGTGGCTGGGGGTCAACCACCTGGAGGGGCATTTGTTCTCGCCGTTTTTGTCGCGCGGCGTCGCGCCGGACGGGGCGCACCTCGCGCTCATCGTCAGCGGCGGGCACACGCTGCTGGTGCACGCGCCCGCGCCGTTTGACTATCGCGTGCTAGGCTCCACGCTGGACGACGCCGCCGGCGAGTCGTTTGACAAGGTGGCGAAACTGCTCGGCCTGCCGTACCCGGGCGGGCCGGAGGTGGAGCGGCTGGCGCGGCAGGGCAATCCGGCGGCGGTGGCGTTCCCGCGCGGCATGCTCGACTCCGGCGATTTCAACTTCAGCTTCAGCGGCTTGAAAACATCGGTGCGGACGCACTGGCACAAGGAGCGCCGCGCGTCGCTGCCGGACATTTGCGCCTCGTTCCAGCAGGCGGTGACGGAGGTGCTGGTCAAGAAAACCATGCGCGCGGCGCGACAGCACAACGTGCGCGTCGTCACCCTCAGCGGCGGGGTCAGCGGCAACCAATTCCTGTGCGCCGCCTTCGCGCAAGCCGCCGAACGTGACGGCCTGACCGCGCTGGTCGCCGACCCGCGCTACAGCACGGACAACGCCGCGATGATTGCGGCGGTGGCGGCGTGCCGTTTCGAGCGCGGCGAGCGCTCGCCGTGGGACTTGGATGTGAACCCGAATTTGCGGCTGGCGGGTGGCGGTGAAAGTGCTCCCGGTATGGGTAATTCCAAGGTTCTAAAACTCCGGTCACGAAGGCGCGAAGCCTTAATTTAATCAAACTTCGCGTCTTTGTGACCGGAGTTATGCGCAGCCGCTGCACGCTGAAAAAATCACCTGACTTTCCCGCCGGCGATGCCTAGCATTACCCGACATGATTTTACCGATTGTGAAATACGGCGACCCGGTGCTGCGGCGGAAGGGCGCGCTGGTCACCAAGGTGACGCCGGAGTTGCGGCAACTCGCGCGGGACATGCTCGACACGATGCGCAAAGCCGAGGGCGTCGGGCTGGCGGCGCAGCAAGTCGGGCGCGCGCTGCAGATGGCGGTGATTGACATTCCCGCCGACTCGAAACGCAAGTCGCGCCTGTGGGTGGACGGCCGGGAGGCTGACGTATCAAGCCTCATGCCGCTGACGCTCATCAATCCGCAAATCGAAACCACCAAGAAAAAGGAACTCGACAACGAGGGCTGCCTGAGTTTCCCCGGCATCAACATTGACCTCAACCGCGGGTTCCGCGTCAAGGTGCGGTATCAGGATTGGGAGTTGCAGCCGCGTGAGTTCGAGGCGGGCGGTTTGCTGGGGCGCGCGGTGCAGCATGAGTTCGACCACTTGAACGGCGTGTTGTTCATTGACAAGATGAGCGCCGCCGACCGTGAGAAATTACAAGACAAATTAAGAAAGCTGAAAGCGGAAAGTTGAAATTTCTGATTGTACCTTGCCGCTTGCCGATTTCCTATCATGCTCATCCGCCCCGCCATCACGCTGACGATGACCGGTCCGCCGCTGGCGGGCGCGGCGGTCAGGGTCAGCGGCCGGCGCGTTGCGGCAATCGGCGAGGGGCTGGCGCCGGCGGCGGGCGAGGAAGTGATTGACTTGCCGGGTTGCGTGTTGTTGCCGGGGTTGATTAACGCGCACTGTCATTTAGATTACACCGATTTCAAGGGCGCGATTTTTCCGGGGCTGCCGTTCGCCGAGTGGATAAAACGCATCAACGCGCTCAAGCGCGGCCGCACCGCCGGCGACTGGCTGGCCGCCATCGCGCGCGGGTTCCAACTGCTCGCCGACAGCGGTTGCACGGCGGTGGGCAACATCGCGGCGTTTCCCGAAGTGCTGCCGCTGCTGCCGCGCCCGCCGCTGCGGACGTGGTGGTGCGTCGAGTTGATTGACGCGCGCGCGCGCGGGGCGGCGGACGAGGCGCTGGCGACGGCGCTGGAGTTTTTCGCGCGCCGCCGCGCGTGGCCGGGCGGCGGCGGCCTCAGCCCGCACGCGCCGTACACGGCCAGCGCGTGGTTGTACCGGCGCGCGCTGCACTTGGCGCGGCGCGAGGGGCTGGTGCTGACCACGCACGTCGCGGAGTCCAGCGAGGAGCAGGAGATGTTTGCGCGCGGGCGGGGCGCGCTGTTCGAGTTTTTCAAGGGCATGGGGCGCGACATGGGCGATTGCGGGCAAGGCTCGGTACTGGCGCGCTTGCTGGGGAACGGTTTGCTGGACGCGCGCTGTCTCGCGGTGCATTTGAATTATCCGCAGGAAGGTGATTACGCGTTGTTGCAAAAAACGCCGCTGCCGGTGGCGCACTGCCCGCGCTGCCACGCTTACTTTGGCCACGCGCGGTTTCCGTACGAGCGGTTGCGCGCGGCGGGCTGCACGGTGTCGCTGGGCACGGACAGCCTGGCGAGCAATGAGGTGCTGGACTTGCGCGCCGAGATGCGCGCGTTTCGCCGCGCCTATCCCGCCGTCAGCGCCGCGGAATGTTTGCGCATGGTGACGACCATCCCCGCCGCGCAACTCGGCATGGCGGGCGAGTTGGGCGTCATCGCCGGCGGCGCGCTGGCGGACTTGGTCGCCTTCCCGCTGCCCGCTGACGGTGACCCGTTTCAAGCCGTCATCACGTCAACGGCCAAGCCGGCGCTGCTGCTAGTGGACGGGCAGCGGCGGTAAAATTATTTGAGGTTTGCGCAGAGACGCGGAGACGCGGAGTTTTTTTATTAAGTAAAATCTCTGCGGCTCCGCGGCTCCGCGCGAGTTCCCTTACCAATCCCGTACCAGTTCCATCGCTATCTGCTCCCAGCGCACCAAGTTTTCCAAGCGGTAGGACGCGCTGCTGATGTCCTTTAACACGATGTCGCAGTGGGCGTGGTTGCGGCGCACGGCGTCGAGGATTTTGCCCAGCTCCTTGCGCAGACCGGCCTCGTCCAGCGGGCCGACGGCCACCGAGGCGGGGTTCGGCTTCACCGCCATCACGTAGCGGTCGCCCATGAACTCGGCCATCACGTCCGTGTCCGCCCACGGGGTGACGCCGATTTTTCGCAGACGCGGCATTTTCACCAAGGCGTCAAGCTTCAGGTGTAGCGGCTCGCAACAGCCGTAGTACACCAGGCCAAACGGCTCGAACAACTTTTTCGTGTACTCGAATTCAAACTCCTCCTGCATCTCCCGCGACACCGAGCCGAGGATTTGCGCGGCGCCGCGACACCACATGTTGGCGCGCCGTGCGCCGACGGCGGGGTCGGGCGCGGGGAGGTCGTCGGTCAGCGCGGTGACGCAGTGGATGGTCTCCGGGCCGTACTCGTAGAGGCCGAGTTTTTCGTACTGCTCGGTGACGTTGACGCGGATGTCGTACAGCCGCTTGACCAGCGCGTGCGTGAATTCCGCGCGGTCAATCAAGTCCATCAACAGGCTCGACACGCCGCGATACGCCGCAATCTCGTCCCAGATGATGCTGTAAACGTATTGCACGCCGCCGACCTTCACCGGCACGATGTCTCCCACCGCGTCGGCGACCAGACCATAACGGCGCATGGTCTCGGCATGGTCGTAGCTGATGATCGGGTCCTTGAGCTTCAGCAAATCCTCGTCGTTGGCGAACTGGTCCACGTACCCGTGCGAGGAAATGTGATTGGCCGCGTCCACGCTGACAGTCTCCTCCTCGACCTTGATGCCGATGCCGGTGGAGTTGATGACCTTGCCGACGCGCAGGTGCGGCGGGACCATCATGTCGGCGGGGAAATGGCGCCATTTGAAAATCGTCTTCCGCAAATAATCCTCGACGCCGCGCAGGATGGCGTCCTCGCAGCGCAACGTCAGCGCGCCGTCCGCGTTAAACTCGTGAAACGGAATCTCGTCGAGCAGCACGACGGGGCGAATCATCCGCAGGTCGTTGACCGCGCGGTAAAGCGCGGCGTTCGCGGCATTGCGCGGGTGGTGGCTGATTTCGGCGTAAACATGGGCGAGTTCCCTCAATACTTTTCGGTCTTGGTTCATAATCGATGACGGTCAGTCTACGGCGCGCCAGCGAAAAAGCAATCTGCTGATTGCCTCGGTTTGATATTTAACGCGAAGGCGCAAAGGAACAAAGAACGCCAATGGTGTGAATATTTTTGGGTGGCGTGGTCTCGTGAGTGGTGGAATCGCGGCGGCGCATGCCCCTGCCGTGAAGGGGTGGCGCGTCAGCGTCGGGGTAGTTCAGCGTTTCGTTGGCGTTCATGCTTCCGTCAGGATTCGCGCCAATTCCGCCGGCGTCAGCTCAACGGGATTCGGCTTCATGCTGCTGGTCTGCCGCGCGCTGGCGATGAGGGCGGCATGGTCGGCGGCGGTGATGCCGTAACTTGACAGCCTGGGAATTTGTAACTCCGCCACCAGCGCGCGCACCCACGCCACGCCGTCACGGGCGGCGGCGGATGTTTCCCCGGTGAGCCAGCCGGCGATTTCGCGGTAACGCGCCAGCGCGGGGAGTGACGGCTGGCGGGTTTCCAGCGCGCTGAGGTTCGCCGCCATCACGGGCGCCAGCAGCGCGGCGCAAACCCCGCCGTGCGGCGCGTTGGGAAATTTCCCGCCGATGGGCGCGGCGAAACCGTGCGCCGCGCCCAGCCCCGCCTGCGCGAGCGCGATGCCGCTCCACCACGCGGCGAGGCTCAGGTCCGTCCGCGCGGCGAGGTCGCCGCCGTGGTGGAACGCCACCGGCAGCGACTTGGCAGCGCGACGGATGCCCCCGGCACACAGCGCGTCGGTGAACGGATTGGCGCGGGTGCAAACATACGCTTCAATCAACTGCGTCAGCGCGTCCATGCCCGCCGCCGCCGTCAGCGCCGGCGGCAAGTCCAGCGTCAGCTCCGGGTCAATGACCGCCGCGCGCGCGAACAGCGACGGGTGGCGCAGGCTGACCTTGACCTGTCGCTCCGGCACGCTGACGACGGCGTTCCTGGTCGCCTCCGCGCCGGTGCCGCCGGTGGTGGGGACGGCGAGCCACGGTTTCGCCGGATGCTCCAGCTCGCGCCCGCCGCCGACGACCTCCAGATAATCCAGCAACGGGCGGCGATTGGGCACCAACCCCGCCACCGCCTTGGCGGCGTCAATGACCGCGCCGCCGCCGATGCCGATGATGAAGTTAATCTTGCTGCCGCGCACCTGCCGCGCGATTTCCTCGATGACCGCCAACGCCGGCTCCGCCGTGATTCGCGCGCGGAGGACGTGAATGTTCGCGCCGGCGAGTTGCCGCTCCAACCAATCACCGCGCCGCGGATTATTGCCGCTGACCATGAGACAACGCCCGCCCCAGCCAGCGACTAGCCTGGCAATCTCCCGCCGCTTGCCCGCGCCGAAGATGAATTGAGTGGGTAACAGAGTTTCAAAGTTCATAACCTTGGGTAAAAAATTTAACCACAAAATTAAAACGGCGACAACACGCCGTTTCTAATTTGCCCGCCCTGGGAACGCGCGGCTTCTGCCTTGCGGCTATATTGCGGGACGGGAGCCTCGCGTTCCCAAGAGATGCCCCGCGCGCGGCGTTATGTCGCTACGGTAAACGGTATCGTCAATGGTCGTCACACTGCGCGGCGGCATGGTAATTTCAAGCCCGCCGCCGTTCACCAACACCAGCGGCAAAATCCGCCACAAACCGGCGGCGTCGGATTGATAAATGCCAGCGCACGCTTCTCCGCTGCGGACGATTACTTTTTGCTCGCTGTTGGTGGTGTTGATGAGCACCGTCGTCAACGGGGAAGAAGCCTCGCCCGGATTGCTCACATACGCGCTGACCATGACGCCATCGGGAATATCGCCGCTCACCGTCAGCGACTTCGCGCCCGGGCGGATGAATTTGGAAAAATGTTTCACGGCGACGTACTTTGGTGATTGGTCCAATAATGTTTTTCCCGTCAGCGATTCTTTGGTGCCGGCGTCACCGTCCGCGAACTGCCAGTACAACCATGCGCTTTGCTGACCTGCCGTCAACGCTTGGTGAATTTTCACGGCGATGCTGAAGGCGTCGTTCACCGCTGACGGTGAGCGCCAGATGTTTTCCTCGCCGCTGGTCTCGGTCATCCACGATTTCTTGCCGAACGCGCGGAAACCGTCAACGTTAGCGGGCACGCCGGGCGCTGGACTTTCGCGCCAACCGTTCGCCCACCAACGCCACGGCAACGGGTCGGGCGTGGCGGCGTTTTTGCCGTCGGGCGAGTAGCCGTGGATGCAGAAAAAATCCAACGCCGCTGACGCTGCGGCGTCCGCTGACAGTGCGCGCAGGAATTGCAAATTTTTGTGTTGCGCCATGTCACCCGCGCCGTACTGCCACAACGACCAAGCGTCGCCGCCTAATAAGTCTTCCGGTCCTATCAGGCGAATGTCCGCGAGGTCGGGATACTGGTCAAACTCCATCCTCAGCGCCTTCAACGCCGCGATGAAGTCCGCCGCGCGCGGATACACGCAACTCGAATAAAATTCCTCGAAGCCGGGTTCATTCTGCACGCTGACGGCGTAAAACTTGACGCCGTGCTGGTCCTGCAAACCCTTTAGATATGCCGCTTGGCACCGCGCGAATTGTTGCAACGCGGAAGTGTCGCCGAACACCGTCAGCGGCGCGCCGCTCGTGTCGAGCTTGCCGCCGGAAAAATTGCCGCCCCAAATAAACGGGAACGGCGTGCCCCTGCGCGGCATGATGTCACCGTCGGCGGCGAAGCGGTTGCCGGAGGAAATTTTCACCCACGGCGGCGGCGACCACAGCGAACCGATGAGTTTCAATTCACTGGGATTGCTCCAACGCCGCAGCCCCGCCTTGAACAACGCAATCGCGCCGGTCTCCGACACATCGAGCTTGGCGATATTCGCGTCAATGTCAGCGCCCATCACCGCCAGCGCCGCGCGCCGCCCGCCGAACTCGCGCGTGTAACTGTCAGCGTCAGCATAAGCGCGGACCTTGTTTTTCTCCGGTCCGCCCGCGTGCTCATCGTCAGCGGGTGCGTCCGGCGGAAACGTGAGCCGCTGATGGTGATGGTAAAACCACGGTGAATTGTAGCGGTCATCCGAATACGGCGGCGCGAATCGCGGCGTCACATCCATCCGCACGATGCTGCAACCGAGGTCATCAAAAAATAACTCCTGAATTTTCCGGTCGCGCCCCTCCTCCCCGATGCATGCGCCGAACCCGTCAATCACCCGCGCCTCCTCCACCGGCGCGCGGCTCACCGTCAGCGGCGCGGCGGACGCTAACAATGACAAACTCCAACTGATAACGCCGAGCATTAGCGCCGTTATTTTTAATTCACGAAATATCATGTCATCTGTTTAGACTTGCCGTCAGCGGATGTCAATGTCGGTACGGTGGAAGAGATGTGTTAGCCTGTGGGGTGTCTGGGAAACGCGGGCACTCCTACCCGCGACCAGCCGCTGACGGTGGCGTCAGCGGCGAGTGTTTTTTAACGTCGCGTACCGCAACGCCCGCCGCACCCGCTCCGGGTCGCAATCATACGGCACCACGCCGGTGCCGAGAACACCGCGCGGATGCTCCAGCGTCAGCGGCAGCAAGCGGTCTATCTCCGCGAACAACAAACGTTCATCGTCGGCGGCTAGCACATTGGCGGGCATATTGACACGCACCGCGACGGCGGGAAATTTTTTCGCTGTTTCCATAAAAATCCGCCGGTCGGTTTCCGCCGGACAAATCACCATTCCGGGGCCGGCTTGAAACAAACTCTCCGCCACTCCCGCCAAATCCCCGCCGATAATGCACGCTGACGGCGCGCCGGCTTCGCGTCCCGGTTGTAAAATCACCGTCAGCGCTGGAACCACCGCCGCGCGAAAAATATCCGGTGACACCAACGGTGGCGCGGCGCCGGATTCATAAAACACCGGATGAAGACCCAACGCCAGCAGTTGCCGGCTCAACGCGGCCTGATGTCGCGCCAAAAACATCAACGCCGCGCGCATGACCTCGCTGTCCTCGGCCAGTTCCATCAGCACTGTCTCAAACCCTAGCAAACCAACGGCAATGGACACCGGCCCGGCGAGCGGCACTTGAATTTCCGCGTCACGGTCAGCGGCGAGGCGTCGCGCGGCGTTCACCAGCAGCGGGAAACGGCCGCTGACCATGACCTCAAGCGGCGGCAAATCAAGTATCGGCGACGGTTCGTCAAACAACGCGCCCGCCAGCGCGGGAACACCGCCCGCTGACGGCGCAACCCGCCCGCCCCACGCCTCGACCTCGGCGTGATACACGTCAATCCCGCACGTCACCGGCGAATGTCCGTAAGCGTCGCGCGCGCGGGCGTGCGCCGCGTATAACAAATCCGCGTCGCGCGACACTTCCCACGGTGATTTTTGCACAAACGCGGCGGCATGTTCCAAAACAGCGGGATACAATATGGAGTGTGACATAAATCAGTTTGGTTCGCGCCAAGACGCCGGCAAAGTTTTTGTAATTAACTTGGCGGCTTTGCGTCTTGGCGCGAGTAAAACCAGCCGCTGATGCTCACGTCAAGCCGAGCTTCTGCTCCAAGTTTGCGCGGGAGGTCGGGGTGCGGATTAGGTCCTTGAGTTTGCCGTCTTGGAAAATCAACAGCGTCGGAATGGAGCTGATATTGTATTGCGCGGCGATTTCGCGGCAGCCGTCGTGTTCGATGTTGACCTTGCCGATGGTGACTTTGCCAACGTTGGCGTCGGCGATTTGGTCGAGCAGCGGGGCCAGCATTTTGCATGGGAAACACCACTCCGCCCAGAAATCCACCAGCACGGTGCCAGTTGCCTGCAATACTTTCGCGGAGAAGTTTCCCGCGTCCAAGGTAATCACGTTTTCGCTCGCCATAATCCTCCAATGATGAACATCAGCGGGCAAATTGCAAGCGTTACGGCAAAAAAACGCTGACGATGAAAGTCACCGTCAGCGTCCTTGCAAAACCGCGTCGCTTAGATAATGCCTAGGTAACCGAGCGCGTTGATGATTAGGCTGATGAGCGCCACCGCCGCCGCGGCGACCGCGAGGCCGGTGCCACCACCGTTTGCTTCCTGCGGAACAGAGGCGGACTTGACCGTCGGGGCCGTGGGCGCCGCCTTCGGTTGTTGTGGAACAGGCGCGACCGCAGGGGCCGGAGCCTTGGCCGAGCCGGGCGCGAGAATCGGGGCACCGGGTTTCGCCGGTGACGAAACGCCGGGCTTGGCCGCTGACGGTGGCGTGAGCACGCTGGTCTTGGCCTTGGTCTCGGAAGGTTTCAAACCGGCTGGCGTTGTCGGTGCCGCCGGCTTGGGCGCGACGATGCCACGGGCCGCGCCGCCTGGAGGTTTCGGCAAGCCGCCGGCTACAGCGGGCGCGGCGGGAATCGCCGGTTTTGGCGGAATAGCGCCGGGGGCCGGAGGCATGGCGGGTTTTGGCAAATGAACCGCTGACGCTGGCGCGACCGGGACGCCGGGCACCACGGGCTTCGGCGGCACGATACCGGGCGCGCCGGGAATGACCGGTTTGACACCAGCGGCGGCCGCGCTAGGGACGATGGGCGACTTGGGCACCGCCGGCGGCGGATTAAAGCCGCGCGCGCCGAGTGGACGGGTCGCGGTCAGCGGGCGCGGCGTCGGAGCCACGCCGGGGATGATGCCGGGAATCGCGCTGACGCCGGGCGTCACGGGTTTCGGCGGCAGGGAAATACGCATGGTTTCCTTCTTCAACTTGGCCGTGGACAATGGCGTCGGTGCCAGTGGCACGCCGGGCACCGGCGGACGCGGAATTGAGGGAGCGGGTGGTGCTGTCGGTGTGACCGCCGGGGCGGGTGGCGGCGGAACGGGAAGTTTCGCGCCGGGTGGCAGATTCGGTTTCGGTGGTGGTGGAGGTGTCAATGCCATAATTACTGTTAACTAAACGCCATCGCGCCTCAAACGTCAACTCTTTTTTACGCAAAAGATGAAAAATATTATTCGCCGGTGCTGTATAGCCACCAGCGCGATTTCATCTTGGCACTCGCTTTGCCGAAGGTGCGTTGGAAATAAATGGTCAGCACCGCGCCGTCAACGGCCTTGATGCGGAAGAAATGTTTGCGCACGTAACGCTCGCCGCTGCCGTGTTTGCAATCGCCGTAGTCCTTCCACTTCGCCAGCACCGCGCTGACGGTGAACTCCTGCTTGCGCCAGCGAAATTTCTCCGGCAACCCAGGCTCGCCGAACGACATCCGTGTCGCGTCGAAATCGCCGGCGGGATAAATCGGCTCGCTGATGAAAGAGGCCATGCTAATTATCCGGTTAACGAGTCGAGGTTTTGAGATTTGGGATTTGCGTTTGGAGTTCCTTTCGGTGTTAACAGCAAAATCCCCCGCGCCAGCAGCGCATAACACGCAATCTGCACCGCCATCGGCAGCGCCGTGCCGTTGTGAAACACGCCGACCAGCGCCCCGCCCGCCGCGCCGAGGATGAATTGAAATATCCCCAGCAACGCCGACGCGCTCCCCGCCACCGCCGCGAACGGTTGCATCGTCAGCGCCGTCGCGTTCGGGAAAATAATGCCGAGGCTCGACAGGTTGATGAACAGCAGCGTGAAGAACAGCACCAGCCCGCCCCACCCCGACCACGTGCACGTCACCAGCAGCGCCGCCGTCCCCACGCTGAACCACATCGCCTTCCGCAGCAGCCACTCCGCCGTGAAGCGTTGCAACAGCCACGTGTTGCAACGACCACCGATATACAGTCCGATGGAATTGGTCGCGAACAAAAACCCGAAATACGCCGCCGGCACGCCAAACAACTCGATGAAAATAAACGGCGACTCCGCGATGTACGTGAACAACACGCCCGACGCGCAGCCCATCGCCAGCGCCGGGCCGAGGAAGCGGCGGTTGGTCAAAATTTTTCCGTAGCCTTGGAACACCTCCGCCACGTGCCCGCGCATCCGCTGACCGCGCGGCAGTGTCTCCTCCACCTGCCACAGCGTCAGCGCCACGCACAGCGCGCCGAAGCCCGTCAATACCCAGAAAATTCCGCGCCATCCGCCGTGCGCCAGCAGCAGACTGCCGAGGAACGGCGCGACAATCGGCGCGATGCCGCCGACAATCATCATCAGTGAGTAAAACTTCGCCGCCTCGCGTTCCTCGAACAAATCGCGCACGATGGCGCGCGTCACCACCACGCCCGCCGAGCCGCCCAGCCCCATGAAAAACCTTGCGACAATCAGCGCCGGCACCGAGGTCGTCGCCGCGCCCCACGCCGCCATCACCGCGAACAGCGCGCACCCCGCCAGCAGCGGGAACCGCCGCCCCGTGTGGTCGCTGAGGGTGCCCCACAACAACTGTCCCACCGCCAGCCCCAGCAGGAACACCGCCAGCGTGAATTGAATGGCGCCGATGTTCGCGCCGAACTCCGCCGCCATTTTCGGGAACGCGGGCAAGTACATATCCGTCGCCAGCGGCGCGAACGCGGACAGACACGCCAATGTCCAAGCCAGCGCCACGCGCCGCCTTGGGGAGAGAGTTTGGATTGTCGCCGCCGCGTCCATGAAGGCCATCCATGCTATCGCCCGCTGACGGTGATGCAATGTTTTTTGGAACTCCAGCCACGAAGACGTGAAATAACTTAATGGAAAAACATCATGTCTTTGCGACTTTGTGGTTTTAATCGTTTAGATTTGCCTCCCTCCGCAAAACCGCTAGCTTAATTTCATGCAATACCCGATTGTCGTCATTGAAAACGAGGAAGGCTTTGCCGCCGGATGCCCCGCGTTGCCGGGTTGCTGGACGCAGGGTGCGACGCATCAGGAAGCCGTGGACAACATCCGCGAAGCCATCAGCCTGTGGCTGGAGGTCGAGGAAGAAGACTTGCTCAACGAGTGCCAGTCCGCCGGTGTGACATACTTGCGCGAAACCGTCACCGTGTAAAATTATGCCCAAGCTCCCCGGCATCCATCACCAAGACGCCGTGCGTGTGTTTGCCAAACTCGGCTACCGCATCGCCCGCCAAAGCGGGCATATCGTCATGAGCAACGGCGCCACCCGCCTCATCATTCCGCGCGGTAATCCCATCAACAGCATGACAATGGGACATATTGCCAAAGCCGCCAAGTTGACGCCCGAACAATTCAGGGAATTGCTTTAGTCACCGTCAGCGCCCAGAACTTTTCAAAGGCGGTGTCCCAGTTGCGCTCGCGGCGGATTTGGTCGGCGGTGAGCGTCAGCGTGTCGCGGGCGGTGGGATTTTGCAACCAGTCACGGACCGCGGTGGCCCACGCGGGCAAATTTCCGGCGGGCAAGACTTGGCCCATGCCGGGGGTGAGCAGTTCCTTCGGGCCGCCGATGTCGGAGACGAAGACGGGCAGACCGCTGGCGGCGGCTTCGAGGACGACATTGCCGAAAGTGTCGGTGGTGCTGGGGAACAGGAACAAGTCGGCGGAGGCGTAGGCGGCGCCGAGTTCGCCGCCGCCGAGGGGTCCGGTGAAAATCGCTCGCGGGATTTTTTTTTGCATCTCCGCGCGGTAGGGGCCTTCGCCGACGATGGCGAGGTCAATTGGGGCGCCGCTGACGCTGAGTTCGTGGAAAATTTTGGCGAGAAATTCTAATTCCTTTTCCTTCGAGACACGACCGACGTAGAGCAAGACCTTGCCACGGTCAGCGCCGCGTCGACGCCAGAAATTTTCCTCGCGGCGGCGGTGATCGAACAGTTGCGTATCCAGCCCGCGCGGGAGGATGCCCAGCCGCTGCGGGTCGAAGCCGCGCCGCGTCCAACGCCGGCGGTAACATTCGGAGTTGACGTATACAAGGTCGAACGCGCCGTAAAACCAGTCCATCAACCGCCACGCGAGACCTTCCAGCACGGCGCTGCCGGTGAGGAAACGGGCGTATTGTGGAAAATCGGTGTGGTCAATGCCGACGGTGCGGAGGCCGAGCAGTTTTGCCGTCAGCAACGCCGCCAGCCCGACGGGACCCGGCGTGCTGATGATGACCTCGGTGAATTTTTCGCGGCGGAGGTAGTTGAGAATTTTGCGCGCGGGGGGCACGGTCAGCGTCTGGGCTTTATAGGCGGGGAGTTTGAAGTCGACGAGCGGGGAAAAATTTTCCAAGCGAATGCCGGGGAGGTCAATCGCGCCGCGGCAAGTGATGACGGTCAGCGGCTTGCCCGCCCGCGTCGCCGCGCCGCTCATGGCGCGAATGGTGCGCGCGACGCCATTCACGTCGTCGAGCGTGTCGGTGAACCACGCGATGTGCGGTGATTTTGCGAAGTGCGACATGAATGCAAAAGTTACCGGTTGGTAAAAAATCCGAAAGCTGAAAGTTGAAAGCCGAAATTATTTCTGTTTTCAACTTTCCGTTTTTGTTTTCTTGATAATTGTTGAGAAAATTGAAATTAACTCGTTGGTTTCAGCATGAATTTTTTGGATGTTCGGGTTGGCAATGAAGCAATCTTCGTGTAAATGTTCCAACCAGAGTTGGCTTTCATCGGCTTCTTGCAGCAAGCCGCCTAGCTTGGAGCAAAATTCCGACGTGGAACGCGCGCGCGACGCCTCCCGCGAGTGCGCGGCGACCGAGGTGCCTGCCCGCAATAGTTGCTTGCCAATCACACACACTTCCTCACGCTGCTTTGGCAAGGCAACATACAGCCGGATGACGCTGGATGAAAATCGTTTGCACCGGTCTCGTAATTCTTGTGACAGTCGTGCCATATTTATTTTCAGTTTTCTGCTTTCAACTTTCAGCTTTTGAATAAGCCGCATAGGTTATCGGCTGGTAGCCTTTCGTCAAAGCCGTTTCCACGATGCCGTGAATTTGTTGCCGGATGGCCTCGAATTGCAAGTCGCGCGGGTGCAGGCTGAGACGGATGACATCTTTCGTTTTCAGCAGGCGCGCGAACAGCCATTGGTTCCAGCGCAGCGAGAGGGCGCGCCGCCACCGCGCGCGGGTGCTGTAGCAAAGCGATTGCGTGGCGGTGACTTTCAGCGTCCTCAGATTTTGCCAATATTTCAGCCGCGTGGTGTAGGTGAAATTCATGCGCTTCAGGATGAGGTCTTGCTCTTCCGGCATCAACCACGCGGGGGCGATGAAGCCGTCGGCGCGCCAGCCGTTTTCCTCCCACAACGTCAGCGCCCGCGTGAGGCGGTGGCGCACCTCGCCGTCGCTGAGGTCGAGGAACTCGGCTTCGTTGGCGCTGTACAATTTCGTCCAGAAAAACGAGCCGCCGCCCTGTCCGACGCGGTCGTGGTAATAACCGTGAATGACGAGGTCGTCACCGACAGCGTGCCGCCCGCCAAGGTACGCAAGCGCCGCGGCGTTGTCCTTGAGCATTTTCTGGTGATGAAAATGAGGCACGACAAGGATGGAAAAATTTCTCACGCCCCACACCGTCAACGTGTCAATCTGCTCCTTGACCGCCGCGTGCGTGCCGGGATGAAAATCGTGGAGGGAAACTATCAGATGTTTCATTTGGCTGTCACCTTTCCGCGTAAATCGTTGCCATAAATCGTTGCGCCCGCCGTCAAGTCCTTGACCACGGTGAACAGGAATACCGGCGTGTCCACGTAACGACGGTATTTGGTCACTTCCACGTCATCCTTCAACTCGAAGCCGTAACGGGCGAACATCCGCGCCCCGCGCCGCGACTCGAACACGACCATTTGCCCGTACACCGCTTTCTCACCGTTAGCGACGAGATAGTCGAAAAAATAATCCAACATCGCCCGCGTGCGCTGGACATTCTTCGCCGCCGGATACATGTTGATATGGAAATGCGCCATGCCCGCCGGTGTCAGCGGCGTTTCCTTGCGTCCGCGCGCGAGCAGCCACCACACATAGCGGCGCGAGTTGGCGTTGTAGCGGAACGCCAGCCGCCAGAGCAATTTCAGAGCGCGCGGCAAAATCGCGCGGCGGTGGTAAGCGGCTTGTTTTTTCGGAAAACGACTGCCGAGAATGTAACCATGCACCTCGCCGCCAACTTCCAACACCACGGATGATTCCGGTTCCACATCGGTATAATAAGCGGTTAAAAAATCGGCAAACAACTCGCGGTCCTGGAAAATCGCGTCCACCGGCTTGCCGAGAAACCCCGTGTCGCAACAAATCTTCCGCACCGCCTCGCGGTCGGCGGCGCGATATTTGCGGATGATGAAATCCTGGTCAGCCACGGAAAAATTCCTTCAAAAAATCCGCCGGGGTGAACACGCGCGCGCCACGGTGAAGTTTGGCGGGAAAATGTTTCAGGTTGCCGGTGACCAGCGGCGCGTTGGTTTGCAACGCCATTTCGAGAAAACAAGCGTCCTTCGGGTCGGGCAAGCCGCTGACCGTGACTCCACAGGTGACCCATTGGGAATGATTTTTAATGTGGGTCAATATGTTATCCTTATCGCCAACGGAAAAATATTTGAGAAATTTTGCTCGTGCCAGCACAGCGCAGTACTCGTCCCAGACGCGATAATCTATTGCCAACGTCAACCGCCGGAACCTAATTAATTTAAGCAAGTAACCCGGTGCGTGGTTATCTACCATCAACCCCGAAACCAGCACATTCGTATCCAGTACCGCAATCATCAGTATTTGCGCGCGCGGCGTGTCGCTTGAATTTCCTCTTCGATTTCTTCCTCTGTGAGAGGACCGATTTTCTTTGCCCGCGCCCATATTTTATCGAGCAATTCGCCAAATCGGGCGTCTCTAACCGCGTTGATAGTGGATTCCACCGCATTCGGTTTGAGTTGCACAATCATCGCCCCCGGCTTGCCATCGCGGGTAAGGATTAGCTCCTTCTCCTCGTCCAGCAACCGCCACATTTCACGTGACCGCTTCAAATCACTGACACCGACATAAGTCATATTAATCGCTCCTTTAACAGAGACTTTAATCTTTTATGAAAGCATGTCAAGCCCACCGTCAGCGGCACGATTTCCGCGCGATTTCCTGCTCGTACACCGCGAAAATTTTCTCAAATGATTTCGCCCAACTGTATTCTTGCGACACTTTTCGCGCGGCGGTTTTCCCTAACCATTTTCTGTCCAGCCCGGCGTAGCGTCGTATCGCCGCCGCTAACGATGACGGCGTGTTTGCCTCCGCCCAATGCTCCAGCCCCGCGAAAATATTCGCGTCCATGTAACTGCCGCGAATCCCCGCCACCGGGCACGCGCACGCCTGGCTCTCCAGCGTCACCAGCCCGAACGTCTCGCACACGCCCGGATGCACGAACAAATCCGCCGCGCGATAGTAACGCGCCAATTCCGCGCCGTTGGCGCAGTACGACAACCACTTCAGCCGCGGCGTCTCCTCCCGCGCCGCCAGCACCACCGGCCGCAACGCGCCGTCGCCAATGATGAGCATTTCAAATTTCGCCGCCGTGTCCCGCGCCAAAATCTTGAACGCCTCCACCAGCGTCTTGGTATTCTTCTCCCCCGCCAGCCGCCCGACATATAACAAAAACACCGCGTCGTCGCTGATGCCGTGCCGTCGCCGAATCTCATGGTCAGCGGCGGCGTCATGGTCAGCGGGTTGAAAAACTTCCGTGTCCACGCCGAGATGCGTCACCTCCGTCCGCTCCACACCCCACGCCCGCAGCAGCTCCGCCAAATACACCGACGGCACCAGCGTGTTGTCGAACGTATTATAGAGCCGCCGGATATAATCCTGCGCGTAAGCCATTCCCACATCGCGCAACCACGGCCCGCAGTACTTGAACACCGTCCGCAAATACGCCTCTGGAAAATGCGAGTGATAAAATCCCACCACCGGAATATTCAAATCCGCCCCCGCCTGAATCATCCGCCAGCCGAGCTGATACGGGTCGCCCGACTCGATAATATCCGGCCGCTGCTCGTGAATCATCCGCTCCGCCTGCTTCAAATGAAACAAAATCCGGTACCGCGACGTCCGGTTAATCCGCGGCGACGCGATGGTGCAAGTCGTCAACCGCCCCTCGCTGACCGTGGCGGTTTTCTCGCCGGGAATGACGAGGACGTGCTCATGGTCAGTGTGTCGGAGTATATAATTACGCTTCTCCGTGAGATACCGCCGCACCCCGCCGCTGACCTCCGAATAAAACTGAGTCGCATCGCAAATCTTCATCCGCTGACCGTCAACAATGCGCCGGTCTGGACGGACCGGCAAGGGAGTTTTTGGGCTTCCACGCCGTTGTAAACACTTGCGCGGGACAGAGGCGGTGCGGGTGGTTTCAGTATCAATAATTCCCTGCTCGTAGAGGGGTGGCGCGGAGCGACGGGGTGTTTCAGCGTTTGACGCTCTTTCTTTTGGAACGCTAAAACACCCCGTCGGCTCCGCCGCCACCCCTCTTCGAGCAGGGAATTTGCTCGTGCGGGGGAGAGCATGGTCAGCGGGGTTTGTTGCGGTGCCAACGATGCCACGTGCTAATGGGACAGAACCTTATTTGTGATTGGGTTCAACCGCTGCCGCTGATACCATGCCCGCCATGCCCTCCTTGGAAAATGAATTGCGCGCGCGGCTCGCTGACGATGAGGCGGCGCGGCTCAGTCGCTCGCTGACGGTGACACCGGAGTCGCTCGTATCGTTCGCGGACAATGACTATCTCGGCTTGGCGCGGCATCCACGGCTGGTGGATGCCGCCGTCAGCGCCTTGCGCGAAGGTCGTGTCGGCGGCGGGGCGGCGCGGCTCATCAGCGGGAATTTTCCCCACCATCAGCGGTTGGAGGAACGGCTCGCGGCGTTCAAGAGCAGCGCGGCGGCGCTGATGTTCCCGACGGGTTACGCGGTGCCGTGCGGCGTCATTCCGGCGCTGCTGCTGAAGCCGGATTTTGTCGTGCTCGACAAACTTTGCCATGCCGCGCTGTTTGACGGCGCGAAATTATCCGGCGCGCGTCGCGTCGTGTTCCAACACAACGACGCCAACCATCTCGCGGAAATTCTGGCGGAAATTCGCTCGCGTAGCGCGACGGCGAAAATCCTTGTCGTCGTCGAGTCGGTGTACTCCATGGACGGCGACCTCGCGCCGCTGACGGTGATTTGCGAGTTGAAGGATAAATTCGGCGCGTGGCTGATGGTGGACGAGGCGCACGCGACCGGCGTGTTCGGCGCTGACGGTCAGGGTTT
>JAISCS010000160.1 GCA_031265365.1 Verrucomicrobiales bacterium
CGCTCCAGCAGCGCGTTGAGCAGGCTCGACTTGCCCGCGTTCGGCGCGCCGCTGATGGCGACGGTCAGCCCCTGCCGCAGCAATTGCCCCTCGCGCGCCGACGCCAGCAACGACCGCACCGTCGCGCGCGTCCGCGTAATTTGCGCGCGGAAATTCTCGCCGACATCGGGCGCGATATCCTCGTCGGGAAAATCAATGTACGCCTCCAAGTGCGCCAGCACCTGCAACAAATTCTCCCGCTCGGTGAGCAACAGCGCGCCGAGCTTGCCCGCTTGCAACGCCCGCGCCGCCCGCAACGCCCGCTCACTGCGCGCGTGAATGAGGTCAATCAACCCCTCGGCCTGCGCCAAATCCAGCTTGCCGGTGAGAAACGCGCGACGGGAAAATTCCCCCGGCCCCGCCAGCCGCGCACCGCCGACCGTCAGCGCCCGCAAAATATTTTCCACAATCAGCGGATTGCCGTGGCAGGAAATCTCCGCCAAATCCTCGCCGGTGTACGAGGCGGGCGCCTGCCATAACGTCAGCACCACATCGTCAACCAGCGCGCCGTCAGCGGCGCAAAACCGGACATGCGTCGCCGACCGAGGCGCCGGCAATCGCCGCACATGCCGCGCCAGCAACGCCCGCGTCCCCGCGCCGCTGACCCTGACCAGCGCCAGCGCCGCGACCCCCGGCGGGGTGGCCGGCGCGATGATAATGTCTTGTGGCATCAACAGCACAGTAAAGCTGAAAGTTGAAAGCTGAAAGCAGAAATTATGGTTCCTCGTCGTTAACAGTGAAAGCGCTGACGCCGGAACACCCGCCACCGCCCATGCCCTTGCGTGAGCGCATTCCCCTTCCGTGAAGGGGTGGCCGCGGAGCGGACGGGGTAGTTCAGCGTCCACCTCTTCACGGCAGGGGAATTATTTCAGCTTGCCGCTTGCGGCTTGCCATTTTCCCCATGACTGTTATCATCAGCGGCTTATGAGCGAGTACTTCATCGGCGTTGACAGTGGCACGCAAAGCACCAAGGCCGTCATCATTGACGGCAGGACTGGTAAAATTCTGGCCTCGGCCGCCGTGGCGTACGGCCTCATTCCGGGCTTGCCGGCGGGGGCCAAGGAGCAGCATCCCAAGACCTGGGTCAAGGCGCTGGAGGAGGCGGTCAAGCAGGCGCTGGCGCGGGCGAAAGTCAAGCCGGCGGCGGTCAAGGGCCTCGGCGTGGCGGGGCAACAACACGGCTTCGTCCCGCTCGATGTCCGCGGCAACGTCATCCGCCCCGCGAAGTTGTGGTGCGACACCAGCACCGCCGCGCAGGCCGAGTCGCTGCTGGCCCGGCTCGGCGGCCTGGAAAAGGCCGTCGCCCTCACCGGCAACGGCATCCCCGCCGGCTTCACCGCCTCAAAAATCGCGTGGCTCAAGCAATACGAGCCGTTGAATTTCGACCGGCTGCACACCGTCCTGCTCCCGCACGATTACCTGAATTACCACCTCACCGGCAATATTCGCATGGAAGCCGGCGACGCCTCCGGCACCGGCTTCTTCAACGTGAAGACGCGGCGCTGGAGCACGGCGGCGGCGGGCGTCATTGATTCGCTGCTGCCGGGCATGTTGCCGGACATCAGCCCCGCGGAACAACCCGCCGGCCAGTTGAAGTCGGACGTGGCCAAGCGCCTCGGCCTCACGCCGGAACTCCTCGTCTCCTCCGGCGGCGGCGACAACATGATGGCCGCCATCGGCACCGGCAACACCAAGAGCGGCGTAGTCACCGCCAGCCTCGGCACCTCCGGCACCATTTTCGCCTACTCGTCGCGGCCCGTGGTGGACCCGCGCGGCGAGGTGGCCGGCTTTTGCGACAGCACCGGCGGGTGGCTGCCGTTGATTTGCACGATGAACGTGACGGTGGCGACGGAGTTGTTCAAGAAAGCGTGGCAGTGGGATAACGCCCGCCTCACCGCCGAGGCCGCGAAGATTGCGCCGGGCGCCGACGGTCTGCTGTTACTGCCCTACTTCGAGGGCGAGCGCACGCCGAACCTGCCCACCGCCAGCGGCGTGTATTTCGGCCTCAACTCGCGCAACTTCACGCACGCCCACCTGGCGCGCGCGACGATGGAGGGCGTGGCGTTCGGGTTAAACTACGGCATGGACCGGCTGAAAGACCTCGGCCTGCGCCCGAAGCAAGTGCGGCTCACCGGCGGCGGCTCGCAGAACCCGCTGTGGCGGCAAATCCTCGCCGACCTGTTCGAGACCGAGGTCATCGGCCTGGCGACGGCGGAGGGCGCGGCCTACGGCGCGGCATTGCAAGCGAAGTGGTGCCACGCGGTCGCCAACGGGGAGCGGGTGCGGCTCTGGCAAATCACCGACGCCTTGGTCAAGACCGACGCCGGCACGCGCGCCGAGCCGGAGAAGAAAAACCTGCGGCGTTACAAGGCGATGCAATTGGTGCACAACAAACTGTCCGCCGCGAACGCGAAGGTGTTCACCGAGCACGCGGCGTTGCGGCACCTCCGCTGACGCTGGCGGTATGCGCGCGGGGTTTTTTGGTTCTATCCCGTGAACCGAGGAATGGCGGTGAATTCCCCTTCCGTGAAGGGGTGGCCGCGGAGTGGACGGGGTAGTTCAGCGTTAAGGGAAATTAGAAAGCCGAAAGCAGAAAGCTGAAATTATTTCTGTTTTCTGCTTTCGTTTTTCTGCTGTCCCAACGCTGAACTACCCCGTCGGCTGGCGCCGCCACCCCTTCACGGAAGGGGAATTTGCTTCACGGAAGGGGAATGCGCGATTTTTTTTTGCAGTTGCTCCGGGTGGCGTTTGTCGCGCCGCAAGTCTGGGTTACGGTAACGGCAAATTGAATTTGCAGTACTCCAAGTACAGGTTGGAGTAACTTCAAGTTGAATTGGAAGTAGCTTCAAGTACGAGTTGGAGTAACTTCAAGTTGAATTGGAAGTGCTCCAAGTACGGGTTGGAGTAACTCCAAGTTGAATTGGGAGTGCTTCAAGTACGGGTTGGAGTAACTCCAAATTGAATTGGGAGTGCTCCAAGTACGGGTTGGAGTAGCTCCAAGTTGAATTGGGAGTAGTTTCAAGTGCGGGCTGGAGTTACTCCCAAACGCTGAACTACCCCGTCGGCTTGCGCCGCCCCCCCTCGTCGAGAGGGGAATTAGTGGGGAGTAGAGGCGGTGAGAGCTGTTGCAGCGTGAGCAATTCCCCTTCCGTGAAGGGGTGGCGGCGCCAGCCGACGGGGTAGTTCAGCGTTTCAAGGGAATAGCGCCGAACGCTGAACTACCCCGTCGCTACGCGCCACCCCTTCACGGAAGGGGAATTTACTTTATGGCAGGGGGGGTATTTGCCATGAAACCCATTTTATGCTTCCCATACTGCTTGCCAGCATTTATGGTTGTCGCCTCATGAGCAAACTTACCGCTTGGGTTTCGGCGCTGATGATGTTGCTGGGCTGCGTGCTCACCGTCAGCGGACAAGATAATTCAATCATCGCCGGGCCGCCAGCCACGGCGGATTACGCGGCGGACGGGCCGGTGAAAATCCGCTTCTCGTCTTACACCGAACGCGATTTCCCCGGCGCGGAGACTAAGCGGTATCCCGACAGCCGGATTGATTTTATCAA
>JAISCS010000075.1 GCA_031265365.1 Verrucomicrobiales bacterium
TCGGTCTGTCGGTCTGTCGGTCTGTCGGTCTGTCGGTCTGTCGGTCTGTCGGTCTGTCGGTCTGTCGGTCTGTCGGTCTGTCGGTCTGTCGGTCTGTCGGTCTGTCGGTCTGTCGGTCATAATTCTTTGCGCGGTTTGGCTGTCTGCCGCTGACAATGCCCACGCCCAATGGAAATGGGACGCGCCGAACCTCAACGTCAGCGATACTAGTAACTGGATTAACGGCGAGGTCAATTTCCATTTCTACTACACCGGTACGGAAATTACTTATAACCTCGGTGAATTGAAATTCACCACACTGGGTGATAACCCGTTCCTGAGTGAATTGAACGACGTGAACTTCTCGGCGGCGGGAATCGACGACATTGCCTCTATCAAAGGCTACCGGCTCAGTGGCTACGGGTTGTATCCTACGGAATTTGTCGCGAACGCGCTAGCGACTACTGTCATCGGTGGCACCACCTACACCAACTATCTCGCGCTTGGCCGCCAGACCACCCAAGGCAACACCTACTGGCCTTACACCGGCACCACCAGCAGCGGTGATTACACGATTAGCAATTACGGCCCGGACACAGTGATTGCCGGCATGTCATTCACGGCGGGCGCGACCACGCTGTACACCGGCACCTATGACGCGCGGCAGTTGCCCCTCGGCACGCTCATCACCGGCGCGGGCATCGCCGACGGCACTTACGTGCGCGGGGTCACCAGCAGCGGCGCCATCATCATCAGCAAAGCCACCACTGAAGCGTCCGACGGCGATTACATTGTCACCGGTTATCGCAGTTACAGCAAAAACATCGGCAACCTCACCTACAGTGGCGAGGTCGAGGTGCCGCAGGATTTTGCGTATCTGAACAATTACAACGGCGGGTACATCAACGGTTCGGGCAAGCTGGTGTTCACCGACCCCAACGCCATGTTCATCAGCGCCAACGGGCCGGCTTCCGATGCCGCCGCGTTTCAAATCTACGGCACGCTGGAATTTAGCGGCAACGCGACGTTCGCCGCCGGCCACGGCGTGTATTTGCCCTACAGCAACGGTGCCGCTCCCCCGGCACAGGGCAAGGCGCGATTGTCCACTTCCAATAACACCATTTACCTGAACGCCACCGTGAATGTCGCCGGTAATTTCACCAAGATTGGTCCTGACAGCTTAGTTCAATCCGGCGGTGCCACGGCCAACCTCATCTTGGATGGCGGCAAAATTGACCTGCTCGACGGCTTTTGGCAACCCGCTTACAGCGGGCAAAACCTGACCGCTGCGCGCATTCAGGGAGCCTCGGCGATTAATATTGCGCGGCAATCGCTGAGCAGTGAGAACGGGACTTTTCCGTTCCTGTTTTTGAACGCCACCCAAATCAACGCCGCGCAATCCGGTACGGTCAATTTGCTGGAGAATAATTTGCCCATCAACCTGTTCACCGGCGCCATTGGCGCGCAGGGGCTTGGCGCCAATGAGCAGGTCAGCGGCCAGTCGGTCGGCGATGTTTATTTGCAGAGCGGGCACAATGCGGTCGGGGTCGTCACCGGGAACCTGTCCACCGTTAACGGTTTCGCGCTGACGCTGAAATCGCTGAACCGGTTGAACGGCGCCACCGTCGCGCTCTACGGCATCGGCAGCACCTTTGCTAACGCGACCAATGTTGGGCGTCTGCTGGTGCAGAACGACGACAACATCGTCAGCGCCTTGGTCGGCGGCACCGGCGGTGAGAATTACGGCGCGACGAACATCGAGATTTTGCCGTGGGCAGCGGCAAACAACAGCACCAACACGAATGTTGCTTACAGCGGCAATGTCAACGATTTCGTGACCTACGTCAGCGGCAGCGGCTTCCGCTGGCTGGCGGCGAATGAATACCGTGTTGGTTGGGGCGGCGCTGACGGCGACAACGTGCGGATTGACACCGCGGCCGCGTTGACCGGCAACGCGACCATCAATGCGCTGAAATTAAGCGCCGGCGGCAACATCGGCATCAACGGCGCCCTTACCATCGCCAGTGGCGCCATCATACTCACGGCCAATCCGACTCTCAACGGCAGTGGCACCATTTTCACCGGCAACAACCCGCTCATCATTCGGCAGAACAATAACAGTCTGGTCATTGACACCGGCGTGGTGGTGAAGAACACCGTCAGCGGCACGGATCCGGGGTTGATTGTGGCGGCCAGCACCCAACTCAAGTCACCCGGCGAATTTGGCGGCGCAGTGCTCATCCAAGGCGGCGCACAGTTCCAAGTCAGTAACATCACCGCACTGTCCGAGGCCAACGCCGTACGTATTGACGCGGCGTCGAAACTGCTGGTGGACGCCTCCAGCGTCCGCGTCGCCAGCCTTGCCGGCACCGGTTATGTGCTGTTTAACAATGCTGCCTATAAACTCAGCGTCGGCGAAGTTGACCTCGCTGACTCAACCGGTTATGTCACCGTGCATAAGGACGGCATCGTCGCGCCCGGCGATGTCAGCGGGCCGATGCAGGCCAGCGCCTTGTACTTCGGCAAAAATATCACCGGCGTGGAATTTCAGGAGGATTCGATGCTTAAACTCGACCTCGGAGCCAATGGTCTCAGTGACATGCTGGCCGTCTACACCGCCGAGTACGACGCCAACCGCAATATTTCCAATCCGTGGTTAACGTTTGAGAAAGACGCTATAATCCAATTCAACTTCCTTGACGGTTATACTATCTCCGCTGGCGACCAATGGCTGCTCAGCACCGGTTTTGCCAACGTGGACCTCAACGCCGGTGTGTTGTTACAAGACAGCCAGGGCGCGGACCTGAGCGAATGGTTGTCCCTCGGTCTATCCGGCAACAATTTGATACTCACTGCCGTTCCTGAACCCGGCACTTGGGCGCTGTTGCTCATCGGCGGCGTGATATTGCTCGCCACTCGGCGGCGACGCCGCGCCGAACGCTGAAACACCCCGTCGGCTGGCGCCGCCACCCCTCTGCGAGAGGGGAATTTGCAGCGCTGACGCCGGAACACCCGCCACCACCCATGCCCTTGCGTGAGCTAATTCCCCTTCCGTGAAGGGGTGGCCGCGGAGCGGACGGGGTAGTTTAGCGTTGGAACAACTGACGGACGAAAGCAGAAAGCTGAAAACAGAAAGCAGAAATAATTTCAGCTTTCTGCTTTCAGCTTTCGTCTTGCGCCTGTCCCAAACGCTGAACTACCCCGGCGCTCCGCGCCACCCCTTCACGGAAGGGGAATTAAACGCTGAAACACCCCGTCCGCATTCGCCGTCACCCCTCTGCGAGAGGGGAATTTGCATTGATTAGCGTTGCCTCGCGGGATGCGCGGGCTTAAACTTGGCAAACATGAACTGGCGGCTCAAACTGCTTTCCGGCCTCATCGTCGGCATCTTTATCGCGTTCGCGCTGGGGTATTACAAATACTTCGTCGCGCCGAAGCCGCCCGGGGTCATCCTGTTCATCGTGCCCGGCCTCAATCTTGACAACCTCGCCGCCACTCACCAAGCCCGCCTTAACCTGCTCACCGACAGCGCGCGCGCCGCCTTCATCAATAACGACGACCTTGAGACCAACCCCTTCCACGCCCAGCCCAACGCCATCTTCTCCTACCTCACCACCGGTTACAAAACCCACGCCGACCGCATCGGCCTTTCCACCGACGGGCGGGTGCAGGACAACTTGTTATACCTCGCCCAGCGCGCGGGGCGCACCGTCGGCTTGGTCGGCACCAGCAGCATCGCCACGCCCGAACTCGCCGCGTTTTACGCGCACACGAAAAACCCCGGCGACCCGACGGATTTGTTGCAACAGCTTTTCGACAACACCAAAATCAACGTCATCCTCGGCGGCGGCGCGGACGATTTCGCCAGGACGAAAGAGGCCGCTGACCGTGACCTGTTCCATGAGGCCGACCTGTACGGTTACCAAATCGCGCGCACCGACGACGAGTTGCAAAACATCCCCGTCTGGCGCCTGCCCACCTGGCGCGCGCGCCGTGTGCTCGGCGTCTTCGCCCCGCGTGGTCTGCCGTTCCACGCGCCGCCGGCGGACGCGGCCGGCCACGGCCCCCACCCCGACTTGACCGACCTGACGCGCCGCGCCATTCAATTTCTGGAGTTCAACATCAGCGGCTACTTCCTCGTCATCCACGACAGCCTGGTCGCCGACGCCATCGCCGACGGCCAGCCGCGCCAGGTCACCGTCGAAATCGAGCAGCTTGACCTCGCCATCGCCGAGGCCCGCGAGCTGGCCGGCAAAAATTCCGTCATCATCCTCTACAGCCCGTACAACGTCGCCGCCGCCGGCGCCCGGCCCGCCGACCTAAGTTTCGGCTGGGTGCTGATTTACACGGACAACGACCAGCCGCTGCGGGGCGTCGCCACCGGCAAGCACCTGTTCCGCTACCTGCGGCGGCAACTCGATTGGAAACAATTCTGACCGCCCATGACGCTCACCGAAATCAAGCGCATCCTCGCCGCGCGCAACTTGCGCCCGCTCGCCAGCCTGGGGCAAAATTTTTTGTTCGACCAGAACATTTGCCGGCAACTGGTGGCGTGGCTGGCGCCCGCCGCCGGTGACCGCGTGGTGGAAATCGGCCCGGGCCTCGGCGCGCTGACGGGGCTGTTGCTCGGCCACGAGATTCATCTCACGGCGTTGGAAATTGACCGGGGGCTGTGCGCGCAGCTGCGCGAGACTTTCGGCGCGCGCGCGAACTTCACGCTCGTCGAGGGCGACGCGGTGGCGACGTTGCCCGCCGTCAGCGGCTGCGACCGCGTCATCGGCAATCTGCCCTACAACGTCTCCACGCCGCTGCTGGTGGCGTTGCTGCAACGGCCCGCGCCGCCGCGCCGCGGGGTGTTCATGTTGCAAAAGGAAATGGCCGCCCGCCTCGGCGCCGCCCCGCGCACCAAGGACTACGGCGCCGTCAGCGTCCTGTTGCAAGCGTATTACCACATCGAGCTGCTGCGGACGCTGGGCGGCGGGGTCTTTTATCCCGCGCCCGCCGTGGCCTCCGCCGTCGTCCGGCTGACGTTGCGGGATGACCGCCCCGCGTTTGCCGCCGGGCGGCGGCGGGATTTTTATCAATTCGTGCGCCAGGGTTTTTCCCAGCGCCGCAAAAAACTCCGCAACTTGATTCCGCAATACACGGGGCCGGAGCGCGCCGAGGAACTCACCGTCAGCGAATGGCGGGAATTGTTTCTCGCGCCAAGCCGCCAAGACGCCAAGTTGATTTAATCATGTTCGCGCGGAGACGCGGAGTTTTTTTGGTTGACTCCGATACTACTATGGTTTAATGGCTTACGTTTTTTGTTGATGACGTGAGTCGCGTCGAAAGGGGTAAATCTAACGGCATTAGAAAGGCTTCTAATCACATTAGAAAAGTTTCTAACGGCATTAGAAAGACTTCTAATCGCATTAGAAAGGTTTCTAATGGCGTTAGAAAGGCTTCTAATCGCATTAGAAAAGTTTCTAATGGCGTTAGAAAGACTTCTAATCGCATTAGAAAGGCTTCTAATGCCGTTGGTAACGTTAGCAACGGCGTTAGATGGGGCGCCAATGGCATTGGTGTGGCGCCCCGTTTCAGTCGGATGGAGAATGACGCGGCCACCCCTCTACGAGAGGGGAATTTGCGTGGAAGGTGAATTTGCGCGCGCGGGGTCATGGTCAGCGAGGTTAGTCTCACAGGATTTGTCTCGTCTCAGCGTCAACAAATTCCCCTTCCGTGAAGGGGTGGCGGCGCCAGCCGACGGGGTAGTTCAGCGTTTTAGGGGAAAGAGCGCTGAACGCTGAACTACCCCGTCCGCTGACGCGGCCACCCCTTCACGGAAGGGGAATTTGCGCGCGCTAAGATAAACCCTCTCCGGCCAGACCTCGCGTAAACGCTAATTCCCCTCTCGTAGCGGGGTGGCCACGCCAGCGGACGGGGTGTTTCAGCGTTGGTGGTGTTTTTCCCAACCCAGGTATTAAACCATTTCCTTCCGCGCGGGTTTGCTGGTAGATTGGGCGCTCATTTTTTATGAGTACTCTGGATGTCACTATCAGCGAGGCCGTCAAGGCGGGGAAGTTATTGCCGACGGGCGCGGAGAATATCGCGCTGTATTTGAACGAGGCGGAGGATTGGGAGCGCGCCAGCGTCGGCGAGCTGGTCGCCGCCGGTGAGTGGACGGAGTTGAACGACCGGTTTTACCAGACGCTGCGGTTCGGCACGGGCGGGTTGCGCGGGCGGACGATTGGCCGGGTCGTCACCGCCAGTGAGTGGGGCGCGAACACGGCGCGCGCGGGGGCGCCGGAGCATCCCGCCGTGGGCACCAACGCGATGAATTTCTTCAACGTCGGGCGCGCGTCGCAGGGTTTGCTGGCGTATGTGCGCGCGACGTTTCCCGACGAGCAAACCAGCATCGTGATTTCGCACGACACGCGCTATTTCTCGCGCCAGTTCGCGGAACTCATCGCGCGGACCGCGTCGGAGCTGGGCGTGGACGCTTATTTGTTTCCCGACGACCGCTCGACGCCGGAGTTGTCGTTCGCGGTGCGGTACTTGAACGCGCACGCCGGCGTGATGGTCACCGCCAGCCACAACCCGCCGCACGACAACGGTTATAAGGTGTATTTCCGCGACGGCGGGCAGGTGGTCGAGCCGCACGCGACGAACATCATCCAGCGCGTGCTGGCGGTGCGGAGCGGCAAGGTCGCGCAGCCCGCCGCCCAGCGCGGGAACGTCACCGTTGTTTATGAGCGGCTCGACAAGGCTTATCTCGACGCGGTGAGCGCGCTGGTGTTGAACCCGCGGGTCATCAACGAGCAAAAGTCGAGGCTGAAGATTGTGTTCACGCCGATTCACGGCACGGGGATTCGCATCACGCCGGGGCTGTTGAACAAGTTCGGCTTCAACTTCAGCATCGTGCCGGAGCAGGCGAAGGGCAACGGCGGGTTCCCGACGGTGCAATCGCCGAACCCCGAAAACGCCGGGGCGCTGACGCTGGGCATCGCGCAGGCGCGGCGCGAGCACGCCGACTTGGTGCTGGCCACCGACCCCGACGCCGACCGCATGGGCGCGGTGATTCGCGACCGGGCGGGCGATTACCAGGTCATCACCGGCAACATGATTGGCTCGCTGCTGGCGGCGCACCGGCTGGAGCTGTTTTTCGCGCAGGGCATTTTGACCGCTGCCAATGCGCGGCACGCGGTGTTGATAAAGACGTTCGTCACGACGGATTTGCAAAAAGCCATCGCCGAGTCTTACGGCGTGAGGTGCGTGGACACGCTGACGGGTTTTAAGTACATCTGCGAGAAGATGAAGATTTACGAGGAGCAGGCGGGCGGGCGCGGGTCATTGTCAGCGACTGAGTGGCGCGAGCGGTTGTTGGCCAAAAGCTCGTTCTACGTGTTCGGCGGCGAGGAAAGTTACGGCTATTCCGGCGGCGATTATGTGCGCGACAAGGATGCCAACGCCGCCGTGCTGATGTTCGCGGAGATGGCGGCGCACGCGGCGGGCAAGGGTTTGAACGTCTTGGAGTATCTCGACCAGCTTTACGTTAAACACGGTTTCTATGCCGAACAACTCGGCACGCTGACGTTCGAGGGCGCGGAGGGCGCGGCGAAAATCAAGCGGTTGCTGGACAGTTACCAGAGCGACGCGCCGGCGGCGTGGGGCGGGAGGCAGGTCGAGCGCGTGCAAAATTTCGCCAAGGAGGACATTCACGACGCCGACGGCAAGTTGCTTCCGAAGGAGCTGATGTTGTTGTTCCACCTTGAGGGCGGCTACCGCGTCGCCGTGCGCGGCAGCGGCACCGAGCCGAAAATCAAATATTATTTCTTCGGCAAGTCCGCTGTTGGTGACGCGGCGGCATTGCCGGCGGTGAAGGACCGCGTCCGGCGGGAGTTGGAACACCTGTGGGCGGAGACGCAAAGGGACGCGGCGGCGCGGGCGGCGTGAGGCAACGGGGGAACGTGTATGATTGAAGTGTTGTGGGTCATCGCCGGTTTTGTCGTGATAGTGTTGACATATCTGCTGTCGCTGGCCGTTTACTGGCTGTATGAGCGGCTGAGGTTCACCCCAGAGGAACGCTGGCAGCGGCGTTATGACCGGCAGTTGAAAAAGCATTTCAAGTCGTTTTAATGTTCGCGCGGAGCCGCAGAGAATTTATGGTTCTATCCCGTGAACAGAGGAATTGCGGTGAATTCCCCTTCCGTGAAGGGGTGGCGCGGAGCGACGGGGTAGTTCAGCGTTTGGGGCTAGGTCCCTTTAACGCTGAACTACCCCGTCCGCTCCGCGGCCACCCCTTCACGGAAGGGGAATTAGCTCACGCTGGGGCATGGGCGGTGGCGGGAGGCCGGCGTCAACGCTGCCACTGCTAACAGCGAGGAACCGAATTTATCCAATTAAAAAACTACTCCACGGCTCCGCGCGAACATTGAACATTGAATAAACTTGCCGCGCGCGTGGGGTTGCGCTTGGATGGGGGGCTTGTGTTTGAGGTTTTGGCGACAGATTCGGGGTGCAAGGCGCGGGCGGGCCGGCTGACGGTGGCGCATGGGGTCGTTGAGACGCCGGTGTTTATGCCGGTGGGCACCCAGGCGACGGTCAAGGCGGTCTCGCCGCATGAGTTGCGCGAGTTGCAGGCGCGGATTATTCTCGCCAATTCTTACCACATGTTCATCCGGCCTGGGTTGGAGGTTATCGGGAAGCTGGGCGGGTTGCACCGGTTTGAGAATTGGGACCGGGCGCTGCTCACGGACAGCGGGGGGTTTCAGGTGTTCAGCCTCGCCAAGTTGCGGAAGGTGACGGACAGCGGGGTGCATTTCCAGTCGCATATTGACGGGCAGCGGTTGTTTATCGGGCCGCGGGAGGCGGTGCGGATTCAGCGGGTGCTGGGGGCGGATATTATCATGGCGTTTGACGAGTGCCCGCCGTGGACCGCCGCCAAGGAGGATATTGATGTGGCGGTGCAACGCACGGTGCGCTGGGCGAGGATTTGCGCGGAGGAATGGGCGGCGGCGGCGGAAATTCCAAACTCCAAACTCCAAATCCCAAATCACCAACAATTACTCTTCGGCATTGTGCAGGGCGGGGGGTGCGCGGAGTTGCGGCGGGAGTGCGCGGAACAACTCGCCGCGCTGGATTTGCCGGGGTATGCCATCGGCGGGGTCAGCGTCGGCGAGCCGGAGGAGGAGATGTTGCGGGCGATTGAGTACGCGGAGGCGGCGCTGCCGGTCGCCAAGCCGCGTTACGCGATGGGGTTGGGCCAGCCGAATCAAATCGTCGAGATGGTGCGGCGCGGGGTGGATATGTTCGATTGCGTGCTGCCAACGCGGGTGGCGCGCAACGGCACGGCCTACACGGCGGACGGGACGCTGAACTTGAAGCGCGCGGAGTTGAAGGACGACCCCGCGCCGATTGAAAATGAATGCGGTTGTTATGCTTGCCAAAATTTCTCCAGGGCCTATATTCGCCATCTCCTGAAGGCGGGGGAGATACTGGGTTTGCGCTTGGTGACTCTTCACAATTTGCATTTTTACCTGGGGTTGATGCGAACAATCAGGGCGGCCATCGTCAGCGGCGAGTTCGGGGCGTGGTCGCGGCAGTTTTTGGAAAGATACAAACCAAGAGAAGATTATGAATAACGCAATGAATATACTGACCCTGGCGCAGGCCGCCCCCGCTGATGGTGGGGCCGCGCAGCCGACTGGAATCGAAGCCCTGCTGGGCAGCCCCGCCATCTTGTTTGTGCTGCTGGCGGTGGTGGTTTACTTCCTGCTCCTCCGCCCGCAGCAGAAGCAGCGGAAGGAGCATCTCCGCATGGTCAGCGAGTTGAAGACGGGCGACCGCGTGGTGTTGTCCGGCGGGATTCACGGCGTGGTGGCGAATGTGAAGGACAAGACGCTGTTGGTGAAAATCGCCGAGAACACCAAGATTGAGGTGGAGCGCGCCAGCGTCAGCGCCGTGTTGCCCGCCGAGTAAACCCCAACCATCCGCTGTTTATGACCCAGGCATTTGTTTTGTTGTTGTCGCTCGCCTTTTTGATTTTCTTCGTGTGGTACCTCGTCGCGCACACCGACCGCGGGCGGCGCTGGCTGGCGCTGCTGCTCATCGGCACGGCGGCGGCGGTTTGCGCGGTGTCGCTGTTCACGTTCAAGGACGGCGCGTGGCAGGTGAATATCAAGGAGGGGCTGGACCTCAAGGGCGGCTCGCAGTTCACCATCCAGCTCGCCGGCGAGAACATCAAGGCGGAGAACCTTGACCAAGCCGTCGAGGTCATCCGCAAGCGCATTGACGCGCAGGGCGTGGCGGAGCCGATTATCCAGCCGCTCGGCAGCAACCGCATCCTCGTGCAAATCCCCGGCGCCAGCGAGAGCCAGAAGGAGGTGTACCGCGCCCAGCTTCAGCGGGTGGCCAAGCTGGAGTTCCGCATGGTGGAGCCGGACAGCGAGCGCATCCTCGCCGCCAAGGAGCCAATCCCCTTCGACAGCGAGGCGTTGCCCTACGTGAAGGAAAAGAACGCCGGCGGCCAAGGGCAGGACGCGCCGCAGGGTTATATCATCGTCAAGAAACGCGCGGCGATGGGCGGTAGTTACGTGAAGTCGGCGTTCGGGACGATGGACAATCTCGGCCGTCCCGAGGTGGCGATTAATTTCAACGCGGAGGGCAAGGAGAAATTCGGCCGGCTGACCAGCGACAACGTAAATCAGCGCATGGCCATCGTGCTCGACGGCGAAGTCTATTCCGCGCCGGTCATCCGCACGCCCATCCTCGACGGCAACTGCGTTATCAGCGGCGGCAACATGAAGCGCGAGGAGGCGCAGGAACTCGCCAGCGTGTTGGAAAACCCGCTGGAGCAAGAGGTGGCAATCGTGGACGAGCGCGGCGTGGACCCGACGCTCGGCGCGGCGTCCATCGCCAGCGGCTTCCAAGCGGCCCTCATCGGCCTCGTGCTGGTGGCGGGCTTCATGCTCGTGTATTACCGCAAGGCGGGCCTCATCGCGATTGTCTCGCTGGCGGTGAATATGTTCGTCCTGATGGGTCTGCTCGCGCAATTCGGTTTCACGCTGACCATGCCGGGCGTGGCGGGCATCATCCTGACCATCGGCATCGGCGTGGACGCGAACGTGCTCATCTTCGAGCGCATCCGCGAGGAGCTGGCGCACCACACCGATTTGTACCACGCCATCCGCGCCGGTTTCAGCAAGGCGTTCTCCTCCATCCTTGACGCGAATGTGACGACCATCATCGCGTCGGTGATGTTGTTCTGGCAGGGCACGGGCGCCATCCAGGGCTTCGCCATCACGCTGACGCTGGGCATTCTCTCCAGCCTGTTCGCGGCGCTGGTGGTCAGCCGCGCGTGCTTCGACTGGTTGCAGGCGTACAGCCCGTTGCAGTCGCTGACGATGATGCAGTGGGTCAAGGACACCAAGCTGCCGTTCATGGGCGTCAAGTGGGCGACGGCGGCGCTGTCGCTGTTGCTCGTCGCCGGCTCGCTGTTCGTGTTCCATGACCGTGGCGACAAGGCTTACGGCGTGGACTTCGAGGGCGGCGATTTGCTGACGCTGTCGTTCGCGCAAAAAGTTTCCGACGAGGACGTGCGCGGCGCGCTGGGCGGCATGGAGGCGCTGCCGCAATACCAGAAGGACGCCAACGGCGCGTCCGAGGTGCTCGCCATCCGCACGCCGTTCGAGAAGGGCGAGGCGGCGGAGCGGGCGTTGCAGGAAAAATTCCCGCGCGCCGAGTTCAAACGGCTGCAACTCGACAAGGTCAGCGCCGTCATCGGTGGCGAGTTCCGCGTGAAGGCCGGCATCGCGCTGGGCCTCGGCTTGCTGGGCATCTTCATCTACGTCATGCTGCGCTTCGAGGCGGCCTACGCCATCGGCGCCATTGTCGCCATCATCCACGACATCATCATCACCCTCGGCGTCTATGTCCTGCTGGGGCACGAGCTGTCCCTTGTCACCATCGGCGCGTTGCTGACCATCGCCGGCTACTCGATTAACGACACCATCATCGTCTTCGACCGCATCCGCGAGCACTTGCGGCACGACACACGCACCCCGCTGGCGACATTGTTCAACCACGCCATCAACGCCACGCTGAGCCGCACCATGCTCACCTCCGGCACCACGCTGCTGGCGGTGCTGGCGCTGTTCTTCTTCGGCGGCATGGTCATCCACGACTTCGCGCTGATGCTGTTGCTGGGCATCTTCGTCGGCACCTACTCCTCAATCTTCATCGCCTCGCCGGTGGTCCTGCTCTTCGGTCGTGTCCGGCGCGGCGGCGTCTCAGTAGAAGCGGCGGGGAACTGACCATGCGCGCGAAACGATGGGAGCTGGCGGACTCCAACCCGGCCAGGCTGCGCACCCCGCAAGACATTGTCGAAGACTTGCTGGTCCGGCGCGGCCTCACCGACCCTGACAAGTGCGAGCGTTTCCTCAACCCGCGCCTCGCCGACTTGGCCGACCCGCTGCGGCTGGCCGACATGGAGCGGGCCGTCGAGCGCGTCAGCCACGCCCTGCACCGGCGTGAAAACATCCTCATCTACAGCGACTACGACGTGGACGGCATGTCCAGCAGCGCGCTACTCTACCGCTTCCTCATCAAACTCGGCGCCAACGTCCGCGTCTTCATCCCCGAACGCCTCGCCGAGGGTTACGGCCTCAGCGTCAGCGGCTTGGAGCACGCCTTGGCCGATGGCCCCGCCACCCTGCTCATCGCGCTGGACTGCGGCACCACCAACATCGCCGAAGTCGCCTGGCTCAACGAGCGCGGCATTGACGTCGTCATCATTGACCACCACGAGCTGCACCACACCCTGCCTCCCGCCCGCGCTTTCGTCAACCCGCAACGCGGCAAGCTGGCGGCCGACCGAATGCTGGCCACCGCCGGCCTAGTCTTCAAATTCTGCCACGCCTTTTTGAAAATCCAGCAAACGCCGGAGCTGTTCAACCTGCGGGAACACCTGGACCTCGTCGCCCTCGGCACCATCGCCGACCTCGTCCCGTTGCTTGAGGACAACCGGATACTGGTGCGCCACGGCCTGAGCCAAATGTCCGCCACTCTGCACCCCGGCCTGCAAGCGCTGATGGAAATCGCCCGCGTCCGCACTGGCCCGACCCCCGCCACCGTCGGCTTCACCCTCGCCCCGCGCCTCAACGCCAGCGGGCGCCTCACCGCGGCGATGTCCGGCTGGGAACTCCTCACCACCCGCGACACCGCGCGCGCGACCGCCCTGGCGCGCACGCTCAACACCCTCAACAGCGAGCGTCAGCACTTGGAACTGGCCGCGTACCGCGAGGCGCTGGAGCAGCTTGACCAACAACCGCCCGGCGACAAAGCCCACTGCCTCGTCGTCGCCTCCCCCAACTGGCATCAAGGCATCGTCGGCATCGTCGCCTCCCGCCTGCAACGCCGCTTCTACAAACCCGCCGTGGTCATCTCCCTGACCGACGGCGAGGGCAAGGGCAGCGCGCGCTGTATCGAAGGCTGCTCCATGATGGACGCCCTGCGCGAACACGCCTCCCTGCTCCACGCCTACGGCGGTCACGCGATGGCCTCCGGCTTGGAAATCGCCGCCGACCGGGTGACCGAGTTCCGCGCCGCCATGAACAACTGGTTCCGCCACCGCGTGAACACCGAGCTGTACCAAGAGCGCCTCCCCGTGGAGCTGGCCCTGCCTGGCCGTGCGCTGACCGAGGAACTCGCGCAAGAACTGGGCCGCCTGCAACCCTTCGGCCGCAAAAACGAACCGCCTATCTTCAAAGTCAGCGGCGTCACCATGCACAGCCCACCGCAATTCTTCGGCAATCACCACCTCAAATTCACCGCCAGCGCCGACGACACCCGCTTCAGCGCCGTCGGCTTCACCCTCGCCGAGAATATGCCCGACGCGGACGCCTACGACATGGTCGGCCACTGGGAGATGGACGACTACACCCAGCGCCCCCTCTTCCGCATCCTCGACTGGCACGCCGCAGCGTGACCCGCCATCCCCGTCCAAGCGCCAAACGCCGCGACACCCCGTCCGCCGCGCCGGCGCACTCCCCTCCCCCGTCGCGTCTTGGCGCGAACCTATCGCATTTCATTACGACCTTGGCAGAGTCAGCGTCATCCCGGAGCCGTCCCTCGCCGTGTTGTTTAGCATTGGCACCGGTTTGCTGGTTGTCACCACCGCCTTGCGTCGCCGCCAAGGATAAACGCATTAACCTCCTATCAAAATGCACGCGCCCAACCTCATTTTTCCCTTGTGCACCCCAAGGGTACGGGCGCACCTCCCAAGGGTACGGGCGCACCTCCCAGGGGTACGGGCGTACCTCCCAAGGGTACGGGCGCACCTCCCAGAGGTACGCCTCCTTCAAACTCCACCCCCCGCGCCCGTCAATTCCCCTTCCGTGAAGGGGTGGCCGCGCAGCGGACGGGGTAGTTCAGCGTTCTGTGCTAAATGCTTTTACCGAAAGCGGTATCGCCGGACGCGCATATTAAGATTGTCACCACCGGCGGCGCGGCTATGGTGGCGGGGTGATTTGGAGTTACGCGGCAGTGATGGCGGGTGGTGGCATCGGCTCGGCGGCGCGGCTGGCGGTGGCGGAAGTCATCGCGGCGCGGTACAGCGGGGGGTTCCCTCTCGGCACACTGGCGGCCAACGTCAGCGGCTGCTTGCTCATCGGGTTTCTCGCCACCATCGGCGGGGCGGACGGGCGCGCGCTCATCGGGCACCACGGACGGCATTTTTTCATGATTGGCGTGCTGGGCGGGTACACGACGTTTTCCACATTCAGCCTGCAAACGCTACACCTCACGCAAAGCGGGCAATGGCTCCACGCCGGGCTGAACATCGCGCTGTCCATCACCCTGTGCCTGACCGGCGTGTGGCTGGGTCAAGTGCTGGCGCACGCGGTGAACCACTGGCTGATGCGCTGACGGCGGCGGGCGCATAACAATTCCCCTTCCGTGGAAGGAGTGGCGCGGAGCAACGGGGTAGTTTCTAGTCTCGCTAGCGACACCTCTATTGACGCTAGCAGCGGCTCTATCGGCGCTAGCGGTGCTTCTATAATTCACGCCGCTGCTTTACGCCATAATAAAAATTGTTCATTACTCGTAGAACACATGGATTTGGTGACATTTTCAAAATCAAAACCCTCGTACTTGGAAACAATGTCGTAAACTTGGGTAAAACCCGTGGCTTCTTGCGGAATATGACAACAGCTTTCCCGCCCAATCAAGGCCAGCCAAATGTCAGGGTAAGAGGGGCCTTCGTCGGTGTTGACCAACCGAATTTCAATTATATCTTTCCATAAAATTTCTTCCGGCTTAAAGTCGTGATGTTCCATTCGCACGAAGTCATTTGTTATGGTAACGGTAAAGGCATCCTCGTACTTTATCGGTCTTTTTTTTCCAAAAAAGTATCTAAAAATCCTACTTATCATAAATAACCCTCTGCACGGAAAAAGGCGAACCGTCGCGGGTTCGCCTTTTTGGGGAAGCGCGTTGGTTACGCCTTGGCCTCGGCTTTCTTTTCCTCACCGTCAGCGGCGGCAGGGACGGCTTCGACGACATTGTCAACCCACTCGATGAGCGCCATTGAGGAGGCGTCGCTGTTACGCAAGCCCAGTTTCAAGATGCGGGTGTAGCCGCCGTTGCGGTCTTGGAAACGAGGGGCGATTTCGCCGAACAGTTTCTTCACCCAATCCTCGTTGTTGATGAGGCGGGAAAGGGCGACGCGGCGGCTGTGCAAGCCGCCTTTTTTGCCGAGGGTGACCAGCTTTTCCACGATGGGACGCAAGGCCTTGGCTTTTGCCAAGGTGGTTTTGATGCGCCCGTGTTGGATTAGGCTGCCGGCTTGGTTGGCCAGCATTAAGTCGCGGTGTTGGGAGGTGCGCCCCAGTTTGACAGATTTTACGCGGTGTCTCATAGCGCTTGTTCTCCGTTTTCCTCATCCTCAGCGGGCACATCCACCAAACCCGGCTCGAATTTCATGCCGAGGGACAAACCCAACTGATGCAGTTTGTCCTTGATTTCGTTCAGGGATTTTTTGCCGAAGTTGCGGTACTTCAGCATTTCACCCTCGCTCTTCATTGCCAACTGACCAACGGAGGTGATGTTCGCGTTGTTCAGGCAGTTGGCGGCGCGGACGGACAACTCGATTTCGTTGACGCTCATGTTCAGCAGCTTCTTCAAGGCGCTGTCTTGCGTCGCGGAAGATTGCTTCGGCTCCTCAAATTCAATCGGCTCTTGGTCGAAGTTGACGAAAATATCAAGGTGATGACGCAAAATCGCGGAGGATTGCAACAAGGCATTGTCGGGAGTGATGCGACCGTCGGTCCAGATTTCCAGCGTCAGTTTGTCGTAGTCGGTTTTTTGCCCCATACGGGTATCATCAACAGCGTACTTGACTTTGCGGACGGGGGAGAACAGGGAATCCACCGGAATGACGCCAATCGCCATGTCGGAGGTTTTGTTGTCTTCGCCGCTGGCGTAGCCGCGTCCGATGCGGACGGTCAGCTCCGCCTCGAATTTTTGTTTTTTGTCGAGGGTGCAGATGACTTGTCCGGGATTGATGATTTCGACGCCGGTTTCCAAGGTAATGTCACCGGCGGTAATGTCGCCCTCTTTGTTGACGTTTAGGAACAACACGCGGCTTTCGCGGTTAGAGAGCTTGAACAAAACCTTTTTGAGGTTGAGGATGATTTCGGTCACATCCTGCACGACCCCGGGGATGGTGGAAAATTCATGCAACACGCCCTCGATTTTCACGGTGGAAATGGCGGCGCCTTCGAGCGAGCCAAGCAGCACGCGGCGCAGGGAGTTTCCAAGGGTGTGGGCGTAGCCTTCCTCAAAGGGTTCGGCGACGAATTTGGCGTAGGTGCCCGTGGCGGTGGCCTCGTCTTTTTGCAGACGGTTGGGCAGTTCGAATCTGGCTAGTTTGATGGCCATAGTTTTTTTTCTCCAAGTTTGAGCCGGGTTTCCTCATCGCGGCGACTGGCAGCGGCAAGACCGACGGCTCGGTTTCTTTCAACAGGTTCCATAGGTTGTACAGAACCTATAAATCCTGTTAACGTGAATATAATTCCACCACCAACCGCTCGTTCACAATCGGCCCGATTTCCTCACGGGTCGGGACGCGGCTGACGGTGCCCTTGTGGTTGTCTTTGTCCACCAACAGCCACGGGGCGGTCAGGTTGATTTGTGTTTTCTCCAAACTCTTGGTCGAGACTTGGCGCGATTTCGGATTATTCTTCACCTCGACGACATCACCCGTCTTCACCTGAAAGCTGGGGATGCTGACCTTGCGCCCGTTGACGATGATGTGCCCGTGCGTCACGAACTGCCGCGCCAAGCGCCGCGTGTTCGCAAAGCCGCACCGGAACACCACGTTGTCCAAGCGCGCTTCGAGCAACTGCAACAGCGTGTCACCCGTCACGCCGCGCTTGCGGGCGGCGGTTTCGTAATACAGGCGGAACTGGCGCTCCAGCACACCGTACATGTGTTTCAACTTCTGCTTCTCGCCCATCGCCACGCCGTATTCCGACTGTTTGCGACGGCTTTTCGCGCCGTGTACTCCGGGCGGGAAATTGCGGCGTTCGAGCGCCTTCGGGGTTCCGTAAATGTCGATGCCGAAACGGCGTCCGACTCGCGCCTTGGGTCCTGTGTAACGTGCCATAAAAAATTTTTCCTCGCTGATGCTGATTAAACGCGCCGCGCCTTCCGCAAACGACAGCCGTTGTGCGGCACCGGCGTCACGTCTTTGATTGAGTTCACGTCCAAGCCCATCGCCTGAAGCGCGCGCACGGCGGACTCGCGTCCGGTGCCGGGGCCTTTCAAGCGCGCCTCGACTTCTTTCAACCCGTGCGCCATCGCCTGACGGCACGCGTCCTGCGCGACGACCTGCGCGACATACGCGGTGGATTTTTTCGAGCCGCGAAAACCGCATTTGCCCGCGCTCGACCAGCCGAGCACGTTGCCGTTGTTGTCGGTGATGGAAACAATCGTGTTGTTGAACGACGCCAACACGTGCGCGATGCCGTGCACGATGTTTTTGCTGCCTTTCGCCTTGACAATCTTCGGCTTCGGGTCGGCGTTCGGGTCGAGCGACAGGCTCAGGCTCTCCGGCGCGGGCGCGGCCTCGGTTTTTTCTTTCGGCGTGGCCGCAGCCTTGGCGCCTTTTTTCTTGGTATCATCTGCCATATCAATTATCCGTTAAACATTAAACCTTGCCCGCCTTGGCGTCCTTGTTGCGGACGACGCCGACGGTCTTGCGCGGCCCCTTGCGCGTGCGCGCGTTGGTGGACGTGCGCTGGCCGCGCACCGGCAGACCCTTTTTATGCCGGATGCCGCGATAGCAGTTGATGCCCTGCAAACGCTTCAAATTCTGCTGCAAGTCACGGCGCAGGTCGCCCTCAATGAGATAACCGCGCGCCTGAATCACTTGAAGGATGTGGTTTATCTGCTGGCCGGTCAATTCTTTCGCGCGCAGATTCGGATCAATCTCCGACTCCTCCAAAATACTTTTCACCCGCGTGGGGCCAAGCCCATAGACATACCGAAGCGAGGCCTCGACTCGCTTCTCACCGGGAATATCAACTCCAAGAATACGTGGCATAATTATCAACCTTGACGCTGCTTCAGGCGCGGATTTTTTTTGTTAATGACGTAGATTTTCCCCTTGCGCCGGATAATCTGGCACCCGGAGGTTCTGCGTTTTACTGAAGCTCTCACTTTCATAGTTTTCTTCTTTCTCACTGTTAGCGCCCCTCACGACCCCGTCGCAAAGGGCAAAAACTTTATCAAAATTTTCCATGCTGTCAAGCGGTCATCGTCAGCGGCCGCGTCAAAATTTCCGGCTCCCCGTCCGTCACCAGCACCGTGTGCTCGAAGTGCGCCGAGGGGTGACCGTCAGCGGTTACCACCGTCCACTTGTCCTGCAAAACTTTCACCTTCTTGCCGCCCATGTTCACCATCGGCTCAATCGCCAGCGTCATGCCCGCCTTCAACAGCGGCCCCGAGCCACGCTTGCCGAAGTTGGCAATCTGCGGCTCCTCGTGCAACTGCCGCCCGACGCCGTGGCCGACAAAATCCTCCACCACCGTGTAGCCGGCGGCGAACACGCAATTGCCAATCGCCGCGCTGATGTCGCCCAGCCGGTTGCCCGCGCGCGCCTGCGCGATGCCCAGCGTCAGCGCCTCCTGCGTCTTTGCCAGCAGCGCGTCAATCTCCGGCCGTACCGCGCCCACCGGCACGCTGACGGCGGTATCGCTCACCCAGCCGCCGAGGATGATACCCACGTCCAGCTTCACCACGTCGCCGTACAACAACTTGCGCGGCCCCGGTATCCCGTGGATGACGCCGTCGTTCACCGAGGAACAAATGTGCCCCGGAAATCCGCGGTAATTGTAAAACGGGCTTTTGCCGCCCGCCTCGCGAATCATCCGCGCCGCCACCTCGTCCAAGTCCCGCGTCGTGACCCCCGGCCGCACCAACGCTGACAGTCGCTGCAAAATCACACCCAGCGCCCGTCCGCTCCGCCGCATCGCCTCAATCTCCGCCGCATTTCGTATCGCAATCATTTTTGCCCACCGTCAGCGATGAAGTATCAGGCTGGCGACGATGCCACCGATGAGGATGACCGCCACCACGAACAACAACCAAAACATTTTCTTCTCGGACAACGCCTCGCCCGTCGCGGCCTGGCCGCCAAACGAACGCCCGCGCAACTTGCCCTTCTTCAAAAAGCCGTCATAGTGCCGCTGCAACAAATACGTCTCCATCTGCCGCATCGTGTCGAGCATCACGCCGACCAAAATCAACAAGCTCGTGCCGCCGAAAAACGTGCTAACAGTCATCGGCACCTTCAACGCGCCGCTGACAATGCCCGGTAACACGGCCAGAATGGTCAGGAACAGCGCGCCGCTGAACGTCAGCCGCGTCATCGAGAAATCCAAAAATTCCGCCGTCGGCGCGCCGGGGCGGACGCCGGGGATGAAGCCGCTGTGCTTCTTCATGTCGTCGGCGATTTGCGTCGGGTTGAACATCATCGCCACCCAGAAGTAGGAGAAACCGAACACCATCAGCGCGTACAGCGTGTAGTGCGTCAGCGTCTGGTTGCTGATTTCCGCGATGATGCGCGCCGCCATCTCGCTATTCGGGAACAGCGTGCGAATGAAAAAAGACGGGAACATCAAAATCGAGCTGGCGAAAATAATCGGCATCACGCCGCTGTAGTTCACCTTCAGCGGCAGGAACGAGCTTTGCCCGCCGTAAACCTTGTTGCCGCGCACTTGGCGGGCGTACTGCACCGGCACTTTACGCATCGCCTGTGTAATCATCACGGTGCCGGCGATAACCGCGAACAAGAATCCCAATAACAATACCACCAACAGCGGACTCATCGCTGACGTTGACACTTTGCCCCACAAATTCGCCAGCGCGGCGGGCAAACGGGCGATGATGCCGACGGTGATAACCATCGAGATACCGTTGCCGATGCCCTTGTCAGTGATTTGCTCGCCAAGCCACATCAACAACATCGTGCCCGCCGTCAGTGTGACCACCGTCGTGAAACGGAAAAACCAACCGGGATCCGCCACCAGCGGCCCCATCTTCTGAATAATCGGCTCAATGCCACTCAACAATTGGCCGGGATTTTCAAACGCGGTCGCCAGCATGTAGCCTTGCACAATGCACAACAACAGCGTGCCGAAGCGGGTGTATTGCGAAATTTTCTGCCGCCCGCCTTCCTCGCGCGCAATCTTCGCCAGTGACGGCACCACGCTCGCCGCCAGTTGCATGATGATGCTGGCGCTGATGTAGGGCATGATGGTCAGCGAGAAAATCGCGCAATTTTCCAGCGCGCCGCCGCTGAAGATGTTGACCATGCCGAGCAAGTCCCCTTGCCCGCCTTGGTCAACAATGTTACGGAAAAACTCGGTCAACACCGCCGGATTGATGCCCGGGCAGGGAATCGCCGCGCCGAGGCGGACAATCACCAACAGCGCCAGCGTGAAAATCAACCGGTGGCGCAGTTCGGGAATCTTGAAACAGTTGAGAAAGGCGTTGACCATGAGATTGTTTCCTTTAAGGTTCGCAATTCGTCCAACGTAACACAGGCAATCCTGTCTGTGTTCCCAGACTGGTGCGGTGCGCCAATTCGAGCGGCAAAGCCGCTGACGATGAGAACACAGGCAGGATTGCCTGTGCTACGTTGTTTTTTAAGGCGAAGCGCATGGGATTTTTCCAATTACTTTTTGTCACCGGCAGCGGCGGGCAAATTCAACATCCCGCCGGCGGCGGCGACTTTCGCTTTCGCGGCCTCGCTCGCGGCGGCGACGCTGATGGTGAGCTTCTTGTTGAGTTCACCGTTGGCGAGAATTTTCACGCCGTCCCACTTGCCCGTCACCAAACCTTTTTCGCGCAACGCCTTCTCATCAACAGCGGCGCCGTCGTCGAACACGTTCAGCGCGCTGAGGTTCACCGGCGCGAAACGAACGCTAAAGGCGTTGTTGTTAAAGCCGCGCTTCGGAATACGGCGGTACAACGGCCATTGGCCGCCTTCAAAACCGAGCCGCACCGAGCCGCCGCTGCGGGCGCGCTGGCCCTTGTGACCGCGACCGGACGTTTTGCCATGACCGGAACTCTCGCCGCAACCCAATCGCTTGGTGCGGTTCTTGGCTCCCGGACGGGGTTTCAAATCATGTAATTGCATAAACTTTACTCCTTGCTGGCCGCCGGCGCCTCCGCTAACGGTGACTTCACCCTCAGCGTCTTGCCGCGCGCCTTGAAAATTTCCTCCATCGCCGAGAGCTGGCGCAAACCGTCCAGCGCGGCCTTCACCACGTTCGACGGATTGCCGCTGCCGAGCGACTTGGCAAGCAAATCACGGATGCCCACCGCCTCGACGATGGCGCGCACGCCGCCGCCGGCGATGAGGCCGGTGCCCGCTGACGCCGGCCTCAACAGCACTCGCGCGCCACCGAACTCGCCCGTCACCTCGTGCGGGATGGTGGTTTTGTTCAAACTGATTTTCTCAAGCCGTTTGCGTGCGTCCTCGTTGCCCTTGCGAATAGCGTCGGACACTTCGTTCGCCTTGCCAAAGCCGATGCCGACTTTGCCCGCGCCGTCGCCCACGACGACCAGCGCACTGAAGCTGAAGCGGCGTCCGCCTTTCACGACTTTCGCGCAACGGTTGATGTACACGACTTTCTCAATGTACTCGCGCCCGTCGCCGTCGCCCCGACGGTCAGCGTTGTCGTCTTTTTTCTCACCACGGTGACCGCGTCCAGGACCACGTCCACTGCCACGGGGACCGCGACCGGGGCCGCGTCCGCCGCCGCCGCGAGGTCCACGGGGGCCGCGACCACGATTAAAGCCATCGGCTTTCGGCGCGCTCGCGCCACTGTTAGCGGCGGCGGGAGCGGGAGTCGCCACGCCGGCGGCGGGCGTTGCGTTCTGTTCCAAATTTTTTGTTTCCTCTGCCATAATTAGAAGCTCAAACCTCCTTCGCGTGCGGCGTCGGCGAGAGCCTTCACCTTGCCGTGGTATTGCAAGCCGCCACGGTCAAACACCACGGCGCTGACATTCTTTCCCTTGGCGCGCTCCGCCAGCAGCGAGCCGACTTTCGTCGCGCTCTTCACGTTCGGCGTGAGTTTCTCGCCCGCCAGCGCCTTCTCGGTCGTGCTGACGCTGACGATGGTCTTGCTCGCCGTGTCGTCAATGATTTGCGCGTAAATGTGCTGGCCCGTGAAAGACACTGTCAGCCGCGGGCGCTCAGCGCTGCCGCTGACCTTCTTGCGGACGCGCTCGTGAATCCGCGCGTGTTTCAAAGTCTTGGTTTTTCTGGATGCTTTCATCTTATATTTCCTCCGCCATTATTTGCTCTGGGCCGTCTTGCCTTCCTTGCGGCGGATGTTCTCGCCGACAAAGCGCACGCCCTTGCCCTTGTAAGGTTCCGGCGGATAATAGGCGCGGATGTCCGCCGCCACCTGCCCGACCTTGTGTTTATCGGCACCCTCAACCAGAATCTTCGTCGCTTCCTCGACCGTGATTTTGATGTCGGACGGAATAGGATAGAGAATCGGATGCGAATAGCCAAGGCTCAAATTCAGGTTCTGACCCTGCACCGCCGCCTTGAAGCCGACGCCCTCGATTTGCAAGCGTTTTTGAAAACCGCTGACGCTGCCGATGACCATGCTGTTGAGGATGCTGCGCGTCATGCCGTGCAACGAGCGGTCCTGCCGCGCGTCGCCGCCGCGAGTGACGACCAGGTTGTTATCCTTCAACGCCACGCTGATGCGCGGATGCACGTCAAATTCCAGCTTGCCTTTCGGTCCCTCGATTTTCACGTTCTGGCCGCTGACGCTGACTTTCGCCTTGTCCGGCACGGGAATAGATTTGTTACCAATTCGTGACATATATTTTACCAAACGTAGAGCAGGAGTTCGCCCCCCACATTTTGTTTCTTCGCCTCATGCCCGCTGAGGACGCCTTTCGAGGTGGAAAGAATCGCTACGCCCAACCCGCCGAGCACGCGCGGGATGTCTGGCGCGCCGACGTACTGGCGCAGACCGGGTTTCGACACGCGCTTCAAGCCGTGCAACGCCTTTTGTTTCGAGCCGTTTTTCAGCGTCAGTCTCAGCCGCTGTTTGTCATCAATTTTCACGACCTCGCTGCCGTTGATGAAGCCTTCCTTCACGAGAATGGCGGCCACGTCGCTCTTCACGCGCGAGTACGGCGCGATGATTTCGGGTTTGTCCGCGCGGCTGGCATTGCGGATTTGCGTTAAAAAGTCTGCCAAAGGGTCTGTTTGCATAATGTTCTCCTTACCAACTCGCCTTCACCACGCCGGGGATTTCGCCGCGCAACGCCAGCTCGCGGAACTGGATGCGGCTGACGCCGAATTTCCGCATGTAAGCGCGCCGCCGCCCGCTGAGGCTGCACCGGTTGTATTTGCGCGAGGAAAACTTCGGTTCCCTCTTTTGTTTCGCTATCCATGATTTCTTTGCCATAGCCTTGTCTTTCTTAAATTAGTGTTTCCGGTCGGCGAACGGCATTCCCAGCAACGTCAGCAACGCCTTGGTTTCTTCTTTGTTCTTGCCGGTGGTGACCAGCGTCACGTCCATGCCGAGATTGCGCTTGATTTTATCCAGTTCAATCTCCGGAAAAATCGTGTGGTCTTTCACGCCCAGCGTGTAAGCGCCGCGCCCGTCAAACGCGCGCGTCGAGATGCCGCGAAAGTCGCGGATGCGCGGCAGCGCCGTGCGGCTCAGGCGGAGCAAAAATTCGTACATGTGCTTCCCGCGCAACGTCACCTTCACGCCGATTTCCTGATTCTCGCGCAACTTGAAATTCGAGATGCTCTTCTTCGACTTCGTGCGGATGGGCTTTTGGCCCGTAATCAGCGTCACGTCATGCACCGCGTCCTCCATCGCCGCCTTCACATCGTTGGCGGAACCGACGCTGCAGTTGACCACGATTTTCACGAGCTTCGGCACTTGGTTGACATTCTTGTAACCGCGCTGGCTCACCAGAGCAGGGACGACTTGTTCCCTGTATTCTTGCAGCAAATCATTCATAAATTATTCCTTGGCTTTCTTGCCACCGTAAGCGGCGGCCTTGACCACCTTCACGTTCGAGACATGAATGGTGCCTTCTTTTTCATCAAACCCGCCCTTCGGACGGTCTTGCGACGGGCGCACGGCTTTCTTCGTCATGTTCACGCCCTCGACAATCACCCGCGCCTTGCCGCGCAACACCTGCAACACACGCCCTTGCTTGCCCTTGTGCGTGCCGCTAACAATGACAACTTCATCGTCTTTCTTGACATGATACTTGGCGGGAACGGCAATTTTCTTTTTCTGTTTGCTCATAACACCTCCGGCGCCAGCGAAATGATTTTCATAAAGTTTTTCTCGCGCAACTCGCGCGCCACAGGGCCAAAAATACGGGTGCCGCGCGGGTTCATGTCCTTGTCAATGATAACCATCGCGTTGCTGTCAAAACGCAAATACGAACCGTCGGGGCGGCGCACCGGTTGCTTGGTGCGGACAATCACGGCGCGAACAACCTCGCTCTTCTTCACCGTCCCGTCGGGAGCGGCTTCCTTCACGTTGGCGGTAATCACATCGCCCACGCGGGCGACCGAGGTCTTCTTGCCAATCACGCCAATCATGGTCGCGCGGCGCGCGCCCGTGTTGTCGGCGACATCGAGCCAGCTTCTAATCTGTATCATACCGTTTGTCCCTTCACAATTTTAACCAACTCCCACCGTTTCAGCTTGCTCAGCGGGCGCGTCTCGGCGATTTCCACGAAATCACCGATTTTCGCCTCATTGTTAGCGTCGTGCGCGTAGAACTTTTTTGACACGTTGACAATCTTCTTGTAGCGCGGATGCGGCACGCGACGGGTGACTTTGACCGCGATGGTCCTGGTCATCTTGTTCGACACCACCTCGCCCTGAACCAACTTGCGCGCTGTTTTCTTTTCTTCGCTCATAATTCAATTCCTCATTTCGCCGCTGGCGCTGACAACCGGCGTTGCGTCAACACCGTCTGGATGCGGGCGATGGTTTTGCGGATTTCCGTCAGCCGGCTCGGACGCTCCAGGCGACCGCTTTGCTGCTGAATCCGCAGGTTCAGTTTTTCCTGTTTCAATTCCGCGATGCGGGTGTGCAATTCGGCATCACTCAATGCTTTTACGTCGGCGATTTTCATGCGCTAATTTTCCTGTTGCGGGTGATAAAACGGGTCTTCATCGGCAGCTTCGTCGCCGCCAACCGCAGCGACTCTCTCGCCACAGTCTCGGACAACCCGTCCAGTTCAAACAAAACGTTGCCGGGACGAATCACCGCGACCCAGTATTCAGGTTGGCCTTTGCCTTTGCCCATGCGGGTTTCCGGCGGACGCGCCGTCACCGGCTTGTCGGGAAACACGCGAATCCACAGCCGGCCTTTGCGTTTCATGTTGCGCGTCAGCGCCACACGGGCGGCCTCAATCTGCGTGTTGGTCAGCCAAAAACGCTCCAGCGTTTGCAGTCCAAACTGACCGAACGCCAGCGTGGTGCCGCGCGTCGCGTCGCCCTTGCGGCTGCGGCGCTGCGTCTTGCGATATTTTACTCTTGCGGGAATCAATGCCATAACTTATCAAGCAGCCTGCGC
>JAISCS010000055.1 GCA_031265365.1 Verrucomicrobiales bacterium
AGCATAATTCCCCTTCCGTGAAGGGGTGGCGCGGAGCGCCGGGGTAGTTCAGCGTTACAGGAACTACCAAAACCGAACGCTGAACTACCCCGTCCGCTCCGCGGCCACCCCTTCACGGAAGGGGAATTTGCTGGTGCAGAAGGCCGGGGCGGTGAGGGGGCGGCGTCAGCGCTGCCACTGCTAACAGCGAGGAACCATATTTTTCCACCGCAGAGACGTGGAGTAAAATTTGGTTCGCGCCAAGCCGCCAAGACGCAACGTTCATTCAACCAAAAAACTTGGCGGCTTGGCGCGAGCAGTCCATTATTCGCGATAATTTTCAATCCAATCTCGCAGGGCGTTCACCCACAGCGGGTGTTCGTTCAAGCACGGGATGAGTTGGAAGGATTGGCCGCCGCGCGCGAGGAAAATTTCCTTGCCGATGTTGCCGATTTCATCAAGGGTCTCCAAACAGTCGCTGACAAAGGACGGGCAGACGACGGCGAGTTTTTTCACGCCACGGTCGGCGAGTCGCGCCAGCTCGGCGGCGGTGCACGGCTGGCACCACGGCTCGCGGCCAAAGCGAGATTGAAAAGTTGTGGAATAATTTTCCGGCGGCAGGGCCAGGCGGCGGGCGATTTGTCCGGTGGTGAAGTGACATTGCTCGCGGTAGTCGGCGGGGTCGCCGGGCCAGCGGTGGCGCAGGTGGCGCAACGGGACGCCGTGGTAGCTGAACAGCACGTGGTCGCTGACGGTGAGGTGGTCGCGGATGCTGACCGTCAGCGCCGCCAGGTAGTCGGGCCGGCGGTAAAAGGGCGGCAGGACGGTGAGCCGCGCGCGCCAGCCGAGTCGGACGAGTTCTTCCCGCGTCCGGTCAACGGCGCTGTCCCACGTGGCCGGCGTGTAATGTGGATAGAGCGGGACGAGCAGAATTTCCTCCGGTGGCGGCTGGGACAAACGCAGTTGGGCGAGGCCGCTGAAGATGTCGGGCCGCCCGTAACGCATCCCCAGCGCGACCGGCAGACGGGTTTGTTCCTGCAAGCGGCGGCGCGTGTTTTCCGAGATGACCGTCAGCGGCGAACCGGCGTCCGTCCAAATCCGCTGATAATGACGGGCCACGCGGCGGGGTCGGCGCGGCAGGATGAGGCCGTGGACGAGGAGCCAGCGCGCGGGGAAATTGAGGTCGAGCACGCGCGGGTCCATGAGCAATTCGCGCAAATACCGCCGCACCGCCGCCGCTGACGGTGCCTCCGGCGAGCCGAGGTTGACGAGTAGAATGCCGCGCTTGGGGTTCATGGTCAGCGGTATAAAATAGGGCGGAAGTCGCGACATGGCAAGGCGTCAGCGGGAAACAAAAACTCGCGCAAGGACGCCAAGACGCAAAGTTTTTTGGTTAAATTAATTTTGCGTCTTGGCGGCTTGGCGCGAACCAAAATGATTTGCTTTAGGCATTGTCTTCACACGGTCAGCGTCTAGCATGACGTCTTGCTATGAACACCACTCCCACCCGCCTCGGATTGATTGGGGCCGGCGGCATGGGCCGCGCGCACCGGCGCTTCATCCGCCAAATGGAACAGGAGGGCCGGGCGCGCTTGACCGCCGCCGCCGATGTGTCCGCCGCCGCGTTGGCCGAGGTCGCCGCCGAGTTCAATGACCGGCCGCCGGCGTGTTTCAGCGACTACCGCGAGTTGCTCGCCGCCGCTGACGTTGACGCGGTCGTGGCGGTCACGCCCATTCCCACGCATTTTGCCATCGCCGGCGCGGTCATCCGCAGTGGCATCCCGCTGTTGTTGGAAAAGCCGCCGGTGCCGCTGCTGGGGCAGTTACGGGAGTTGCTGACGCTCGACGCCGGCCGGCCGGTGGCGGTGTTTTTCCAGCACGTCTGCTCGCGCGGCGTGCAACTCGTCCGGCGGGCGCTGCGGGATGGGAAGCTGGGGTGTTTGCGCGAAATCCGCACCGCCGCGGGCTGGCCGCGCGGTCGCGTTTACTACCAGCGCGCGCCGTGGGCGGGCAAAATGGCCGCTGACGGCGAGCCGATTTACGACGGCCCCGTCACCAACGCGATGGCGCATTTTCTGCACAACGTGCTGTATTTGGCCGGCCAGCGGGATGACACCTTCGCGCGGCCGGTCACGGTCAGCGGCGAGTTGTACCGCGCCGGCAAGGTGGAGAGCTTCGACACCGCCGCGTTGCGCGCCACGTTCGCCGACGATGTGCAATTCACCGCGCTGTTCACCCATGCTTGCGGGCGGCAGTTCGCGCATGTCACCGAGGTGCGCGGCGATTTGGGCTGGGCGCGGCTGCACGAGGACGGCTCGACCACCTCGTCGCTGCCGGAACTGACCACGCCCAAGCCCGCTGACGAACACGACGCCTTCCTCAACTGCTACCGCGATTTCCTGGACTTTCACCAACGGCGCGCCGCCCGCCCGATGACGCGGCTGGTCGACACGCTGCCGTTCGTCGCCACCACCAACGCCATCCTGTCGTCATCCGGCGGCATCCACCCCGTCCCCGGTGAGTTGGTGAAAACTTGGCGGCGCGATAACGACGAGGGCGCTGACCTTGACGGCATCCACGACCTCCTCGCCGCCGTCCTGACCCGTGCCGCGCTGCCCTCCGAGCAAGGTCTTGCCTGGGCCAAGGCCGGACGCCCGCTGACGGTGGCGGATTTGCCCCCGCTGACCGTGGCCGACCTCGTCCGGCTGGGCCGCCAGCCGTGACCGTCAGCGGCGGCGTTCATCTGCCGGTTCTTGATTGTAATTTTCACGCGCCGTGGTAGTTCTGGTGCCATGACTCGCCTAAAAAACTTGCAGCGCTTCCTGCCGGTCGGCGCGCTGGGTATTTCCCTCGTCCTGCACCTCGCCATTTTCCTCGGCATCAGCGGCATCATTTTGATTCAAGCCGTCGCGCCCAGAATCATCCCCAGCGGCGACAACAGCACCGCGACTTCCGCCGACCTGCCGCCGCCGCCGGACTTGCCGGATGAAATCCAGGACACGCCCAATCCCGTCACCCCGCGGGAAGACGCCGTCATGGAAGCCGCGCCCGCGCCCATCTTCAGCATCGAGCAAATTTCCAGCGCCAGCGCCGCGGCCGCCCCGGCCTTCGCCATCGCGCCGCCCTCCGCGCTGCCCGCCGGCGCCGTCAGCGGCCAGTTGACGGCGGACGAAACGGTCAGCCGTGGCGGGCAAAAAGCCGCCAGCGTCATGCGCGCCATGACCAACCCCTTCACCACCGTCGCCACCACCGAGGAAGGCGCGCTGGGCGCCACTTTCTACGACTTGAAACAAACCGCTGCCGGTGACCACTCGGAAATGTGGGGGCATCCCGAACTGGACATGGGCGGGGAAATGGCCACCAAGGAAGGCCCCGTCGCCAACCGGCTTTATGCCGAGACAGTGCGGAAGTTCATTGACAGCGGCTGGAAAGACGCGGTGCTGGAAAAATATTTTCACGTGGACAAAAACCGGCGCGGTCAACCGATGGGCACCTTCCGCGTGTTCATCCCGAACCAGAGCGCCGAGGGCGCGCCGGAAGCGTTCAACCTCGACCGCAAAAAAGTGTTGCCCAAGCGCTGGGTCATCGTCTATCGCGGCTCCTTCGTCGCGCCCGACACCGGCTGGTTCCGCTTCGTCGGCTTTTGCGACGACGTGATGGTGGTGCGGCTCGGCAACAAAGACGTGATGGAAGGTTCGCTCCGCTGGAACGGCTATTGCTTCATTACCCGGAACGAGAAAATCAGCGAACCCGTCGGGCTGGCGGTGGACAACGGCTTTTGTCTGTACGCCGGCTCGTGGTTCAAGCTGGAGAGCGGCCAGACTTATCCGCTATCGGTGCTGATTGGCGAATGTCCCGGCGGCCTCTTCTCGGCGTTCCTGCTCATTCAGAAAAGGGATGAAAAATACGCGGACGGCGGCGCGCTCCGGCGGGAACGGGAAATCCCCGACCCGGCCAATCCCAAGAAAATGAAAAAAGTCGTCACCGAGACCAAATACGGGCCGGTGCTGCCGATTTTCGAGCTTGCGCCGCTCAAGCGCCCCGGCACCGCAGACAAATACACTCCCGGACAGTCCGGCCCCAAAGTGACGGACCAGGCGTTCATCTGCCAGTAGGGAATTTCCAACCACGCCGCGCGTCACCCTCAGCGGCGATAACCGGGCTGGCTGTGCGCCTCATCAATCAACGCCAGCATGTTCTCCAGCGGCACATCGCTTTCCAACGCGTGCGCGGGTGAGAGAATGTAACCGCCGTCCCGCCCGCGCCGCAGCATTTCACGAACCTCGGCGCGCACCGCATCCACCGTGCCGTGGGGCATCGTGCGTTGCGTCGAGACACCGCCCCAGAACGCCAGCCGCCCGCGATAATCCGTCATCAACTGCCCGACATCCATCACCTCCGGTTGGAACGGATTGAACACGCCCAGGCCGATGCCAATCAAATCGTCAAACAACTCGTCCACGTCGCCGCACGAATGAATGAACACCGTCTTCCTCGCCGCGCGCACCACGCCGTACATCCGCTGCAAATGCGGATAAATCAGCTCCCGCCACGAATCATAGCCCATCAACAGCCCGTGCTGCTGCCCCCAGTCGTCGCCGAAATACACCGCGTCAATGTCATACGTTAGCGCGCGGCGCACCTGCGCGATGTTGTACTCGGCGATGGCCCCGAGCAGTTGGCGCACAAACTCCGGTTGCTCCACCAAGTCCTCATACAACGCCTCCAGCCCGCGCATCGCCCACGCGCGCTCGAACAGCGAGAAGCCGATGGAAAAAATGCGATAGCAATCGGGTTGCCGCTCCAGCCGCGCCGGAATATCGCGGAAAAAACGCTCGCTCAACGGGTCGGGAAACTGATAGCCCGACAAGGTCGGCTCCGGCAGCGCCTGGCCCTCGACGATGCCGATGTCCTTGTCCACCGAGCGATTCCACGTCACGCCGAACACATCGCGGTAGCGGTCATTGCCGAGTTCGTCAAAAAAGCCGATGCCGCTGCCCAGCTCGACGAAATGATTGTTCACGAACGGCTGAATATCCTCGCTGCCATAGTGCGCCTGCAACTTCTCGCGCGCCTCCTTGGTAAAACCGAACGACCACGGCACATACGGCGGGCGGCGAAATTCAACGGCGGTTCTGACAACTTCACGCGGGGACAGGATGGCGGACATGGCGGCATTGTGCCACGTTTCCGGCGTTTGCCAAAGAAAAAATGGGGTTCTGGCCCATGAACAGTGGCATAGGCCCCCGCCCCGTCATGCTGGGCGAAGTTGCGCGGCAACGCAGTCGCAGCATCGGGTTGATTGGGCGGCTGGTGTGCGGTGGGCCAAACCGATTCCTCGACTGCAACAACCGCGTTGTTGCGCTCGGAATGACGGGGCGTGCTTGCTGGCGACATGATTATTCCATCGATAATTCCCCTTCCGTGAAGGGGTGGCGGCGTGAGCCGACGGGGTAGTTCAGCGTTACCGGAAATGGGCAAGCCGAAAGCTGAAATTATTTCTGTTTTCAGCTTTCTACTTTCAGCTTTCGTCTTGCGCCTGTCCCAACGCTGAACTACCCCGGCGCTCCGCGCCACCCCTTCACGGAAGGGGAATTTCCCCGTTTTTATAATTGCTTGCGCGCGGGGGAGCGGATAGCTTTGCCGGTGATGTTTCACCAATTGAAGAAATTTACCGCGCTGATGGTCTTGGCGTTGTTGATGATGAGTCCCACGGTCAGCGGGCAATCGCTGACGGCGCGCAATCTTATCATCGTCGGCGATTACGACCCGGGTCAGGGCGATTTTTTGTGGGCGAGCGAGGCCAATAATCTCATCGGCACGGCGGCGCTCTACGGCGCGGGTTACTGGGGGGCGGACGCGTCCATCGCCAATGTCGAGGGTGGGTTGGCGTGGTTCGGGCACGAGGTTTTCACGTCGCGCGACGCAGTGCCGGTGATGGTGATGCCGGGCGTGATTATGACGGTCAGTGTGCCTACATTTGTTAACAACACATTCTGGATTTCCGATGACGATTACGACGGCCATGCCACGGCGGTGACCGCGATGATGGCGGGCATCGGCTTGGCCGACAACGGCGCGCTGACGGTGCTCGGCACGGGCATCGCCCCGTTGGCGACGATACAGTCGGGCGCGATTGCAACCGAGTGGAGCCTCGACGATGACGGCAATCGTACCGGCCCGTTTACCATCTCGCGCGAGTCATTTTTACTGGCCTACAAGGAATATTTTGTCACCCACCCAGTGGATGTGATTAACAGCAGTTGGGGTTACACCAACCCGACGGGGCGCGCGGATGAATACGCCGGCGTCGCCGACGGCCTCGCGCGGCAGAACCCAACCGTGGCGCTGGTGGTGTCGGCGGGTAACGCCGGCCCGGAGGTCGCGCCGGGCGGCATCGCGGCGGGGTTTAACACGATTTCCGTCGGCGCGCTGGATTACAACGCCGGGCACGCTTACGACCATCCGGCGGCTTTCACCAGCAGTGCGCCGCAGGATTTTTACAACCCCGTGACCGATGAGATTATCAGCGGCGTGCGCGCGCGGGTGGATATTGCCGCGCCGGGCACCGGCATGGTGCTCGCGACGTATGTGCCGGAAGAGGAGAACGCAGCCGGTTTGTATTACATCAACGCCGCCGGCACGAGTTTCGCCGCGCCGATGGTCAGCGGCGGCATCGCGCTGTTGAAAGACTTGGCGAGGGGCGAATTGTCCGGCGCGCCACGCGACGCGGCGCTGGACACGCGCGTAATCAAGGCCGTCCTCATGGCCGGCGCGACCAGAACCGCCGGCTGGGACAACGGGCAGCACGTCGAGGGGGCGCTGACCGTCACCACGCAAGCGCTGGACTACAGCGTCGGCGCCGGGCTGGTCAACCTTGAGCGCAGCGCGTATATTTTACTCGCCCCCGCTGACGGTCAGCGCGACGGTCTTGACCTGGTCAACGGCGGATGGGAGCTGACGGAACTGGCGGCCAACGCGACCGACAGCTACACCTTCCAACTCACCGGTGTGGCCGTGGAATTGACCGTCTCGCTAAATTGGTTCAGCCAGACCGTGTTTATCGCGGACGCGGACGCGGACACGGCTGGTTATCAAGACCTGTGGTTTAGCAATTTGAACCTTGGCCTGTACCGTATTGTCGGCGAGGATTGGCTCATGGTCGCGCAATCGACGAGCATCTACGGCAACACCGAATTTTTACGCCTCGAGCTTGGCAGCGACACCTATGGCATCCGCGTGACCAACGCCGGCACGATTTTCGACACCATCGACAGCGGCCTGCCGGGGCAAACCGAGGCCTACGCCTTGGCTTGGAGCACCATGTCCGTGCCCGAGCCGGCGGTTTGGGTGATGTTGCTACCCGCCGTCGCGCTGCTGGCGCTGACGCTGAGGCATCGGCGCCAGGGGAAAAGAGTTGCGCCTTGGCCTTAAACGCCAAATACAACATGGGCAGACTATCCCGTCATCCTGAGCGAAGCCCTGAAAGGGCGCGTCACCCTGAGCGGAGTCGAAGGGCGAAGGACCGGCCATGTATTGACCAACCGGCTGACGGCAACTAATCCGCTGACCTTGACCAATCCGCTCCTTCGACTCCGCGCCTGCGGCGCTACGCTCAGGATGACGAGGAACTTGCCAATGTTTCCCCACGCCGCCGCAATTTCACACCTGTGAAACTCAACTCCCAACCCGTGAGAGCTAATTTCACACCTGTGAAACTCAACTCCCAACCCGTGAGAGCTAATTTTACACCTGTGAAACTCAACTCCCAACCCGTGAGAGCTAATTTTACACCTATAAAACTCAACTCCCAACCCGTGAGAGCTAATTTTACACTTGTGAAACTCAACTCCCAACCCGTGAGAGCTAATTTTACACCTGTGAAACTCAACTCCCAACCCGTGAGAGCTAATTTCACACCTGTAAAATTCAACTCCCAACCCGTGAGAGCTGATTTTACACCGGTGAAACCTGGCTCCCATCCCGCGAGAGCAAAATCAATACCGGCAAAGTGTTCCCCAAATAAAATATTGCCGAACACGGAACAGCTGGCATAGTCACTGCCGATGAAAATTATCAACCCCGCCTTCTATCGTTATCAAGCCTTGGAAACCACTGAATACATCAAGGAGTTCTACGACTTGGTCAAAAGCGTCGGCGCTGACGCCCAGCACGCTAATGTCCTGACGCTCTTCAACGAACTCACGCCGTTGTGCAAATTGCTCTTCACGATTGCGTACAGTTCGCGCGAGCTCCCGCTCACCAAGGAACTTAAAGCCCTTGACCTGGCTCGCGACCGCGCCTACTCCGGCGTCCGCAGCTGCGTCGCCAAGCTCCAGTACTACTACAAACCCGCCGTCCAGCAGGCCGCCGCCCAACTTGCGGCCATTTTCAAACGCTATCCCCGCGCCAATAGCCAAAACTATGACGCCGAGACCAGCGATATTACCGAGGTCAGCGACGCCTTGCTCACCGCGGACAACCTCGCCGCGCTGCGCGCCATTGACGAGGGGCATGATTTGTTCGTCGCCTGGGTCAAGGAGCTGGTTGACCGCAACAACGACTTCCGCAAAAAAATGGAGCAGCGTTATGAGGAACAGGCCGCCCAGACGGACACGCCGAACATCATCCGCACGCGCGCGGCGGCCGTGGTGTTGGTCAAGAAAATCCTCGAACGCATCGGCGGCAGCACCAATGCCGGCCTCAACCCCGACCTCTTCCCCAAGTTGCAAGAGGCCCTGAACATCATGGCGCAGAAATACAACACGCGCGCCAAGGAACGCCTCGCCCGCCAGAATCCGGAAAAAACCAGTTGAGGTTCGCGCGGAGCCGGCGGACGGGGTAGTTCAGCGTTAGCAACCTCGCGCCAAGCCGCCAGGCCGCCAAGTTAATTTAAGCAAAAAACTTGGCGGCCTGGCGGCTTGGCGCGAACCTTTAATCCCCCTTCACGGCAGGGGAATTATGCCGCGCCTGCCGCCAGCGCATGACGCTCCGCGCTCGCACAGACCCAGGCAGGATTGCCTGGGCCACGTTTTACGCGAGTTTTTTTAAGGCTTGCCAGTTCGATATATCAATGTATCATGATAAACAGATATATTTATGGCGTTGACGATGACCAACGGGGAATTGGAGCGGTTGCTGGACGAGCGCATTGTCGTGCTCGACGGGGCGATGGGGACGATGTTGCAGCGGCTCGGCTTGGCGGAGGATGACTTTCGCGGGGAGCGGTTCCGTGACTGGCCGCGGGAGTTGCGCGGGTTGAACGATGTGCTGAATGTGACCCGGCCGGCGGTGGTCGCCGGCCTTCACCGGCAATATCTGGCGGCGGGGGCGGATATTATCAAGACCAACACGTTCAATGCGCAGGCCGTCTCGCTGGCGGATTACGGATTGTCAGCGGCGGCGTATGAGTTGTCGCGCGCGGGCGCGGCGGTGGCGCGGGCGGTCGCTGACGAGGTGCTGAGGGAACCGGCGGGGCGGCGATGTTTCGTCGCGGGCACGCTGGGGCCGACGTCGAAGATGGCCTCGCTGGGGACGGATGCCGACGACGCGGCGGCGCGGGACATCACGTTTGACGAGCTGGCGGCGGCCTACGCGGAACAGGCGCGCGGCTTGCTCGACGGCGGCGTTGACACGCTGCTGGTGGAAACAATTTTCGACCCGTTGAACGCGAAGGCGGCGTTCTTCGGCATCGAGCAGGTGTTTGCGGAACGCGGCGCGCGCGTGCCGCTGATGGCCAGCGTGACGTTTATCCAGGCGGGCAGCAATCGCGGGGTGACGGGGCAAACGGTCGAGGCGTTTTGGAACTCCATCGCGCACGTGCCGTTGTTGAGCGTGGGGTTGAATTGCGCGCTGGGGCCGAAAGAACTGCGCCCGCTGGTCGGGGAACTGGCGCGGCTGGCGCCGGTGCGCGTGTCCTGTCATCCGAACGCGGGTCTGCCGGACGCGCTGTCGCCGACGGGCTTTCCCGAAACGCCGGAGTCGTTCGCGCGCGAGTTGGGTGACTGGGCGCGGCGCGGCTGGCTGAACCTCGCCGGCGGTTGCTGCGGCACGACGCCGGAGCACATCCGCGCGCTGGCACAGGCCGTCGGCGGATTGAAGCCGCGCGCGTCGCTGCCGGTGACGCCGGCGCTACGGTTGAGCGGACTGGACGCGCTGACGGTGGAAAAATTCCAAAATCCAAATTCCGAAAAAACCAATCAATTCATCATGGTCGGCGAGCGCACCAATGTGACCGGCTCGCCGAAATTCGCAAAAATGATTCTGGCCGGCGATTACGCCGGGGCGCTGACGGTGGCGCGGCAGCAGGTGGAAAACGGCGCGCAGGTGATTGACGTGTGCATGGACGAGGGCTTGCTCGACGCGGAGCAGGCGCTGACGCGGTTCCTGCGCCTGGTCGCGGCGGAGCCGGCCATCGCGCGCGCGCCGGTGATGCTGGACAGTTCGCGCTGGCCGGCGCTGGAGGCGGGGTTGAAATGTTTGCCGGGGAAAGGGCTGGTCAATTCCATCAGCCTGAAGGAAGGCGCGGCGGAATTGGTGCGGCGCGCGCGGCTCATCCGGCGTTACGGCGCGGCGGCGGTGGTGATGTTGTTCGACGAGCGCGGCCAGGCGGACACGCTGGCGCGGAAGATTGAGGTGGCGCGCCGCTCGTATCACGCGCTGACGGTCACCGCCGGCCTGCCGCCGGAGGACCTCGTGTTTGACCCGAACGTGCTGACGGTCGGCACGGGCATCGAGGCGCATAATAATTACGCGGTGGATTTCATTGAGGCGACGCGGTGGATTAAAACCAACCTGCCGGCGGTGAGCGTCAGCGGCGGCATCAGCAATGTGTCGTTCGCGTTTCGCGGCAACCATCCGGTGCGCGAGGCGATGCACGCGGCGTTTTTGTATCATGCGCGGCGCGCGGGGCTGGACCTGGCCATCGTCAACGCCGGGATGCTCGCGGTGTACGATGAAATCCCGCGCGACTTGCTGGAGCGGGTCGAGGACGTGTTGCTTAATCGCCGGCCCGACGCGACCGAGCGGCTGGTGCAATTCGCGGGCGCGATGAAGGGCGGCGGGCGCGGGGCGGCGCCCTCGGCGTCAGCGGCGTGGCGCGCGGGGACGGTCGAGGAGCGGCTGGCGCACGCGCTGGTGCATGGCGTCGCGGACTTCATCGCCGCCGACACTGACGAGGCGCGGCAAAAATACGGGCGCCCGCTGACGGTCATCGAGGGACCGCTGATGGCGGGGATGAACACGGTGGGCGATTTGTTCGGCGCGGGGAAAATGTTTTTGCCGCAGGTGGTGAAAAGCGCGCGGGTGATGAAACAGGCGGTGGCGTGTTTGCAGCCGTTCATGGCGGCGGGCGAGGGCGCTGACGGTCAGCCGCGCCGGCGCGGGAAAATCGCGCTGGCGACGGTGAAGGGCGACGTGCACGACATCGGCAAGAACATCGTCGGCGTGGTGCTGGCGTGCAACAATTACGAGGTCGTGGACCTGGGCGTGATGACGCCGCTGGAGAAAATTCTAGCCGCCGCGCGTGACGCGGACGCGGTCGGTTTGAGCGGGTTAATTACGCCGTCACTGGAAGAAATGACGCGCGTGGCGGCCGAACTGGAGCGGCAGGGCCTGCGTGTGCCGCTGCTGGTGGGCGGCGCGACGACCAGCGCGGCGCACACGGCGGTGAAAATCGCGCCGGCCTACGGCGGGCCGGTGTGCCACGTGGCCGATGCCTCGCGTGTGGCGGGTGTCGTGGGACGCTTGTTGAACCCGCAAACGCGCGCGGTCACGGTCAGCGAGTTGCGCGCGCAACAGGCGCGGGCGCGGGAATTTCACGAGCAACAGCGGCGCGGGCAAACCTTGCTCACCCTTGGCGAGGCGCGGGCGCGGGCGTTCCGCCCGGACTGGGCGGCGGCGGACATCGCGACGCCGGCGTTCACGGGCGCGCGGGCGGTGCGGGATGTGACCGTCAGCGACTTGGCGCCGCTGATTGACTGGTCGCCGTTTTTCCACGCCTGGGAATTGCGCGGGCGTTATCCGCAAATTTTGGAAAATAACGCGGCGCGGGAATTATTCGCTGACGCCCAGGAGTTATTAGGGGAAATCATTCGGGAAAACTGGCTGAGGCCGGAGGGGGTGTATGGCTTTTTTCCCGCCATTAGCGATGGTGATGATATTCGTGTGACGGGTGCTGATGGTGAAATAGTAGTGCACACGCTTCGGCAGCAGATGGATAAGTCCTATAAGTCTTATCCGACCTATAACTACGCGCTGGCGGATTTCATCGCGCCGCTGACGGCGGGCCAACCGGATTATCTCGGCGCGTTCGCGGTGACGGCGGGCGTGGAGACCGCGCGACGGTCGGCGGAGTTTGAAAAGCACGGTGATGATTATTCTTCAATTTTACTAAAAACACTGGCCGACCGGCTGGCCGAGGCATTCGCGGAATTATTGCACCAACGCGCGCGGGTGGACTGCGGTTTCGGCGGCGCTGAACGCGGCATCCGCCCCGCGCCAGGTTATCCGGCGTGCCCCGACCACTCGGAAAAACGCGGCCTGTTCAAATTGCTGGCGGTGGAGCGTCACACCGGCATCCGCCTGACGGAGAACATGGCGATGACGCCGGAGGCCAGTGTCAGCGGCTGGTATTTCGCGCATCCACAAGCCAAATATTTCGGCGTCGGCCGCATCGGCCGCGACCAGTACGAGGATTACCGCCGCCGCAAACAAGCCGGTGACGGTCAGCCGGTGAATTTGGACCAGTGGCTCAACCCCCTGATGCTTTATGTTAATACGTGAAATCCTGCAACAACGGCAACCCGCCTTCAGCTTCGAGTTCTTCCCGCCCAAGGACGACGCGGCGGCGGAGTTGTTGTTTCACACCATCGCCGACCTGATGCCGCTCAAACCGGCATCGGTCAGCATCACCTACGGCGCAGGCGGCTCGACGCGTGACCGCACGCGGCAACTGGCGGTCCGGCTCGCGCGCGAGACCGACCTGACCGTGGTCGCGCACCTCACTTGCCTCGGCGCTGACCGTGACGAAATTGCCGGCATCCTGCGGGAATATGACCGTCAGCGGATTTACAACATACTCGCGTTGCGCGGTGAGCCGCCGAAAGGCTCACCGTCAGCGCTAAAAAGCGGCATGGTGTTCCCGCGCGCGGCGGACTTGGTGGCGTTTATCAAGGATAATTTCCCGCACTTCGGCATCGGCGTCGCGGGTTTTCCCGAAGGTCATCCGGCCACGCCGAACCGGTTGCGCGAGATTGATTATCTCAAGGCCAAGGTGGACGCCGGCGCCGATTACATTGTGACCCAAATGTTTTTCGACAACCGCGAGTTTTATGATTTCCGCGAGCGGTGCGAATTGGCGGGGATTCACGTGCCGATAATCGCCGGCCTCATGCCGGTCACCACGCGCGCCGGTCTGGCGCGGATGGCGGAATTATCCGGCGGCACGCGCTTCCCCGCCGCACTGCTACGGTCGGTGCAGCGCGCCGCTGACGATGACGCCGTCGCGCGTCTCGGCACGCATTGGGCGACGGAGCAAGTGCGCGACCTGCTCGACCACGGCGCGCGGGGCGTGCATTTTTACACCTTGAACCGCGCCCGCGCCACGCGCCAGATTTACGAGACGCTGGGACTGGATGGCGGGGAGGGGAAAAGCAGAAAGCTGAAAACTGAAAGTTGAAATAATTTCTGCTTTCCATTTTTTTGAGGGATTGCGGCGGGAAATGTGTTAAATGATTGTATGCACGCTGAACATGACGAACTTGACGGATTGCTTGGGGAACTGGCCGCCGCCGGCCCGCCGCCGCTGACGATGACTTTCAACCACGCGGTCCAGCGCGAAATCCGCCGCCAGCGCGAGGACGCTGACGGTGCCGCGTTATTCCACGGAATTTTGGACTGGCTGACGGGCGGCGCGTTGCGCCCGCGACCGGTGGCCGCCGCGTTGGCGCTGGCGCTGACGGTGGGCGTGCTCATTGGCGCGGGTCTGTTCAATCCCACGCCGCGCGCGGTGCGGCTGGACGCTTTCTTTGTCCGTGCGCCGGGATTATTATCAACTTCCATCAAATAACCGCTGACTATGAAACGTGTTTTGTCTTTTCTGATTTTGCTGGCGCTGGTGGCGGCGGTCGCCTCGGCGAGTTGCTGGCTGACCCGCCGTTATATCCAGCCCAGTCCGCCGCCGGCCGCTGACGGTGAGGTGTTCGCGCAACTGGACTTGACGCCGGAACAAGAGCGAAAAATCAACGTCATCCGCGAGCAATTCAACACCAGCCGGCAACATTGCGCGCTGTTGATGAACCAGCGCAACCGCGAACTCGCCGCCGTCATTCTCAGCGACAAGGCTGACTCGCCGCGGGTGCAGGCGGCGGTAGAGCAAATCCACGAGGCGATGGGTGACATGCAAAAGGCCACGCTCAATTCCATTTTCGCCGCGCGCGACGTGCTGACCACGGAGCAGTACGGCCGGCTGCTGCGGCTGGTCGCCGAACAACTTTCCGCCGGCGCGGAACACCCTTGCTGCCGCTGACCGTCATGCCCGCCGACCCTGATTTGCCGCTGGTGCGAGAGTTGCAGTCGGGCCGCGACGCGGCGCTGGACGAACTCATGGCGCGTCATCGGGAGCGGATTTACCGTTTCATCTGGCGTTACATTCCGCGCGAGCATGACGCGCTGGAACTGGCGCAGGAGACGTTTGTGCGCGCGTATTTTAACATCGGTAAGTTCAACCCGCGCGCGCTGTTCTCGACGTGGCTGTTCGCCATCGCGCTGAACCTGTGCCGCGACCGCGCGCGGAGCCGGGCGTACCGGCTGGCGCGAGCCGCTGACGGTGACGAGGCGCGGCTGGACACGCTGGCGTCGGGCGAGGCCACGCCGGCGGAGGTATTGCAGCGGCGGGAAAAATTGCGGACGCTGGCGGTGGCGATTGACGAACTGCCGGCGGAGTTGAAGGCGCCGTTCATCGCCAGCGTGCTGGAGGGCGCGTCCCACCGCGAGTGCGCGGCGCGGCTGGGGTTGACGGAGAAGGCGGTGGAGATGAAAATCTATCGCGCGCGGAAAATCTTGGCGGAGAAATTAGCCGTTGATTAAATATATTTGACGCAAAGGCGCGAAGAGCGCAGAGGTTCGCCAAGAATTTTTTAGAGAGTAATTTCAAAACACTTTGCGCGTCTTTGCGCCTTTGCGTCAAAATCCCGCTTTTGCTCACGCCGGATGTTTGTTGGAGCGCCAGATGAGCCAGAAGCCGAGGATTTGCAGCAGGATGTTGGGTATCCAGATAATCAGGTCGGGATAGGCGTCCGGTTTTTCCTTGAGCGAGGTGGCGAAGGCAATCATCAGGTAGTACAATACCACCACCGCAACGCTGATGACGAAGCCGATGGAGGTTTCGCCGCGACCGGTGGTGATGGCCAGCGGTATCGCCAGGAACATGAAGGTGAAGCAGGCGACGGCGAAGGACACGCGCTTTTGCAATTCGGTGAACAGTGGCATGAATTTGAACTTGCGGTCGCTGTCGGCGAAGATTTGATTCATGATTTGTTCCGCGGTCATGATGCCGATGGTGACGGTCACGCGGTTGGTGTCAAAGTCGGCGCCCAGCGGCACCCACACGGGCAGTTGGCTGGCCCGCATCCCAAGGGTCACGCGGCTCAGGTCGGCCGGGTCGGCGGCGGCGCGGACATATTCCTTGGCGTTGACCAGGGTGATGGCCAGTTGTTTGTTGATTAAATCGGCGTTAATCTGGCCCCGCTCGGCGCGCCAGCTTTGCAGCGGGATTTTGGTGCGCGGGTCGGTTTTCCAAATGTACACGCCCTCGATGGTGTTGCCGAATTTTTTGTCGACGTAAATCGTGTAGCCGGTGAATTGGGTCACCGGTTCCTGCGCCTTGATGAGCATGGTCGGGTTGTTGCGGCCGATGTCGAGAAGCATTTGCTTGAAGACCACCATGCATTTGGGGGCGAGGATGGCGTTGTTGTAAAAGCTGAGGGCGCACATGCACAGGCTGAACAGCGCCACCGGCGCGATGAGCGGCACCAAGCCGATGCCCGCCGAGCGGATGATGAGAATCTCGCGGTGTTGCGACATCCGCCCGAACACCAGCAGGGTGCCCACGAGCAGGCCCCACGGGATGGTGATGGTCATGGCTTGCGGGCTGAGCAGCGCAATCATTTTCAACACCACGTGGAACGGGATGTCGTTGTCGGCGACCACTTGCGAGATGCGCTTAAACGCGTCGCCGAACATAATCAGCGAGGTTAGCAGGGCGATGGCGGCGGATGACGCGGTCACGACTTCGCCCAGCAGGTAACGGTAAATGATTCTCACTCGCCGGCAACTTTAGAGGTTCCCCGGCAAAATAAAATCCAAATGTGCGTGGACATTCCGTCCCGGTCTTTTATGATGGACCACATGACCTTGCTTGAACAAATTGACACGCAAATCAAGGACGCCATGCGCGCCAGGGATTTGGACAAACTCAACACGCTGCGCGCGCTCAAGTCCGCCGCCAAATATCTCGCCATCGAGAAATACGGCGCGGACGGCCAGGCTGATGACGATGATGTGCGGCTGGTCGCGCGCAAGGAAATCAAGAAACGCAACGAGTCCATCGAGGTGTACGAAAAGAACCACCGCCCCGACGCCGCCGCCAAGGAACGCGCGGAGAAGGCCGTGCTGGAAACGTTCCTGCCCGCCGCGCTCAGTGACGCTGAGTTAGAGGGCATCGTCAGCGCCGCCATCGCGGAGACGGGCGCGACGGGCAAGGCGCAGCTTGGCTTGGTGATGAAAGCCGCCATCGCCAAGGCCGCCGGTCGCGCCGACGGGAAACAAATCAGCGCCGTGGTCGGCAGGTTGTTGAAATAAAATTTGACGCAAAGGCGCAAAGGGACAAAGGAACGCGAAGATGAATTGGAATTGGAAAAAATTTTGGCTGGCCATGATGTTTTCTTTTGGAGTGCTTTTGACTGTGGATGCCGCATCAAGGGCGCTGGGGCTGACGCTGATGTTGAGCGCCAGCATCATCACGGGCGCGTGGATGATTGCCGCTGCCATTGAGCGGACTAACCAAAAATAAATCTTGGCGAAACTTTGTCCCTTTGCGTCTTTGCGTCAAAAAAACCATGAGCACCCTCCCCGACCTCACTCAACTTTGCCGCGCTGACCGTGAGCTTGCCGCGCCGCAGGTTTGGCAAGCCGCCGAGGATTTGCTCGACGTCACCGTCAGCGAGGCTGACAAACTCGACTTCCTCCGCGCCCTCACCGACAAGGGCGAGACCGCGCGCGAGTTGCTGGCGTTCACCAACGCCTTTTTGCCCAAGGCGCTCGACCCCGGCCTCAGCGGCGCGTGGCACGGCAGACCGCTGCTCGACTGCTGCGGCACCGGCGGCGGCGGGTTGAACGTGGTCAACATTTCCACCACGATGATGTTCGTGCTCGCCGCCGGCGGGGTGCCCGTCGTCAAGCATGGCAATGTCGGCGTCACGAAAATCTCCGGCAGCAGCGACGTGCTCGCCGTGCTCGGCGTCCCGACCACGCTGTCGCCGGAGCAAAACAAGCGCGTCTTCGAGGCCAGCAACCTCGCGTTTTTCCACGCGCCGTTTTACCATCCCGCGTTCAGGGCCATCGCCCCGCTGCGCCGCGCGCTTGCCGCCGAGGGTCGCCGCACCGTCTTCAACCAGCTCGGCCCGCTCATCAACCCGGCCCGGCCCGACGCGCAGATGATTGGTTTGTTCAACAAGGATTACGTCAACTTGTTCGGCGAGGTGCTGGAGTTGCTGGGCCGCAAACACCACCTCGCCATCTACAGCGAGGCGGAGGACGGCACGCCCATCGGCGAGTATTCCATCCTCGGCCCCAACTTTGTCCACACCTCGCTGAAGTTCGACATCCCCGACCGTCCGCGCCGCGACCTCGGCAGTTATCGCGGCCTCATCATCAGCGACCGGGAGGATAGCGCGCGCCGCATTGTGGATTTGTTCAACGGCGGCGAGGCGGGCTTGTTCAAGGAAATCATTGTCGCCAACAGCGCGCTGGGCTTCGTCGTCACCGAAATTTGCAAAACATGGGACGAGGGTCTGGCGCTGGCGCGTGAAATCCTCGACTCCGGCAAGGCCAGGCAAAAATTGGAGCAGTGGCGCGACCTGTGCGCGAAGGTGTGATTTTTCGCCACGATTGTCAATTGGTTCTATCCCATGAGCAGTGGAATTGCCGCGGCGTGTGATGGGCGCATAATAATTCCCCTTCCGTGAAGGGGTGGCGGCGCGAGCCGACGGGGTAGTTCAGCGTTGGGACAGCAGAAAGCTGAAAACAGAACTAATTTCAGCTATCGGATTTCAATTTCCTTTAACGCTGAACTACCCCGTCCGCTTACGCGGCCACCCCTTCACGGAAGGGGAATTGGCGGGTGCGGGCAGCGGGGCTGTGGAAGGTGTGCCGGCGTCAGCGCTGTCACTGCTAACGATGAGGAACCTAAATATTTGCTTTTTCCTCCGCCATTTGTCATAATCTTTCCCATGCGAAAAACCAAAATCATCGCCACGCTCGGCCCCGCCACCGATTCGCCCGCCGTCCTCCGCGACCTCATCCTCGCCGGCGTCAATGTTTTCCGCCTCAATATGTCCCACGCTGCTCATGACTGGGTTCGCCGCGTCGTGCCGACCATCCGCCAAATCGCCGGAGAACTTCGCAAACCCGTCGCCATCCTCATGGACACGCAAGGCCCCGCCATCCGCACCGGCGACCTGCCCACCAACCTCGACCTCAAAATCGGCGACACCTTCACCTTCACCGTCCGCGGCCACGTCTCCGTTGAGGAACGCTCCGTGGACACCAACTACGACTCGCTCGTTGACGACATCAAGGTCGGTGACATCGTGCTTGTGGACAACGGCGTCATCGAGATGATGGTCAAGGAAAAGCGCCGGCAGGAACTCGTCTGCGAAGTCCTCACCCCCGGCGTCATGGGCAGCCGCCGCCACATCAACCTGCCCGGCATCAAGGTCAAGCTCCCCGCGCTCACGGACAAGGACCTCGGCGACCTCAAGGTCGGCGCGGAACTCGACGTGGACCTCATCGCCCTGTCCTTCGTCCGCGAGGCCGCTGACCTTGACCTGCTCCGCCAAACCCTCGCCGCTGACGGTCGCGCCCACATCGGCATCATCGCGAAAATCGAAGACCAGTCCGCCGTCCACAACCTGCCCGCCATTATCAGCGCCGCCGACGGCATCATGGTCGCGCGCGGCGACCTCGGCATCGAGTGGCCCTACGACGAGTTGCCCATCGTCCAGCGCAACATCATCAACGCCTGTCTCGACGCCGGCAAACCGGTCATCGTCGCCACGCACATGCTTGAAAGCATGATTCACAACCCGCTGCCCACACGCGCCGAAATAACCGACGTGGCCAACGCCGTCTTCGAGCGCGCCGACGCCATCATGCTCAGTGGCGAAACCACCGTCGGCCAGTATCCCGTCAAGTGCGTGCAAGTCCTCGACAAAGTCGCCACCACCAGCGAGCGGCATCTAACCAACGAATATCACTCCACGCTGACACTCACCCAGCGCCGCGAGCAAGCCGCCGCCGCCGCCGTGCACCTCGCCAACCAAACGCAAGCCGACGGTCTGCTCATCTTCACCCACAGCGGCCTCAACGCCCACCTCTGCGCCGCCCTGCGCCCGTCGCCCGCCACCATCTTCGCCGTCACCCCCGACGCCGGGCTGGCGCGCCGGCTCTGCCTCAACTACGCCGTGCATCCCATCGTCATGCCGCTCAAGGACAGCCACCTCGTCAACATTGACCTGGCCCGTAACATCATGCTCGACCGGCAACTACTTCCCGAAGGTGCGAAACTCGTCGTCCTCACCGACCAAATTACCCATGAAAACCGTTACTGGACCGTGCAACTTCGCACCTTGCACCGTTACAACCAATAACCACTATGGCACGTCGTCATCTCAAGAGAAAACTCCACCGGATGAATAACGTCACCCGAACCAACCTGTATTTTTTTCTCACCGGCCTGCTCTTCGCCGCGCTGTTCCTGGTCATTTATTACTGTCTCGCCGACGGCCAACTCTTCGACCTCTTGCGCGACACCAACAGCGCTCACGGCACGCGCGGCGGCGGGTTATTTCGATAGCATTGCTGACGCTGACGTGCTAATCTTTCGCTGACACTCACGCCGGTTTGGCACAGTGGTAGTGCATCTGCTTTGCTGTCTGAACGGCGTCCCCGACCAGCCGCCGCCCGCGCCGCCGATTGTGCCGGAACCGCCGCGCCTCGACGTGACCGCGCTGCCGGACGTCGCGCGGCAGAGCATCCGGCTGGTCTGGTGGGTGTTCAACAACGACGCGGTTTACGACTCCTACACCGTCAACGCCTACGCCGCCGGTGTGTGGCGGGTGAGCAGCGGCGTCACGGCGACCCTCACCGCGCCGGAACCGGAAATCATTCAGCCGTTGCCACCGCCGGACACGGTGTCGGCAAACGCTGACGATGACAACCAATTCAGCCGTGGGGTCTGCTCGGCAGACCTCGCTGCACCCACGGTTATTTCCCCTTGGCCTTGCCCGCTGGCGAAGGGTAAATTTTCCCCCGTGAAGGAGAATTACACTCGCGGGTAACAAACCCGCGCTCCGTAGTCAGCGCCATGTTTAGTCGATTTCCAAAAACTTCGGCGCATTGGTGAGGTTGCGGTGGCCGGTGGCGGTGAGGATGACTAGGTCCTCGATACGGATGGCGCCGATGTCAGGGTAATAGAGGCCCGGCTCGACGGTCATGATTTGCCCAGCTTTGAATTTGCCGGCGGAAAAACGCGGGGCTTCGTGAATCTCCAGGCCGAGGCTGTGGCCGGTGCCGTGGAAAAAGCCGACCCAGTGACCATCGCGTTGCTCGGTGGGGTAGCCGGCGGCGGTGAAATATTGTTTCACGCGCTCGTGCAGTTTCGCGCCGTCCACGCCGGGGCGCAAGGCGCGCAATACCAGGTTTTGCGCGGCGCTGACGGTGGCATACAGTTGTTTAAGCGCGTCACCGGCGGCACCTTTGACCACGCTACGGGTGAGGTCGCCGAAATAGCCGGTGCGCCGGTCGCGGGGGAAGAGGTCGAGGACGATGGTCCGGCGCGCCAGCAGCGGGCCGTGCCCCTGTTCATGCGGGTCGCAACCCTGCGCGCCGCCGGCGACGATGGTGTTGGCAGGCAGGCCGCCGTGGCGGATGATGGCGGCGTCAATTTCCCCGCGCAGGATTTCGCTGGTGAGTTTTTTGCCGTTCCAGACGATGAAATTTTTGCGGTCCACGGTGGCGGCGCGCAGGATTTCAAGGCCGCGCGCCAGGCCAAACTCGGCGTGGCGTTGGGCGGCGGTGATGTGCTTGATTTCCTCCGCCGTCTTGAATTCGCGTTGCGGGAGGAATGGCGTGGCGACGTTGACGGTGATGCCGGCCCGTTGCAACGTCTGGGCGCAAGCGAGGGGGAATGCGGCGGGGACGTTGACGCGCCGGATTTTTTCGCGGCGCAACAACAGCGCCGCCACCGCCGGCAAGTCGGGCTTGTGGCCGTGCCGCTTTTGATACTCATCCTCGAACATTGTCAGCGGGATGCACTCGTCGACGGTGGCGGACTGGCGCGCGCGGTCAATTTCCAGCGGGCTGAACACGGCGGCGGTTTTGCCGCGATGGGCCAGCCAGATGAATTCATCAGGCGCGAAAAATTTGGTGGCGTAAAGCAAGTCGGCGTTTTGCTCGCTGTTGGCGATGATGAGCTTGGCGGCGGGGCGGGACATAAGGCAACAAGTGTAACAGGCGGCGCGGTGGTTGACAATGGTTCTATCCCATGGATAGTGCGTCAGTTTGATTTTTTAACGCAAAGGCGCAAAGAACGCAAAGATTGGTTAATTCATTCATTACTAACCTGTTTCAAACATTCCTTGCGTCTTTGCTCCTTTGCGCCTTTGCGTTAAATTCTGCAAACTGAGGCACTACCATCCCATGAGCTGTGGAATTGCAACGGCGTATGGTGGTCGCATCATAATTCCCCTTCATGGAAGAGGAATTCACTTAGGCCCGAAGCGAAAATCTTTTTTTTCGAGTTCACCCCGCATCTTGATGAAGCCGGCGCACGCCGCGACGTCGTGGACGCGCCAGATTTGCGGATAACCCTGCGTCAACAGCCAGCCATGCACCGCCAGCGCGGGGGCGAGGCGGTCTTGCGGCGGCTCGTTCGAGACGGCCAAAAAACGCTTGCGGGAAACGCCCCACATCAGCGGGCGCCCCAGCGCGCGCCACGTCCCGGTCGCGCGCAGCAGTTGCAAATTTTGTTCTGGGGTTTTGCCGAAGCCGGCGCCGGGGTCGTAAATCACCCGCTCCGGCGCGATGCCCCGCCGCGCCAGTTTTTCGCCCAACCCGCGCAGAAACCCGCTGACCGTGGCGACGACCTCGCCGCTGACGGTGCGCCGCATCTCGCGGTCGAGGCTGTGCATGGCAATATACCCCGCGCCACTGTCAGCGACCGCGGCCAACATCCGCTCATCCCACCAGCCGCCGCCGACATCGTTGATGACCGACGCGCCCGCCGCGACGGCCTGCCGCGCGACCTCGGCCTTATACGTATCCACGGAAATCACCGTCAGCGGCCAGCGCCGGTTCATCGCGCTGATGATGGGCAGCACCCGGCGCAATTCCTCCGCCACCGGCACCGCCGCCGCGCCGGGCCGCGTGGACTCGCCGCCGACATCGATGATTTGCGCACCCGCATCCAGCATTTCCTCCGCGCGCCGCAACGCGGCGCTGACGGTGGCATACTGCCCGCCGTCGGAAAACGAATCCGGCGTGACGTTGAGAATACCCGCCAGCAGCGGTTGGTCGCCGAACTGCAAAACTCCCTGCGCGTGCCGCCACAGCATACCCGCTCACGCCCCCACCGGCGCGCCCTCCAAACCGGGCAACGCGCCGTTGCCACTGTCAGCGGCGGGCTTTTTCTTCACGGTGTCCAGCGGCTCCTGCGGCGTCGGCAACGCGGGCGGGGTCAGCTGGCGCGGCGGCGGGTTGTTCATTTTGCCGTCGCGCGCCAAGTCTTCAATATGCGCCGCGTCCAGCGTCTCGTACTCCAGCAGGGCGCGGGCGATTAGCTCGATAGTCTCACGATTGGCGCCGATGATGGACTTCGCGCGGTCGTAGGCGTTCTGCACCAAGTCATGCACCTCGTGGTCAATCTCGCGCGCCGTCTCCTCGCTGTAGCCGCGCGAACGGCTGATGTCGCGCCCAAGGAACACGTAATCCTCGTGGTCGCCGTACTCAATCATGCCGAGTTTTTCACTCATGCCCCACTCGCACACCATCTTCTTCGCGTAATAAGTCGCCATCTTGATGTCGCCCGACGCGCCGCTGCCGATGTCGCCGATGAATAATTCCTCCGCGACGCGACCACCCATCAGCACGCACAGGTCGTCGATGATTTTCTTCTTCTCGTAACCGTAGCGGTCTTCCTTCGGCAACATCATCGTCACGCCCAGCGCCGGCCCGCGCGGAATGATGGAAACCTTGTGCAACGGGTCGGTGTGCTCCAGCTTGATGTTCAGCAGCGCGTGGCCGGCCTCATGGTAAGCGGTGATTTTTTTCTGCTCCACGCTCATCGCCATCGAGCGCCGCTCGCGGCCCCAGCGCACCTTGTCGCGCGCTTCCTCAAGGTCGCCTTGCTCGATGACCTCGGCGTTGCGCCGTGCGGCCAGCAACGCCGCCTCGTTAATCAAGTTCGCCAGTTCCGCGCCGCTGAAGCCCGGCGTGCCGCGCGCGATTTGGTTCCAGTCCACTTGCTCCGACGCCTTCACCTTCTTGGAATGCACCTGCAAAATCTGCTCGCGGCCCTTCACGTCGGGCAAATTCACCGTCACCTCGCGGTCGAAGCGGCCGGGCCGCAGCAGCGCCGGGTCGAGCACATCCTTGCGGTTGGTCGCGGCGATGATGATGACGCCCTCCTGCGTGTCAATGCCGTCCATCTCCACCAGCAGCGCGTTCAACGTCTGCTCCCGCTCGTCGTGCCCGCCGCCGAGGCCGTGCCCGCGGCTGCGCCCGACCGCATCAATCTCGTCGATGAAAATCAGGCACGGCGCGGACTTCCGTCCCTGCTCGAACATGTCGCGCACCCGCGACGCGCCGACGCCGACGAACATCTCCACGAAGTCCGACCCGCTGATGCC
>JAISCS010000060.1 GCA_031265365.1 Verrucomicrobiales bacterium
GTGCTGGTGCCCGAAACCGAGCACGTGCTGCCGATGATACCCGCCGGCACGAGTGTGCGGGAGACCATCCTTGAGCCGATGGCCAGCGGCGCGGCGCGGTTGACGGGGGATATTCCCGGATAACCCATGCGCGCCGAAACCACACCGCTGCTGGCCGCCTCGCGGGAGGCGCTGGGGTTGGACGCGCGCGCGCCGCTGACGGTGACGCCGATTTTGAAAGGCGGCTCCGACCGGCAATTCGCCCGCTTGCGCGCCGCTGACGGTCGCGCGTGGATTGTGATGCGCTACGGCACGGAGCGGGCGGAGAACGCGCTGTTCGCCGGCATCGCCGCGTTCCTGCAAACACTCGGCGTCCCCGTGCCCGCCATCATTCGCCACGACGCCGGCGCCCGCGTGTTGTGGATGCAAGACCTGGGCGCGACGGATTTGCACGCCGCCTCCGCTGGCGGTGACGCGCCCGACCTCGCGTTATACGAGGCCACCATCAGCGCCGTCGCCGTGCTGCATCAACACGGCCAGGCGGCGGCGGAGCGCGCGGCGCTGCCGCTCAGGCCCGGCTTTGACGCGGCGCTTTACGCCTGGGAGCGGCATTATTTTTACGACGAGTTTCTCGGCGCGGTTTGCCGGCGTCCGCTGACGGTGGCGGAGCGGGAACAAATCGAGGCGGAGTTGTCACCGGCAGCGGCGGACCTCGCGCGGCGGGCGTGTGATTTGGTGCACCGCGATTTTCAATCGCAAAACATCCTCATCAACGGCGGGCGCCCGTACTTCATTGATTTTCAAGGGATGCGCGCCGGCACGCGGCATTACGACCTGGCCTCGCTGCTCTTCGACCCCTACGTGAATTTAACCGCCGCCGACCGTCAGCGGTTGTTCAATTTCGCCCACCGCGCCGACGCTGACGGCCAAAGCGTCGCGCAATTCCGTCACGACTTACATTGCGCCGCCACGCAACGCCTCATGCAAGCCCTCGGCGCCTACGGCTTCCTCGGCACCAAAAAGCACAAGCCCGAATTTCTGCGCCACATCCCCCGCGCCCTGGCGAACCTGCGCGCAGTCCTCACCCTCAGCGCCCACGCCCCCGCGCTGCTGGAAGTGCTGGCGGGGACGGGTAGTAAGTTTTGATTCTATCCCGTGAACCGTGGCATTTAATTCCCCTTCACGGAAGGGGAATTTGCTCACGCAGGGGCATGGGCGGTGGAGGGGATTCCGGCGTCAGCGCTGCCACTGCTAACAGCGAGGAACCTAAGTTTTGACGCAAAGACGCAGAGGGACAAAGATACGCAAAGTTTTTTTGAAGTTAAAAAAATCCGGCCCGCTGATGCGGACTACAACGCCGACTTTTCCAAAATCTTCTTGGAGATTTTGGCTATCTCATCGTTGGCGACTTGGCTGGCGGGGTAGTAGCGCTGGGCGATGGCGTACCAAGTCAGGCTGTAGCCCCAGTCCTCGCGGGCGCTGGCGTTTTTCGCCTTGTTGATGGCCGAGACAAATTCGGCGGCCTCGCCGGCCAGTTCGCCGCGCAGGGTGTTGAGTTTGACGTCGGCGGGGAAGTTTTTGACGGCCAGCTCGATGGTTTCCCACGCGCCGTACACGTCGCCGCGCGCGCGCATGACGTTGGCTTTTTCAATCGCCATTTCCGCGTCACGCACTTTTTCCAGCGCGGTTCTCAATTGGTCCTGCCGCTGTTGGTCATCCTTGATGGCGGGGGCGAAGGCGAGCTGGCGCTCAAACAGGCCGCGATAGTTGCCCTCGATGACGAGGCGGTCAAGCTCGGCGAGCGCTTGCGTTTTCAAATCCTGCGAGTCGAAGAACGACAGCGCCTTGTCTTTCAAGTCGGGATTGCCCGGCCAGGTCTCGGCGGCGACTTGGAACTCTTGCATCGCGGCGGGCAGGTCGCCTTGCTGGACGGCGATGCGCGCTTTGCCGAGGCTGAGCTGGCAGCGCAGCTTGATGGCGTTGACCAGCGCGAGGCCCTTGGTCTCGTCAAAGTCCGGCGCGATTTTTTTCATCTCGCCCAGTTGCAATTCCAAGCCGCCGAAGTCCCGCGCCTCGATGAGGTTTTGCATCCGGCCAAGGCTGCGGTTGAACGCCTCGACTTTCCTTTTCTTCTCGCGCCCAAGGCCCAGCAGGGCGGGGTGAAACTCGCTGGTCATGAACGCCTTTTGCAATTGGTACGTCGCCGAGGCTATCTCCTCGTCCGCCAGCTTGTTGTTGAACACATCCACGGCGACGGCGACCGATTGCGCGACTTCCAGCGAGCGGTTGACCTGCTCGGCGGTCGCCACCGGATAATCGCCCTCGTCGAATATGCGCCGGTAAAAATCCGCGGCGATGAGGACGTGGCGGTAGCGGCCAATCTTGTACAGCGCGGTGATGTACTTGGCGAAATCCTCCTTGGCTTGGTCCCAGAGTTTCTCGCCCTTCAACTCGTTCTTCATGATTTTGGCCTTGGCTTGCAGGGAGGCCATGTATTCCTCGGTGATTTGCATCCGGCCCTGCAAGTTGCCCATGCTGGCGGGGGTGACGTTCAGCGCGCTGTTGTCGTTGACCCAGCTCGCGCCGGTGCCGCTGGTGGTGGGGCGCGCGTTGTTGCCGGCGTTGTTCGGCTTGATGTTGCGGAGTTGCCGCTGATAGTCAATGTCGGCGCGGCGCAAGTCCTCGGCCATCATGTCGGCGGTGCGGTTGGCGCGGTCGATTTCCTTGCGTAACTGGGCGTTGTCGCGCTGCAAGGTCACGGTGGTGCGGTCGGCGTTCCAGATGGACTCGACGCGGTTGGCCAGTTCCCAGCTCAGGCCGCCGTCCACGTCGCGGTACTCGGAGAGCGCGGAAAGTTCCTTCCAGGCGTCGAAGGGCTTGCGCTCCTTGAGCAACACCAGCACACGGTCGGAGCCGTCGGCGTATTCCTGCAACCGGTTCGGCGCGACCTCGGTCATGGCCAGGAATTTCTCAAAGCGCAGACGCTGGTCGCCGTTCATGGTGAAGCCGATGCCGAGGACATCCTGCGCGATGGCCTTGTCCTGCGCGGCTTTGTTGGCGGTGAAGATTTCCTTGGCCGCCGAGCCTTGCGCCGGGGTGCGGTTAAACAGGTAATCGAACGACGTGCTGACCGCGGAGTCCATGCTCTGTTGCGAGCTTTGCTGGACGTTCTGCGGCGGCGCGGGGGCCGGGGCGGGCGGGTTGCCGGCGGGCGCGGGCGCGGGTTTCGGCGCGGGCTGCGCCTGCGCACGCGCCGGGGTGGACCATCCGCCCAGCAGTCCGACGCTGACGATGACACTAATACTTGCGACACGAATTTGCATAAATCAACCCGCCTTCCTTGACCACCAGCTCGGCCAGATATTTCTGACCCTTGACAAAATACACGTTGTTGGAAACGGCCACCGGCACCAGCACCGCGACGGGCCGGCTGTCGCCGCTGACGGTGAACAACATCAGCCGCCCGACGTCCTCCCGCCAGCCGAGGTCGGCCTCGACTTGCAACTCGGCCTTGTACTTGGCGCCGGCGAGGCCGCGGTAGTTTTCCAGAAATTTCTCGACGGGGAACGCCTGCATGGTGCGGTACGGGTCGTTCAAATAATTGGTCACCAACCGCGCCCCGCCAGCGAGGGCGGCCAGCGCGAGGACGGTCAACACCGCCCACAGCAGCGCCTTGGCGAGCGGCTTGCCGTTGGACGGGACGACCGCCTCCGTGGTGGAAAACGGGGAGATGATTTGCCCCGGCGGCTGCTGTTGTTCGTGGTCTGGCATAATATCCGGCGTCATCGCCAGCGACGATGCTATAACTTGCGCGGCATAACTCAAGCATGAATAATATAGCGCGCCCGCCGCCACGCGGACGAAATGAATTCCCCTGCCGTGAAGGGGTGGACGCGGAGCGGACGGGGTAGTTCAGCGTTTGGTGCTGCGGCCCTTGGAACGCTGAACTACCCCGTCGGCTGGCGCCGCCACCCCTTCACGGCAGGGGAATTCATTTCCGTAATTGAAAATACCTTAAACCCCATTACACTGTCCGCCATGAACAAAACCTTGCTCAGCGTCGGCGGCTTGCTGCTGGCCGTCATCCTCATCATCAGCGGCTGGTTTTGGCTGGGGGCGCGAATTGAACGCGGCGTGACCGAGGAACTGGCGCGCGTCCTCGACGCCGAGGTGCGCGTCGCCTCCGTCAACCTCCGTTTGCTGGCGGGGCAACTCCAACTCGTCAACGGCGCCCTCACCAGCCGCGACCCCCAAGCCCCGTGGGCGCGCGCCTCGTTCGCGCAAGCCAGCGTCACGCTGAAGCTCGCGGATATTCTCGCGCCAGTCGTCCCGCTGACGGTGGCCGTCGACGGCGCGGAGCTGGAGCTGCAACCAAGCGCCCGCCCCGCCGCGCCCGCCCCGCCCCCCCTCACCCCGGCCCGGCCTGTCACCAGCCCGGACGCCCCCGCCTTCCCCCGCGTGCGCCTGCAAACCATCAGCGTCAAAAACCTCACCCTGCGCCGCCCCGCCGACGCCACGTTCACCGCCGGCGGCATCACCGCCCACCTCGAACTCGCCCCGAACGAAACCTCCCACCTCGGCACCCTCACCGCCGCCACCCTGACCGCGGGCCACTTCGCCATCACCAACCTCGCGCTCCAATTCACCGGCGACGCGCGGCAAATCCAAGTGGACCATTTCCACGCCGCCATCGGCAGCGGCCTCGTCACCGGCAGCGTCACCATCCCGCGCCACGACCCCGCCGCCATTCACTTCAACCTCAACCGCGTGCCCGTCGGAGTCTTGCTATCCGCCAAGTGGAACGTCATCATCAGCGGCCTCGCCACCGGCGCCGGCGCGTACACCGGCGACGTGTGGCACTGGCAGACCGGCGCCGCCACCGGCGCGCTCACGCTGGAGCAAGCCGCGCTCAAGGCGCCGCCCTTCCTCCAACCAGTCAAGCAACTCTCCCCGGCCCTCGCCACCCTCGGCGACATCTCCCTGGACACCGCGCGCGCCGGGTTCCGTTACACCGCCGGCGCCTTCACCCTCACCGACCTCAACCTCGCCAAGACCGGCGTCCTCGCCCTGCGCGGCACCGTCACCGTCGCCAAGGACCACACCCTCGCCGGCGCGCTGCAACTCGGCATCCCCGCCAGCGTCCCCCTATTGTTCCCCAAACTCAAAACCGACCTCTTCACCACCGCCGCCGACGGCTGGCACTGGGCGGACTTCACCCTCAGCGGCACACCCGGCGACTGGCACGAGGACTTGACCCCGCGCCTCCGGCAAGCCGCCGCCAGCGAGGGCCAGCAACTGCTCGACCAAGCAAAAGAAGGCCTCGACCAAATCAAGGAAAAAGCCGGGCGGCTGCTCGATAAAATCCTCGGAAAGTGAGGAGCGGAAAACTATCGGCAGCGGTGCTTGGCCATTGCCCCGCAGGGGCACGCCAACGCTGAACTACCCCGTCTGCTACGCCGCCACCCCTTCACGGAAGGGGAATCTACTCACGCAAAATTCCCCTCTCGCAGAGGGGTGGCGGCGCGGGCCGCCGGGGTGTTTCAGCGTTCACCGCCCCGCCTTCGGGTCGCGCGTGGTGAAGGCGATGTTCCACACGCGCGCGGCTTTGCAGAGGTCGATCACGTTAATTACGTCCTGGTAACTCGTGTCCTTGTCCGCGCGCAGAATGATGGCTTGGTCGGGAAAATCGGCGGTGACTTGCGCGAGGATTTTTTGCAACTCGGCCGGCGTCAGCGTCTTTTGGTTGACGATGATGCGCCCGTCGCGGTCGAGGTTGACGAGAATCTCGCCCGGCATCCGGCTGGGCGTCGCGGATTCCTTGGCCGTGGGCAGGCTGACGCTCAACTCGGCCTCGTACCGCGAGATGTTCCACGTCAACAGGAAGAACGTCAGCAGAAACAATATGACGTCAATGAACGGCGCCAGTTGCAACGTCATCGGCTCGGTGGCGAGATATTTGCCAAGTTTCATGACCGGCGTCCGCGCGCGAGGCAGTTGTTGGTTTTGACGAGCAGTTCGGTGAGCGTGGCGTCAAAGTGCGCGCTGAACGCCTGCACCCGCCCGCGAAAGTAGGCGTAGAACAACATCGCCGTCAGCCCGATGACCAGGCCGATGGCGGTGGCCATCAGCGCCTGCGACACGCCGCCGGCCAGCAGCACCGTCCGCATCGGCGTGGTGTTGCCCGCGATGTGGCCGAACGAGCGCAGGATGCCGACCACCGTGCCGAGCAAGCCCACCAGCGGCGCCATCGCCCCGCAATCCATCAGCAACAGGTTGGGGCGGTTCATGGCGGTGACGGTGCGCGCGCCGGCGGTCTCGGCGACCTCGCGCAAGTGCTCCAGCCGCGTCTCCGGGTTATCGCGGGCGAACTCAATCACCCGCGCGAGCACCTTGGCGCAATCCCCCTTATAGTGGTGGCAGAGGTCAATCAATTCCTCAAGATTGCCGTCTTTCAAGCTCAACCGCGCCTCGCTCAGGAACTCCGCCGAGGCCACGCGGCGGTCGCGCAACCAGTAAAAGTTAAAGATAATCAGCGCGAGGATGAGGATGGACAACAGGACCAACGGCGCCAACACCCAGCCGACGGACTGAATCATTTCCCACAAGTTAAGCGACTCAGGGTCGGCGGCGGCGAGCAAAACGGGCAAGTGCATACCTTTATATAGATGCGGCGGGCGGGTAGTGCAATGCAATTAAAATTCAAAACGCAAAATTCAAAAGGCAAAACCACAACGTAAAAGGCAAAACTCGCTGCCGCCGGCCTCCCGCCACCGCCCATGCCCCCGCGTGAGCTAATTCCCCTTCCGTGAAGGGGTGGCCGCGGAGCGGACGGGGTAGTTCAGCGTTAAGGGAAATTAGAAAGCCGAAAGCTGAAATTATTTCTGTTTTCAGCTTTCTGCTTTCAGCTTTCGTCTTGCGCCTGTCCCAACGCTGAACTACCCCGGCGCTCCGCGCCACCCCTTCACGGAAGGGGAATTATGCTGCGCTTACCTCACGTCACTGCCATTCCTCTGTTCACGGGATAGAACCAAAAAATAACGCGTCCCCCCACCGCCGCCGGCACCCTGCAACCGTTGCAACCCCTTCTCCCAAGTGGGGGCACCCTTCTGTAACCGTTACAAAAGCCTCCCGCTAGTGGTGGCGACACTTTGCGACGGTTGCAAACCCCTCCCACAAGTGGTGGCGACACTTTGCGACGGTTGCAAACCCCTCCCGCAAGTGGTAACGACACTTTGCGACGGTTGCAAACCCCTCTCGCAAGTAGTGGCGACGCTTTGCGACGGTTGCAAACCCATCCTGCAAGTGGTGGCGATGCTTTGCGACGGTTGTGCAGGGGGGGGTATAGCGTTATCGAGCCTGTGCGACCACCGCAAAGCTCTCAATAACCCATTAACACACCGACTCTTACGCCGATTTTCCCAGAATTAACCGTAAAAACCCGATTTTTCAGGAGTAGATTTTTCCCCATGAAATATCTTGTCATCCGCGCGATAATCCCTATCATTAACCAAACTATGTCCAAGCACCGCTTCAACCGCCGCGAATTTCTCACCCTCGGCGCCGGCGCCCTCGCCGCCAGCGCCTGGCCCAACTGGCTCCGCGCCGCCGAACCAGCCGCCGCCGCTCCCCCCAAACTCCGCATCGCCAACATCGGCGTCGGCGGCATGGGCATGGTGGACTTGCGCGGCGTCTCCGGCGAAAACATCGTCGCCCTGTGCGACGTGGACGCGACCCGCGCCCGCGCCGCCTTTAACCTCTTCCCCGACGCCGCCCGCTACCGCGACTACCGCCAGATGTTCAACGAAATGGCCGACCAGATTGACGCCGTCGTCATCTCCACCCCCGACCACACCCACTTCCCCGCCGCCATGCGCGCGCTGGAGGCCGGCAAACACATCTACGTCCAAAAACCCCTCACCCACACCATCGGCGAGGCCCGCCTGTTGCGCGAGGCCGCCCGCAAAGCCGGCGTCGTCACCCAAATGGGCAACCAAGGCCACGCCAACGAGGGCACCCGCTACGTCCGCGAATGGATTGAAGCCGGCGCCATCGGAACGGTCAGGGAAATTCACGCCTGGACCAACCGCCCCATCTGGCCGCAAGGCGTCGATTGGCCGGCGGAAAAAACCGTCCCCGCCACCCTCGACTGGAACCTCTGGCTCGGCACCGCCCCGTGGGACGAATACCGCGAGCGCAGTGTGCCGTTCGACTGGCGCGGCTACTCGCGCTACGGCTGCGGCGCGCTGGGGGACATGGGCTGCCACTTGCTCGACGCCGCCTTCTGGACGCTGAACCTGCGCGGCAACTGCCGCGTCACCCCCACCACCGAGGGTGCCACCGAGGTCAGTGGCCCCAAGGGCGCCACCGTCGTTTACGAGTTCCCCGCGCGCGGCGACCTGCCGCCCGTCAAGTTGCACTGGTACGAGGGCAGCCACTTCAAACACGTCCCGCGCCCGCCGGAACTGGAGGCCGACAAGGAACTCAGCCCCGGCGGCAGCGCCTACTACCGCGGCGACAAAGGCGTCCTGTTCGTCAACGGCAGCTACTCCGACTCCCCGCGCCTCATCCCCGAAACGGCGATGAAAGAGTTCAAGCGCCCCGAAAAAACCATCCCGCGCATCCGCGGCGGCGCCTACCGCGAATGGCTCGACGCCTGCAAGGGCCTCGGCCCCGCGCCCGGCTCCAACATCGTCGACCACTCCGCCGAGATGACCGAGCTGTGTCTCATCGGCCAACTCGCCATGCAACTCAACAAGCCCATCGACTGGGACGCCGCCAACGCCCGCTGCGTCGGCCTGCCCGAGGCGGACGCGTTGATTTACCCCGAATACCGCATCTTCTAAACGCTTATGAAAAAACTCCTCGCCACCCTCATGACCGCCACGCTGCTGGTCACCACCCTATCCGCCGAGCCACCCGCCGGCGCCACCGCCACGACGCCGGACATCGCCAAAGTCTGGGCCGACGGACGCGGCAACGATTCGCAAAAATGGCCGCTGCCCGTGCCCCTGCTCGCGCCCGACTTGTCCAACGCCGAATATCAGGCCGGCCTGTGGAAGTACGCGGACGGGGTGTTGAGCGTCACCGGCAGCGGCGACATGGGCGAGCTATGGACGAAGGAGAGCTATGGTAATTACGCGCTGTCCCTCGACTTCCGCTGCGCCGAGGGCACCAACAGCGGCGTGCTGTTGCGTTGCAGCGACACGGCGGATTGGATTGATAATACCATCGAGGTGCAAATCCTCCAAGGCGAGACCGCCGACGGTAAGCACGCGAACGGCGCCATCTTCGACTGCCTCGCCCCGCGCCGCCAAACCGTCATCAAACCCGGCGAATGGCACCGCTACATCATCGTCGTCAACGGCCGCGACCTCAACGTCTGGCTCGACAACGAGGAAATCATCAAAATGAACCTCGACGACTGGAGCGAAGCCGGCAAAAACCCCGACGGCACGACGAACAAGTTCAAGAAAGCCTACAAGGATTTACCGCGTGAAGGCCGCATCGGCTTCCAATCCCACGGCACGCCCGTCGAGTTCCGCAACATCCGCATCGAGAAATTCTAAAGCAGTTATCTCGCGCAGAGCCGCGGAGCCGCAGAGTTTTTTCAAGTTAAATTAACTCCGCGTCTCTGCGTCTCTGCGCGAAATTTGTTTGCTCTGCAACCCCAGCCTGGCGAATGCGTAGTACACCCCCGCCCCCACCGCGAACGCCGCGACCGGTGCCAGCGGCAGCGCCACGCCGAAGTTCGGCAGCACGCCGACGGTGAACCCCAGCGCCCAAGCCGCCCAGCCCGCCGGATTAAAGCCCGCGCGCGCCCCGCCCCACGTCTTGCCGTTCAGGAAATAATCCACGAGCAGCGCCCCGCAAATCGGCCCGAAGCTCGCGCCGATGAAGCCGAACACGGCGGCGGACTTGCCGGCGACGCCGGTGACGGCGAGCACAATCGCCACCGCCCCGCCGATGGCGACACTGATGTTGGCGTTCACCTTCGGCAACATGGTCTTGAACGAGTTCGCCGCGATGAGCGAGGAGAAACACGCCGCCGGAAACGCCGCCAGTGCTAGCAGGAACATCACCAGCTTCGCCACACTGCCGCCGAGGATGGCGGACAGGACGCCGCTGTCGGTGACTTGCATCGGCGCGCCGCTGAGCATCAGGTTCGCGCCGTAGATGCCACTGATGATGAGCACCGCCACGACGCCCGTGAATATCATCATCAACGTCACGCCGAACAAACCGCCCTTTTGCACATCGTCAGCATGGCGCGCGTTGGTGCCGAAATCCGCGCCCGCCGCGCCCGCCGTGGCGAAGAAGCCGACCACATACGTCACGATGAACGCGAAAATCCCGAACGAACTCAGCGCCTTCACGCCGCCGCTGACGCCGACAACGGCGTTGGCGATGCCGGACTCAAACACCTCCGGGCTGAACTCTTTCACATGGCCGACAGTCTTCGCCAACAACACGAGCAAAATCACCAACGGAATCAGCGGCAAGTACGTCGAGACCTTGGCGACATACTGAATCCCCTTCAACCCCATGAACGTCGCCAGCGCGCCCCACGCGACCATGATGACCCACAGCGGCACCATCGTCAGCGTCTGACTCAGCAGCAGCGAGGAGAAATAAATATTCACCGCCACCCAGCCGAATTGCAACAACCCCATCAACAGCCCCGGCATGATAATCCCGCCGCGCGCCCCGAACACGCCGCTACCGATGACATACAGCGGCAGCCCCGTCTTCATGCCCAGCAACCCCGGCACGAGGTAAAACAAAAAGTGGCACAGCAACGCCGCGACCACGACGCTGACAATGGGCAGCCAAATCCCGTGCGCCAGCCCGCCGCCGAAGGTGCCGGTGTTGACGATGTCCTGCCAGAACACGAACCACAGGATGATGCCCGCGTAAGCCGGCGCGGTGTTTTGGTACCACGGGGCGCGGTTGGCGGCTGGATTCGGTTTGGCGTTGGCGAGGTAGGCGGGCTGATTGTCCATAGGCGCTAAAGATTCCTTGAATCACGGGCGAAAGCAAGCAAAATATGCGCGATGAAAACTTGCTCGGCAATTTTGCTGGCGGCGGGCCGGAGCCGGCGGCTGGGGTTTGACAAAATCCTCACGCCGCTGGCGGGGCGGCCGGTGTTGCACTACTCACTGTCAGCGTTGAAACAATCGCCGTCGGTCGCGGAGGTTATCGTCGTCACACGCGCGGACCTCCTGCCGCAAGTGCGCGCCCTCGCCGCCGCCGCCGCCGGTGACAACCCGCTGCGCTTCATCCTCGGCGGCGCCGAGCGCCAGGACTCGGTGGCCAACGGCTTGCGCGAGGTCTCACCGTCAGCGGCGGAAGTGCTCATCCACGACGCCGCCCGCCCGCTGCTCGACGAGCGCGTCATCGCCGCCACGCTGGCCGTCGCCCGCGCGCGCGGCGCCGCCGTCACCGCCCACCGCGTCACCGACACATTGAAAGAGGCCGATGACCGTCAGCGGGTGACGGCCACGCTGGACCGTTCCAAAATCTGGGCGATGGGCACGCCGCAAATTTTCCACCGCGCCCTCATCGTCAGCGCCTACGCGAAAGTGCAGGCGGAGCGATGGCCCGTCACCGACGACGCCGCCGCCGTGGAGTTGTCAGGCCAGCCGGTGTACTTGGTGGAAAACCCCGGCCTCAACCTGAAAATCACACGCCAGACCGACTGGGATTTGTTAGAGCTGTGGTTGGGGCGCGGTGGTAAATAAAAAATACGGAATTGTCATGCCAACCATGCAAATGACTTACATCCCCTTTACCCGTTCGCAATTCTTCAGCATTTTTTGCGCCTCCCCAACGGATATTTGTCGTAAAAAGAAACGCGGCGTTAGCCAGTCGATATGGGTAGTTATTTCAAAGAAATGGTTCCCCGCCGTTATCGGTGGAATAATCATGCCGTCTGTAAGCCCACCCCGTCATTCCGAGCGCAACAACGAAGTTGTTGCAGTCGAGGAATCCGGTTGGTTCCACCGCAAACCAGCGCCACGGTCAGCGCCGTTCGCCCAACCAACCCGCTGCTGCGACTGCGTTGCTTCGCAACTTCGCTCAGCATGACGGGGACTATGCCACTGATAATGGGCAAGAACCTGATTTTTTTATTTCCGGTTAAAAATGAAACTTTGCCCCAATGGTTAGCAAGTGATTACCAAGAATGCCGTCCATTTTGAGTTTATCGTTGGTACTTTCACCCGTTACGTAATGATTAAAATTCAAGCCAATTAAGCCCAGATATTTATATTCGGCGAAAATGCTCCAACTTTCACTGACAAAATAATCCGCGCCAACCAAGCCTTGAAACGCAAATGCGACACCATAACGCGAGTCGGCCCATATCACGTTTGCGGCGTCGTCAACTCGATTAGCCGCCAGCACGATTGCCCCGCCAATGCCCGCGCCAACATACGGCACAAACTTGCCTGCCTGAAAACGCAAAATTGGATTCATCATCAGCGCCCAAATGTGCGAGTCGAAATTATCAGTTGAAATTTCCCCGCCATTCGCATAAGTCCCCTTGACATTGGTGTCACGGTTATAGCTGTAAAGCAATTCCCCCTCTAACGAAATTGCCAGCAAATTGCCCGGTGCATTACCTAACTGCCACGTATGCCCGCCGCGAATACCGGTAACAAAGCCGACGGTTGATTTCAAGCGACCGCTGGCACTGCCGTCCGCGCCACTGTAACTGACATCACCCTGTTGCGCCGCATTTACACCCAAGCCAAAGCCAAAGTAACTGTCTCGCGCCTCTTCGCGCGGGGCAACCGAAGCCATGAATCTCTTATACTCTGGATTTTCAGGGGTGGGAACAATGTTGCCATCCTTGAACTCATAAAGTTGGGGGCCTTGGCGATAAGGATAATCACCGCCTTTGTTATATGCGGACCCGATGTCGGATGGCGTTTGGGTTTGAGCCGCCAACGATGAAACCAATGTTACCGCCAGCAGCAACGCCAGCCCGTATGTTTTATAAGCAGATTTTTTCATTCGGTGACTTTTTATCACAAAGTCACCTTTGAGACAAGTGCTATTTTATTATGGAATGGGGGCGTTATGCGGAAATCACTACGAGTGCAGGTGCGAATCAACGAGGAATTGCGGGCACGGCTGGATAATGTGGAACAAATCGCCAAGATTAAGGAAAGCGTCTTTTTCGCCGAATTGCTGGAAGCCTACTGCGATTACGTGGAAGCCAACGCCGAGATTAGTTTCCCGTTGACGGTGATACCCAAGAAAAAACTGGCGGCTTTGCATGAACAGTTGGAGAGCAATCCGCCGCCAACAGCAAAAAAGGGGCGTGGCGGAAGCCACATGTTAGGAAGAATTGCGGCGAAGACAAGTGGATGTTAAATCAAGCCCTGTTATTTTACTGGCCTGATAACAGTCTTGCTTCCGTCAATTTTCTTGGTAATTCCGGTTGTGGGCATATCCATATTTACCAACACAATATTTATCACTTGAAAAGCCGTTTGCTTATGACACAATGCCGCGCCATGAATACCCCCGCTGTCGTTCACCCCTTGCCACCGCGCGAACAATGGACCGAGGCCGCCCGCCGCCGCCGCGACACCTACGCCGTCACGCCGGACACGCCGCTGTTGAGGACGGAGTTCGGTTATTATTGCTGGGACGAATGGAAGCAACAAGGGATGCCGGACCTCAACCAGTGGTCGCCCGAGGCGGCGGAATATTTTCATTACGACGAGCCAGGTTTTGTGCAACTCGGCGGCCTCGGCTGGTGCGAGCCGGAGTACATGCCACGCTTCGACATCAAGATTATCGAGGACCGCGGCGATACTGAGGTCGAGCAGGATTGGGCGGGGCGCAAGGTGTTGTACTTCAAAGGCCGGCGCAACGGTTTCATGCCGGAATATTTGGATACGCCGGTGCATGATATGGCCTCGTGGAAAAAGCACGCTGAGTGGCGGCTCGACCCGCAAGACCCGCGCCGTTACGAGAACATTAACAACTGGATGCCCGCCGTCCGCGCCGCCGCCGCTCGCGGGGAAATGATGGTGCAGGGGCTGGCGGGTTCGTTCATGTACTTGCGCGCGATGCTAGGGCCGGAGCGGTTGCTGTATGCCTTTTACGACCAGCCGGAGCTTATCGAGGCGATGATGGTGCGCTGGCTCGAACTCGCCGACGCGGTCACCGCCGAGCATCAGCGGCACGTCACGTTCGACGAGATTTTCTTCGCCGAGGATAATTGCTACAACAACGGCCCGCTGGTCGCGCCGGCGATGATTAGCGAGATGCTGCACCCGTACTACAAGGAGTTGCTCAAGCGCGTGAAGGCGCGGCAACTCGACCCGACGCGCAAGCTGCACGTGCAAATTGACACTGACGGCGCGTGTCATCCGCTGATTCCGTTTTACATGGACGAGCTGGACATGGACGCGATGTCGCCGTTCGAGGTGGCCAGCGGGTGCGACGTGGTGGCCATCGGGCGCGAGTTTCCGAACTTGGTCATCCGCGGCGGCATTGACAAGCGCGTGCTGTCGCTGGGGCCGCGCGCCATTGACGAAATGGTCGAGCGCATCCTGCCCGCGATGCGCGCGCGCGGCGGTTACATCCCGTGCTGCGACCACGGCGTGCCGGCGGAGGTGTCGCTGGAAAATTATCTTTATTACCGGAAACGCTGCGTGGAATTGGGCGAGTAATTTATGCACGCGATGACCTCTCTTGAACGTTGCCGCGCCGTGCTGGACGGGCGCGCGCCCGACACGTTGCCGGTGGTGCCGCAAAGTTTTTTGTTTGCCGTCGAGAACGCCGGCTTCACCATGGGCGAGGTCACCCGCAGCGGCAAAAAAATGGCCGAGGCGCACCGGCTTTCACAAGCGCAATTCAGCTACGACGGTTGCGTGATTGACTTCGACGACGCCGCCATTGCCGAGGCCATCGGCGCGCGCGTCATCTACCGCGAGACCGACCCGGCGATTGTTGACGAATCGCGCCCACTGTTGACCGACTTGCGCGCCGTGCGTGACCTCGCCGTGCCCGACCCGTGGTCAGCAGGCCGGCTGCCCGAATGGCTCGCCGCCACGCGCGCGCTGGTGGACGCTGTCGGTGACCACGTGTTCGTGATGGGCCGCGCCGACCAAGGGCCGTTCAGCATCGCTTGTCTGTTGCGCGGGATGGAGCAATTCATGGAAGACCTGCTGACCGAGGACGAGGCGCTCATCGCCGAGGTGCTTGACTTCGGCCGCCGCTGCTGCGTCGCGTTCGCCAAGGCGCAACGCGAGGCCGGCGCGCACGCCACCTCGCTCGGCGAGGGCTTGGCCGGCCCCAGCCTCATCTCGCCGGACATGTACCGCCGTTTCGCCTTCGCCCACGAACGCCGCGCCGCCGCTGACATTCAAGCCGCCGGCATCCCGCTGTCGCTGCACATCTGCGGCAACGCTGGCGCCATCGTCAGCGACATGGCCGCGACCGGCGCGAAAATCCTCGAAGTTGACTGGCAGGTAAATATGCGCGAAGCCCGCGCCCAAGTCCCCGCCGACACTGTGCTAATGGGCAACATCAACCCCAGCTACCCGCTGGTCTTCGGCACCCCCGCTGACATTGACGCCGCCGTCCGGCAACTCGTCGTAGATACCGAGGGGCGCGGTCTCATCATCAGCTCCGGCTGTGCCTTGGGTCGTAACACCCCGCCGGATAACGTCCGCGCTTTCGTCACCGCCGCGCGCAAATACGGCGGCCGCTCGGAAAAGCAACGCTGACCGTCACCATCAGCAAAAATAACTTATTGAATTACAGAGTATTACATCTATGTACATGCATTCCATCAATATAATTTAACCTGTCCCTTATTCTTAAATGACAAATCGATTGACGCGGGCGCGGGTTTGTTGATAATTTCTATCAACATTATGAAACTCACGATTAACGGTGAACTTAAAGAGGTAGCCAAGGCAACGCTGACCGTCACAGAATTACTCAAGCTGGAGAATGTCACCATGCCTGACATGGTTACTGTGCAACTCAACGACGAATTTATGCGCCCGCACCAATACCCCGGCATCACGGTCAGCGATGGCGACACCATCAACTTCCTCTACTTCATGGGCGGCGGACAATGAGAAACTTCACCGACAGCGAACTCGAACGCTACTCGCGCCACATCATCCTCGAGGACGTGGGCATCGAGGGCCAGCAAAAAATCTGCGATGCCAGGGTGCTGGTCATCGGCGCTGGCGGCCTCGGCTCGCCCGTCGCGCTATATCTCGCGGCGGCGGGCGTCGGCACCATCGGCATCGCTGACGGTGACGAGGTGGACTTGAGCAATTTGCAACGGCAGGTGATTCACACCACCGCCGATGTTGGCATCCCGAAAGTCGATTCGGCGAAAAACAAAATGCTCGCCATCAATCCGTCGCTGACGGTGAACACTTACCACCAAATGCTTTTCGCCAACAACATCCTCGACATCATCAAGCCCTACGATTTCATCATTGACGGCACTGACAATTTCGCCACGAAATTCCTCGTCAACGACGCCTGCGTCCTCGCGGGCAAGCCGTTCTCCCACGGCGGCATCTTGCGCTTCGCCGGCCAAACCATGACCGTCAAACCGCGCGAGTCCGCGTGCTACGCCTGCGTTTTCGGCCAGCCGCCGCCGGCGGGGTTGGTGCCGACGTGTTCGTCAGCGGGCATCCTCGGCGCGGTCGCTGGCATCCTGGGCGCCATCCAAGCCGCCGAGACGCTGAAATACATCATCGGCAGCGGCCAGCCGTTGTACGACCAGTTGCTGAGCTTCGACGCAAAGACCATGAATTTCCGCAAAGTGCAACTTAAACGCAACCCCAAGTGCCGTGTCTGCGGCACTGACGGTGTCAAAGTTCTACACGATTACGAACAAGCCGTGTGCGAGGTGAAAAATGCTAAAAATCCCTAAAGACATTCGTGACGAAATCATCACCCGCGCCCGCGCGGGCGTGCCGTTGGAAATATGCGGCTACCTCGCCGGCACCGCTGACGGTAAGGTTAAAACGCACTACCCGCTGACCAACACCGACGCCAGCGCCGAGCACTTTTCCTTCGACCCCAAGGAACAATTCACCGCCTTCAAAGACGCCAGCGCTCGCGGTCAGCGTCTCATCGTGTGTTATCATTCCCACCCCGTCACTCCCGCGCGACCGTCAGCGGAAGACATCAAACTCGCCTACGACCCGACCATCAGCTACGTCATCATCTCACTGGCAGCGGCCGAACCGGTCATCAAGTCCTTCAAAATCAAAGCCGGTGTTGTGACTAACGAGGAAATTGGAATCACCTGAACGCGCCTTCGTGAATGCAAAAACTCTTCGTGGCGCTCCACCTCTCCCTGGGATTGAACAACTAAACCAGAAAACCAAACAAAATCGCGTTTCAGCGTCACTGGATGGTTCCCCTAACCTCGTCCAGTAGGTTGGCGAGGAAATCCACCGTTTCTTTGGTGATGACGAACACGGCGGGCAGGGCGGTTTGTTGAGCGTAGTATTGGCTCTCTTCTCCCGCGTCGACACGGCCCACCCGCAGCGTCACGGTTCGCCCGCCGTCGAGATTGACGGTCAGCACCAGGTACGGCGAGTTCAGGTTATAGTTGGCGTACTCCGCCGGATTGTCGGTGACAAACTGCGTCGCGCGCAAGGCGAGTAGCTGCGCCAAAAACACGCGCGGCGCGTCACTGTCGGCGAGCGCCGTCAGCGGTTTGGTGATTTGCCATGCCGCACCGTCTTTGCTGATTGCCACATCTTTCGATTCTTGGTGCAACATCAGGCCGCGCACTTGGTCGGCGGTGAAATCAAACACCACGCCGCTGCGCCATCGCGCCAAATCTTTTTGCAACAATGCCGCCAGCGTTGTGCCTTGCGCCACCACGAGATATTGCGTCACGCCGTCCCGCGTCACCCGCGCGTACATGTCACCCGCCACCGCCGTCTCTCGCCCCAGCGCCAGCTCGCACTCGGCGCCGGACGCGAGCCGCAGCCGCGCCAGGGTCTCCGGCGTTTTCAGGCCGAATTGGTCGAGGTCACCCAACCGCTCCGCCGGCAGCACGGCCTTGCACTCGGCGAAGGACAGTTGTGATAACAACTCGGCAAGCGCCGCGTTGTTGGCGGGATATTTGACCGGCGATTGAATCTGCCAGGCGCCGCGCGTATCTTTGTCGAACACGCACGCGCCCTTGGCCGAAACCAGCTCCAGCCGTGTGACTTCCGCCGGGGTGAACCGCAGCGTCTGCCGCGCCACCGATTCCCGCTCCTCCGTGCCCGCCCGCTTGCCGAGCCACCACACGGTGCCCAGCACCGCGAGGGTCAGCACCGCCAAAATATTGAGCGCGCGCGTGCTCATGACCGCCGTTTCCACCACACCAACAGCGCCGTCGCCAGCCCCGCCGCCGGCACTAGTAGCAGCGTGAGCGTCAGCGTCGTCGTCTGCCGCGGAGTCAACGCTACGGTGAATTCCTTGGGCGTTTTCGGCGCGAGGCCCAGCGGCTTGCCGCCCTCCAGCATCCAATTGGTCAGGTTAATGAAAAAATCCACCTGCTCCGGGCCGAGTAATTGGTTGGTCAGGAATTGCCCGCCGCCGAGCAACGCCATCTTGGTCCCGCGCAACCGCACTTCCCCGCCGCTGACGCTCGCCGTGTCAATCGCCACGGCGACATTCAGTGGGCCGGCGAAGTCCCTGGCAGCGACGAACTCAAGCGCCGGGGTCTTGAATTCCGTCTCACCCCAAAACATCTCGCCCGTCTTCATCAGCGGCGTGATAATTGCCGACCGCGCCTGCTCGGTCTCGCCGCCGACTGACAGCGAGCGCATCCGGTCGAGCCGCAGGCTGAGGCCGGCGCGCCTGAGCCATTCGACCGCCGGATGTTCCGCGTAAATACTGGCGACCGCGTCCGGCAACACCTTGGTCTGCCCCAGCGTGGCGAACTTCGCCATCACCATGTCGTTGCGAAAATTGACGCCGTACTCCGCCGCGAAATCCTCCAGCCCGCTGTCCGTCGCCGGGTCGAGCATCAACACCAGCCGCCCGCCCTGCCCGCGCGTGCCCTCTTGCGTGTAATTTTTTAGCACGGTGATTTCGTAGTCGAGGTACTTGCTTTTCGGGCCGGCGACGATGAGCAAGTCCGCGTCCTCCGGCACTTGCGGCAACTCCGCCAGCGCCAGCCGCGCGACCGCCGAGTTTTGTCGCTCCAAGTACGAGCGCAGCACCGAGTAGCCGAGGTTGTCACTGTCAGCGGTGTCGGGATTGTACTCGCCGTGGCCGGAGAGAAAATACACGCGCGTCTGCCGGCCCTGCGCCAGCGCCTGAATCGCCGCGCCGAGGGCCTCCTCCGCCTTGAACGACACCAGCCGCGCCGCGCCGGTGAAGGGCAACTGCGAGGTGTCCACCTCCGCCAGCTCGCTGTAACTCAGCACGCGGTGCCGGCCCTGGTAGCTGACGATGAGCACATTTTCCTGCGTCGTCAGCTTGTATTCCTCCGCCAATTTGCGCGCCGCCGCGAAATGCAAATACGGGTCCACCGTGCGGACGCTGACGCTCGCCTTCCCCTGCCCGCCGTGATATTCATACTCCTCCAGCAACGCCGCCACGTCGCGCCGGATGAGCGCCACCGCCGGGTCGCTCGCGTCACTGACATAGTTGGTGATGGTCAGCGGCTCGATCAGCCCGCGCAACAAATTAATCGTCTGCCCGCTGACCTTCGTGTAGGCCGCGCCGAGCAGCACGTTTTGTCGCCAATAATGCCGGAGCGCGATGCCGTTCACACCCAAGTATAACACCAGCACGAGCAGCCCGCCCGCGAGCAGGTTGAATTTCCACCGCCATTTCCCCGGCTGGGGTCCACCACTCATGACTGCAGCCTCCGCCAGCTCATCACCATGTACGTCATAAACAAAAACAATATCGCGCCGGACGAATAAAACACCACCGGCCGCGTGTCCAGCACCCCGCCCGCGAAGGTCTGCATGTGTTTCACCGTCGCCACGTAATCAATCAACCGCTCCAAGCCCGCGCCCAGGCCCGTGTATCCCAGTACGCCCGTGAAGAACAGCAACGCAATCATCACGAACGACCCGAACGCCGCGAGAATCTGGCTCTTCGTCAGCGACGACGCGAACAACCCGATGGCGATGTAAAACAACCCGATGAGCATCACCAGCAAATAACTGGCACCCAACGCGCCCCACTCCACCGGCACTTGGTGGCGCGTCAGCGTCTGGTACGCCCACAAATACGCCAGCGTCGGCAGCCACAACCCCGCGTAAAACGCCGCGCACGCCAGATACTTCGACAAAATCACGTCCCACTCCAGCACCGGCGCGCTCAACAACAGTTCAATCGTCCCCGATTTGTATTCCTCCGCGAACAACCGCATCGTGAAAATCGGCACCATGCCGACGAGGCAAAACCAAAAATAGCCAATGAGAAAAAACACCTGCATTACCGTGACATTCCGCACCCCGTGCGCGAGATAATCCGCGCACACCAAAAACGAAAACACCATGACCAGATGAAACAGCGCGAAAATCACGTGCGACACCGGCGACAAAAAAATCGCCCCGCATTCTCGCCGCAACAAAACCCAAAACGCCCGCGTCATAATTACAGGAGCACAATGTTAGCACGCGGCGCGGCGTTTGCCAAAATAATTTGCCCGCTAATTGCGGGTGACACTCAACGCTTGCCGCGCAGCACGGTCAATTCGCCAAGCCCGCCGGTGAGCGGCAGCGGTCGCGGGGCCGAATGTTTACGCTTGCCGGTGAGTTTTCGATAGCGCTGAAGTTGCTCGCTGACAAACGCCTTGCCGCCGAGCACCGCCCCGCGCGTGAAATAGTTGAGTCTGCACCGCAACAATTCCGCCGCAGACAATGACCCGCCGTCCCTGAGCACCTTCTCAATCCGCGCCGCTGACAATGACGCCGCGCCGTCCTTTTTCTTCCCGCCGTACAACATCAGCCGGTACACCCGCTGGGCCTCGCTCCACTCGTTTTTCTCCAACACCGTTGACAATGACGCCCGCGCTTTTTTGTTTCCCGCGACCGCTTCAGCGTACCCGCAAAAACGATAATTCTTCGGGTCGGCGACCAATCCCGCCCGCACCGGGTTCAAATCAATGTACGCCGCCACCGCCCGCAACGCCGTTCCATTCTCCACCAGCACACTCCTGAACCGCTCCGACCAAAACGTGCCGTAGCGATTATGCGCGCGATTGAACCAAATCGCGAACCGTTGCTTGAGCAACTTCATGAATTGCGACACATCCCCCATCAACGCCAGTTGCTGCTTGCGCCATTCGCGCATACCGTCATCCTCAGCGGCCAGTTTCTTCTCCAGCACATCAATCCTGGCGACTTGATATTTGGTCGGCTCTGGATAAAGAACTTTGTACCGGCGCAACAATTCCGCATCGCTGACCGTCACCGCTTTCGGCACCGACACAAGAATGTGGAAGTGATTGGAAAGCACGGCATAAGTCATAATTCGCACCCCGCAATAATCCGCCACCTGCCACATCTGTTGGCGAAACATCTCCCGCTCCACCTCCCCAAACAACCGTTCCCCGTTAACTGTCCGCGACACACAATGATACACCCCCGCCCCCTCCTGCGGCGAAATCTTAATCCGACAATTTTTCATAACCTCGCCACTTTAATCCGAATCCTATTGCTGTCAACTATTTTTTGTCTGATTATTTTATTATTTTTTAGATGCGAGTTTTGAGTTTTGTGTTTTGCGCTTGGGTTAATTTTACTCCTGCACCAACTCCACAAAGACGTCTTCCAGCGACGCTTTGCCACAGCGGAATTCCCGCAGCGGCAGGTTCTCCCGTTTGATAAATTCATCCACCGTGCCGCGAATATCCTCACCGGGCCGTGCCGCGCACTCCAACACCACCCAACCGTCCGTTACCCCGCTAACGGTCACCGCCGAGACGCCCGGCAGCGCGCCCACGCGCCGCGCCAGCGCCTCACCGTCAGCGGCCTTTACCTCCACCAACAGCGCCCCGCCTTTCACTCGTTTCGCCAAGTTGCCCAATGTGTCCGACGCCTCAATCTTCCCGCGATTGATAATAATCGCCCGTTGGCAGACCATTTCCACCTCCGGCAAAATATGCGTGGACAATAAAATCGTGTGCCCTTTCCCCAACTCCTTGATGAGTTCCCGCACCGAGCGGATTTGGTTCGGGTCCAACCCCGCCGTCGGCTCGTCCAGAATCAGCAACTCCGGCTCGTGCACCAGCGCGTCCGCCAACCCCACCCGCTGACGATAACCGCGCGACAGCGCGCCAATCATCTTGCGCGCCACATCCGTCACCCCGCATCGTTCCATCGCCGCGCCGACCTTCACCCGTGCCTGCCGCCGCGCCACGCCTTTCAACGCCGCGCGATACGTCAAAAAATCCCCCACCCGCATATCGGGATACAACGGCACCAACTCCGGCATATACCCCACCTTCCGCCGCACTGCCAGCGACTCCGTCAGCAAGTCCAACCCCGCCACCCGCACACTTCCCGCCGTCGCCGGCAAGTAGCCGGTCAATATCCGCATCGTCGTGCTCTTCCCCGCGCCGTTCGGCCCAAGCAGCCCGACGATTTCTCCCTTGGCCACGCTGAAGCTGATGCCTCGCACCGCTTGGTGACCGGCATAACTCTTACGTAACTCGCTGACCTCAATCATCTCCATGACAATTATTTCGCCCGGCCTTTTACCCACTCGATAACCTTGCGGTCGTCATCGCCAGCGGCCCACACCAAGCGCAGGAAATCCGCCGGATGAATGTCAAACCGCCGTAAAAACGCCCGGTCGCCACCGCAGTCGAACATCAAATCCGCGTCCATCTCCCCCGCCAGTTTGCGCCGCGCCTTTTCAATGATGCGCGGCAACCACTCAATGCCATCCACCGCGGCAGTCTTCGCCGGCAGCGACGCGCTCGGCAACTCCCGCCCCGTGCGCCGCCCTTGCTGCACGTACCAAAAATAATCCCGCCGCGCCGCCGCAAGCAACAACACCGTCCCCGCGTCCGGCTCACCGCCGTTGGCCGCGTCCTCCGCGAAGTCGTACATCTCCTGCGCCGTGTGCCCAATGCCGGCGAGAAATTGCTCATCCTCAGCGGTGAAAAAATTTTTCGCCCCGCGCGCACCGGCCTGATATTGCTTGACCGCCTTGTCAAACAAAGCGCCGAATTTAACCGTCCAATCGTAATCACTCATAATTTTTATCGTCAAACGACAGACTTAGCTTATCATGTTCCCCGTTATGAAACAACTATTTATCATTATTGCCTTGAGCTTCGGCGCCATCTCCGCCAACCTAAACGCCATGTCCAAAGACGTGGCTATTATCAAAACAACCGAGGGCGACTTGGTCCTGTCATTCTGGGACGACGTCGCGCCGCAAACCGTGGAAAATTTCAAGAAGCTCGCCAAGTCCGGCTTCTACAACGGCACCGCCTTCCACCGCATCATCAAGGGCTTCATGATTCAGGGGGGCGACCCGCTGACCAAGGACGCGGCCAAGAAAGACCGCTGGGGCACCGGCGACCCCGGCTACAAAATCAAGGCCGAGTTCAACGAGAAACCGCACGTGCGCGGCGTCATCTCCATGGCCCGCTCGCAACACCCCGATTCCGCCGGCTCGCAATTTTTCATCTGCCTCGCCCCCTGCCCGTTCCTTGACCGCCAATACACCGGCTTCGGCGAACTCACCAAGGGCGATGATGTGCTGGAAAAAATCGGCAACACCCCCGTGACCGCCAGTGGCCATGGCGAGCGCAGTTCCCCCACCAAGCGCGTCGAAATCAAAAGCGTGGAAATCGTCCCCGCTGACAGTGTGAAATAATTCTGTTTCGCGCCAAGACGCCAAACCGCAAAGTTTTTTGGTTAAATTAACTTGGCGTCTTTGCGTCTTGGCGCGAGCCCTTATTTCTGCTCTCCAACCATGACCGTCAGCGCGTCATTCCGCGCCTGCTCATACTCCGGCGGCGTGTCGTAACGGTGGTATATTTTATACCCGCTGATGCCCGCCTCGTTCCGCAGCGTCTCGCCCAACACGCATGTCTTCGTCGAGGTCGGCACCGCCGCCATTTCCAAGCGGCGCTTGATGGTCTTGCGGTCCTTGTCCAGCAACAGATACAACCACACGTAGTTGCCATTCGGCTCGAAATTTTCCAAAATCGAAATGCGCGAGCCGTCCGACCGGTAAATCACCTCGCGCTCGTAACTCATCATCACCTTCAGGCGCGGGTCACCGCCGGCGGCGCGTTTATCGAACAACCGCCGGCGCAATGACTCCACGTCGCCGTTCTTGTTCAGCGCCTGCTTGGTCTTGATGGCGGCAATCAAACCCTCACTGTCAGCGGGTTCCAGCACGAGAAAACGGTCCAGATACTCATCCGCGCGGACGAAATCCCCCGTCTGGATGTACACCAGCGCGGTGAACAACAGCGAGCCTTTCGACTTCGGGTCCGCCGCCAGATTTTTCTCAAACAACGCCCGCGCCCGCGCGTATTCGCCGGCGCTGTACAGCGCGCACCCTTGCTCGAACCGCCGTCGTAATTCCTCCACCGGCGGGGCTGCCACGGCCACCCGCAGCCCGCTGACCGTCAGCGCCGCGCCCAATAATAGCTTTAACCAATTTTTCATCATAATAGATTCCTTGACACGCGAGCCTAGAGCGTTTAGATTTTTTTTCAATGATTACGCGCACGCTGATGCTGACCCGACTTAGCCGCCCTGACCTGCTGGGCCGGCCCGCCTTGTAATTATCGCGCCCCGGCCCACTGTCAGCGTCAGGGCGTTCTTTTCGGCAACGTGTTTTTCAAAAATTTAACGAGAGATTTTTTTATGATTAGTGACCCAAGCAAACGATACCAAGCCTTTCCGCCCGTGCGGCTGCCCGACCGCCGCTGGCCGTCGAACACGCTGACCGTGGCGCCGGCGTGGTGCAGCGTGGATTTGCGCGACGGCAACCAAGCGCTGCCGGAGCCGATGGGCGTGACGCAAAAGCTGGAGTTTTTCAAGGAACTGGTACGCGTCGGCTTCAAGGAAATCGAGGTCGGTTTCCCCGCCGCGTCGAACACGGAGTTCGAGTTTGTGCGACGTTTGATTGACGAGCAGCGCATCCCCGACGACGTGACGATACAAGTGCTGTTGCAAGCCCGCGAAGAGCAGGTCGAGCGCACCATCGAATCACTGGTCGGCGCGAAAAACGTCATCATCCATTTGTACAATTCCACCTCGCCGGCGCAACGCCGCGTGGTGTTCGGCCTGGACAAACCGGACATCATCGAAATCGCGCGGCGCGGCACCCGGTGGATTAAAGACCGGTTGCCACGGCTGACCGGCAGCAACGTGCGGTTCCAATATTCGCCGGAGAGTTTTTCCGCGACGGAAGTGGATTTCGCCGTGAAAATTTGCGAGGCTGTCATGGACGCGTGGGCACCGTCAGCGGGCGAGAAAATCATCTTGAATTTGCCCGACACCGTCGAGGTCGCCATGCCCAACGTGTACGCCGACCAAATCGAATGGTTCATCCGCCACTTGAAAAACCGCGCGTCGGCCATCGTCAGCGTCCACACGCACAACGACCGTGGCACCGGTGTCGCCGCCACGGAGTTGGCGTTGCTGGCCGGCGCCGAGCGTGTCGAGGGCACGCTGTTCGGCAACGGCGAGCGCACCGGCAACTTGGACATCGTGACGGTGGCGCTGAACATGTACGCGCACGGCCTCGCGCCTAGATTGGATTTTAGCGACATTTCGCACGTCAGGAAAATCTACGAGCGTTATACCCGCATGGAAGTCCCGCCGCGCCAGCCCTACGGCGGCGATTTGGTGTTCACCGCGTTCTCCGGCTCGCATCAGGACGCCATCAAAAAAGGCTTCGCTGACCGTCACCAAAATCCCGACCGTGTTTGGGACGTGCCGTACCTGACCATCGACCCCGCTGACCTTGGCCGCGAATACAGCGAGGTCATCCGCGTCAACAGTCAATCCGGCAAGGGCGGCATCGCCTACCTGCTGGAGAGCGAGCACGGCATTTACTTGCCGCGCCCGCTGCAAGTCGAGTTTGGCAAATACGCGAACGACGAAATTGACCAGCTGGGCCGCGAGGTAACCGCCGCCGAGTTGCGCAAAATTTTCTGGCGGCAATACGTCAACATCAGCGCCCCATACGCGTTGGAACATTTCCACGCCGACGGCGCGGAAGGCCGGATGCACTGCCGCGCCACCGTCACTGACGGTAACCGGCGACTATACCTCACCGGTGAAGGCAACGGGCCGATTGCAGCGTTTGTGCAAGGCCTCATCGTCAGCGGCATCAAGCCGTTCGAGGTGAGCACCTATGCCGAACACTCGCTGGGCGGCGGCTCCGAAGCCAGCGCGATTTCCTACATCCAAATCCGCGCCACGGACGGCCAAACCGCCTTCGGCGCCGGCACGGACACCAGCATCGAACTAGCCTCCATCAAAGCCGTGCTAAGCGCGCTGAATCGTTTGGCGATGTTTTCCGCAAAGTGAAGCACCATGTCGAAGCGCCTTAAAAACTTGGTTCTGGCCCAAATTCCCCTCTCGTAGAGGGGTGTCCGCGAATGCGGACGGGGTGTTTCAGCGTTTGGCGCTCTTTTCCTTTTAACGCTGAACTACCCCGTCGGCTGACGCCGCCACCCCTTCACGGAAGGGGAATTAGCTCACGCAAAAAAATATATAAATACTAATTTTATTTGTTGACACGCATATGCGCATCACTATCTTCCATCCCATGCATTTTGTGATTGACAACGCGACGCCGGCGCAAGTAGACTCCTCGCTACCTCGCTACCTCGCTACCTCGCTACCTCGCTACCTCGCTACCTCGCTACCTCGCTACCTCGCTACCTCGCTACCTCGCTACCTCGCTACCTCGCTACCTCGCTACCTC
>JAISCS010000121.1 GCA_031265365.1 Verrucomicrobiales bacterium
GATCCCCCTCTCGACGTGGGGTGGCCGGGGCGCGGTGGGGTTTTTACAGCGAAAACCCAAAAACAACACAAAACACTCAAACCCCCCGGCGCTCCGCACCACCCCTTTACGGCAGGGGAATTTGCTCACGCAAAGAGCATGGTCAGTGGGGTTGGTTTCCGCAAACCGAAGCGCTACCTACGCCGGCCCAGCCAATTTAATCACAAACTCTGTGGCCCTGCGTGCCTTCTCTGTGTTACCCTGTGACCCATGCCCCAGGACCACATCACCATCAGCGGCGCGCGGCAGCATAATTTGCAAAACCTGTCGCTGTCGCTCCCGCGCAACAAACTGGTGGTCATCACCGGGCCGTCCGGCTCCGGCAAGTCGTCGCTGGCGTTCGACACGTTGTTCGCCGAGGGCCAGCGGCGTTATGTGCAAAGTTTGTCGTCCTACGCGCGGCAGTTCCTCGACTTGTTGGAAAAACCCGACGTGGACAGCATCGAAGGCCTCTCTCCCGCCGTCGCCATCGAGCAGCGCGGCGCGGCGGATAATCCGCGCTCGACCATCGCCACCAGCACGGAAATCTACGATTATCTGCGCGTGTTGTTCGCGGCGTGCGGGCAGGCGCATCATCCGGTGACGGGCGTGGCGTTGCGCCGGTTGAGCACGCAGGAAATCGTGGATAAAATCCTCGGCGCGCCGGCGGGCGCGCGGCTGGTGTTGCTGGCCCCCGTCGTCAGCGGCGGCGGGGAACAATGCGCGGCGGCGGTGGAACAATTGCGCAAGGACGGGTTCATCCGCGCGCGCGTGGACGGCGTGTTTTGCCAACTCGACGAGCCGCTGGCGCTGACCAAGACGCGCCAGCACAGCATCGAGGCGGTGATTGACCGGTTGAAGGTCGCTCCCGACCTCCGCCGACGGTTGACCGATTCCATCGAGACGGCGCTACGGCTGGGGCAAGGCGTGATTCGGGTGCTTTGGCTTGACCAGATTGATAATGGAATATTGAAAACCACCGACGTTGATGCCCCCCCAAATAATCAATTATCAATAATCAATAATCCATCCTCCCCCGAGTGGTTTTTGAGCAATCAAAATTTCGACCCCGTGACCGGCTATCATTTCCCGCGTTTCACGGCGCGCGATTTTTCGTTCAACAGTCCGGCGGGCGCGTGCCCCGCGTGTCACGGGCTTGGCACGCAACTGGTCGCGGATGCGGCGCTGGTGGTGCCGGACGACTCACTGTCGCTGGCGGGGCACGCCATCGCACCGTGGCAGCGCGCGCCGAAGCGGCTGGCGGGGCATTATCGCGGCATCCTGCGCGACCTCGCGCGGCACGCCGGCGTTGACTTGGAGACGCCGTGGCGCGCGTTGCCGGAAAAATTCCGGCGGCTGGTGTTGCACGGCTCCGGCGACGAGGAGGTCGTCTTTACCAGCGTCCGCAACGGCGTCATCCGCGAGAACGCGCAGCCCTTCGACGGCGTGCTCGCGCAAATCGCCAGCCTGCACGAGGCCAGCGCCAGCCCCCTCACCCGCTACCGCATGGCGCAATACATGAGCCGCCAGCCGTGCGCCGCTTGTGACGGGAAGCGCCTGCGGAAGGAAGTGCTCGCCGTCACCATCGGCGGCGAAATGCCGGCGGCGGCCCCGCGCTTCCAGAGCACCGCCGTGAACATTCATGAATTTTGCCGGCTCACCATCGGCGCGGCGCTGGCGTTCATCGCGCGCATCCCGTGGACTGAACAACAGCGCGCCATCAGCGGCGAATTGGTCGGGGAAATTTCCACCCGGCTCGCGTTCTTGAACGATGTCGGCGTCGGCTACCTCAACCTCGACCGCGAGACGGGCACGCTCAGCGGCGGCGAGCTTCAACGCATTCGACTGGCCACGCAAATCGGCGCGGGGTTGACCGGCGTGTTGTACATCCTCGACGAACCCAGCATCGGCCTGCACCAGCGCGACAACGCGCGGTTGCTGCAAACGCTCCGCCGCCTGCGCGACCTCGGCAACACCGTCCTCGTCGTCGAGCACGACGAGGACACCATCCGCGCCGCCGATTACGTCGTGGACATCGGCCCGGGCGCGGGCGCGCGCGGCGGGCGTGTGGTCGCGGCGGGCACGCCGGCGGAGGTCGCCGCCAATGGTGATTCCCTGACCGGCCAATATTTGTCCCGCGCGTGCGCCATCGGTGTCCCGCGCGCGCGCAAGCCCGCCGACGGTCATCGGTTGAACATCATCGGCGCGACGGAAAACAACCTGCGCGACCTCACCGTCAGCGTCCCGCTCGGCTGCATCACCTGCGTCACCGGCGTCAGCGGCAGCGGCAAGAGCACGCTGGTCAACGAGGTATTAAGCAAGGCGTTGTTCCGTCACTTTTACCGCGCGAAGGAACCGCCCGGCGCGCATCGTGGCCTCAGCGGGCTGGAACATTTGGACAAGGTCATCACCATTGACCAGTCGCCCATCGGCCGCACGCCGCGCTCGAACCCGCTGACCTACATCGGCGCGTTCAACGCGGTGCGCGACCTGTTCGCGCGATTGCCCGCCGCGCGCGTCCGCGGCTACGGCAAGGGCCGCTTCAGTTTCAACACGCCGGGCGGCCGTTGCGAGCATTGCGCGGGCGACGGTTACAAGAAAATCGAGATGCACTTTTTACCCGACGTGTATGTGCCGTGCGAGGCGTGCCAGGGCCGGCGCTTTAACCGCGAGACGCTGGACATCACCTACAAGGACCATAACATCGCCGACGTGCTGGCGCTGACGGTCAGCGAGGGGCTGGAGTTGTTCGGCGCGATTCCGGCCATCGCCGGCAAGCTGGCGGCACTGTCAGCGGTCGGCCTCGGCTACCTCCACATGGGGCAATCAGCCACCACGCTCAGCGGCGGCGAGGCGCAGCGGGTCAAACTCGCCGCCGAGTTGGGCAAACGCTCGACGGGCCGCACGTGTTTCATCATGGACGAGCCGACCACGGGGTTGCATTTCGCCGATGTTGAACAATTGATGAGGGTGCTTTTCAATTTGCGTGACGCGGGAAATACCATCATTATTATCGAGCACCACTTGGATGTGATAAAATGCGCGGACTGGATTATTGACCTCGGCCCGGAGGGTGGCGCCGGCGGTGGCCGTGTCGTCGCCGAGGGCACGCCGGAGACGGTCGCTGACCATGAGACCAGTCACACGGGAAAATTTTTGAAGGTGAAATTGCATGAACAAAAGTTTGAAAAAAAGACCGGCGACTGGTTGCTTTGACGCGAAGTTTTTTTTAACAAAATCCCTCGCGTCTTTGCTCCTTTGCGTCTTTGCGTTAAGTTTCACGTCACCGGCGGCGGCCAAGCCCGCTAAAGAGGAAACCCAGGCGCTGACGTTCGCGGAAAAGGCGTTTCAGGACGGCATCTACGACGTGGCCGCGTTGCACCTCGCCAAGTTCCTGAAGGATTTCCCCAACAGCGAGCTAACTGCCGAGGCCAAGATTTATCTGGCGCAGTGCCACCTGCTCCAAGGCCAGCCGAAACTGGCGCTGCCGCTGACCATGACGCCGCCCGCCAACACGCCCGACGCGTTGAAACCGGAGTTCATCTTCTGGCACGCGGAGACCGCCTTCGCGCTGAAAGACTGGGCGCAGGCCGTCACGTTGTACCGCGAGGGGTTGCGACAATATCCCGACGCCCCGTCCGCTGTCCGGTCGCGGCTGAACCTCAGCGTCGCCCTGCTGCAAACCGAGGGCGAGACGGCGGCGCTGACGGCGCTCGACCCGCTGCTGGTCGCCAAAAACCCCGCCGACCGCCAGCAAGCGTTGTTGCAAAAAGCCCGCGTCCTCATCAGTGGCAACAAGCTCGACGAGGCGACACTCATCGTCGACCAAATGGCGCGCGAGAAGCTTGACCGCAAGGCGCAATACCAGTTGTACTACTGGACCGCCGAACTTGCGCGCCTCGCGGACCAGCCGGCGAAGGCCGTCGAGCATTACCAAAAAATCACCGGCGACCCGCGCGCCTTCCCCAACGCGCTGGTGGCGAGGGCGTGGTTCGGCCTCGGCCTGATTCACAAAACGCAAGCCAAATGGTCCGCCGCCGCCGAGGCCTTCCAGCAAGCCTACGCGACCGCCAGCGACCCCGACGTGACGCAGGCCGCCGTGCTGGAATATCTCAACGCGCAGTCGAAAAACAACACGCTGACGCAGGGCGCGCTCGCCATCCGCAAGGTCGCCCGCGAGCGTGGCGCGACGGGACTCTCCGGCCTGTACGCCATCGGCCTGTTCTACTACAACACCGGCAACTACGACGCCGCCATCACCGAGCTGGACAGCCTGAACGCCGGCCAGCCCAACAGCGAATGGTCCGGCCCCGCGCAGTTGCTCATCGCCGATTGCTTTTTGAAAAAGAACGACCTCGCCGCCGCCGCCAAGATTTTCGGCCAAGTCCGCGCGCAGTTGCCGAACACGCCGCTGGCGCTCGACGCCGCCTACCGCCTCGCCGAGATTCAGGCGCAGCGCGGCAGCCCGACCGAGGCGCTGGCGGATTTTCTCGCCGTCGCCCGCCAGTCCGCCAATCCCAAACAGGCGGAGGACGCTTATTTTCAGGCGCTGACGCTCATGGCGCGCGACGGGAAGACCGACGAGTTCGCCGCGATTCAAACGGAGTTCGCCGCGAAATTCCCGACCAGCCCGCGCCTGGCCGACCTCGCGATGGAACAGGCGCGGTTGCAGGAGGCGGCGGGCCGCGACGCTGACGCCCAGAAAATTTACCAAACGCTGACGCAAGGCAAGGACAATCAAGCCGCCGCCGCCGAGGCGACGTTCCGGCTGGCGTTGTTGCAATTTCAATCCGGCCAGACCGACGAGGCGTTGCAAAATTTGCAAACGCTGGAACAGGCTTTCCCCAACTACGACAATCTGGCCGAGGCCGTGTATCTGCGGCTGTTGTTGCAAAAGGCGCGCTTGAAGCCCGACGACTTCCGCGCCGAGCTGGCGAAGCTGGCCGACCGTTTCCCCAAGAACGATGACTTGGTCGCCAAGACTTTGTTCCAAGCCGCTGACTCTCACTTCAACCAAGGCGACCACGCCAAGGCGCAGACCGGCTTCCTGCAAGTCGCCGAGCAATTCCCCGCCGGCGCTTACGCTGAAATCGCGCTGTACAAAGCCGGCCAGTGCGCCATGACCCTCGGCAATTACTCCGAGGCAGTGGCCATCCTGGAAAAAATTCCCGACGCCTCGCCCATCAAGGCCGACGCCCGCATCGTGCAAGTGCGCTGTTACAACCTCGCCGGCAAATGGCAAAACGCCATCCGCATCGCCGATTCCGTCATCGCCAACCGCCTACCCGACCCGATTTGGGCCGACGCCTCCCTGCGCAAAGCCAACTGCCTCTACCGTCTCGCCAAGGGCGACACGCGGCAGTACGACGCGGCGCTGACCGTGGTCAATCAAGTCCTCGCCGCCAAAAAAGACATCACCCTCAGCCAGCACAACGAGGCCGGCTGTCTCAAGGGCGACATCCTCGCCCAGCAACAGCGGCCCACCGAGGCGCTGGCCGCGTACCTTGAGGTGATTTATGGCCGCCTGCTGCCCAGCGAGAGAACCGGCCTGCCGGCGGAGCCGGAACATTATTGGTTCAGCCGCGCCGGCGTCAGCGCCGCCAAACTGCTCGAAGACAAGGGCGACATCAAGGGTGAGATTCAAGTGTACCGCATCTTGGAACGCCTGTCCGAGCCGTTCCGCGACGAGTTCCACAAAAAAATCGACGAACTCAAGGCGCGGCATTTTATTTACGAGGAATGACCTGGACGGAGTTCAAAGTCATCCGGGCACTCCCAAATAAAATGCAAAATATTCTTCGGTAAATCCATTGTTAGCGCGGGAATAATCCGTAACCTGAACTTCATGTCCATCAAAGCCATACTTAAATGGTCCGCTGTCACAATGATGAGCGGAATGTTCATGTTCCAAGTTCAAGCCACCGATATGCCCGACCGCGACAGCGACGCGTGGAACGGCATCGGCGTCGGCAAAGGCTCCATCCCGCCCAACCAAGGCATCAAGGGCTGGTTCCGCGACAACCGTAACTGGTTCGAGTCCATCAAGGGCACCTCGCAGGACGGCATCGTCTTCGTCGGCGATTCCATCTTCGGCAACATGGGCGCGAACCCGGAGAATACCTCCCGTTATTTCCCCGGCTATCGCATCGTCAACCGCGCCATCGGCGGCGACACCACGCGCGGCACGCTCTGGCGGCTGCAAGAGGACGCGCTGGACCTCAACCCGAAGGCGCTGGTCATTCTCATCGGCTCCAACGACCTCTCCGCCCACGCGAAGAAGGAGGACGGCGTCGTCGACAACATCAAGTCCATCCTCGACAAAGCCACCGCCGCCAAGCCGGACATGCCCATCATCCTCTGCACCATCCTCCCGCGCAAGAGCAACACCGCGCCCATTGACAACCAGTGGTTGCTCGACGTGAACGACGGCATCCGCGCCCTCGCCAGCGAGAAAAACGTCACCATCGTCGACCTCTACTCGCTGTTCCTCACGGCCCCCGACGCGGTCAATGAGCCGAACCCCGAACTCTTCGAGAAAGACCTGTTGCACGTCAACAAGACCAGCGGTTACCCCAAAATCGCCGAGGCGCTCATCCCGGTCTTCGAGAAACTCGGCTTGCCCAAGAACTGACTTGAGTGCTTATAAAAAATCCGGCCTCGTGCGTGGGGCCGGATTTTTTTATGAAAACTCGCGCCAAGACGCAATGACGCCCAGTTAAATCCAATTCAATAAACCAGACGTTTTCATCATGACCAATCTCCTCGCCAACCCGCTGACGGTCACCGAACTGCGGCCCATCCTCGAACGCCACCCCGTCAAGTCCCCGCTGCCGCCGCTGGGCGACGCGCGCTGGGCGCGGACCCTCGCCAATCCCCGCGCGCTGCCCGTGCTCGACGCCATCCGCGCGCGCGAGGCCGCCGAGCGTGACGAGCCGCTGCCGGCGTTGACCGACGACTTGTACCGCGACTACCACCGCACCGGTCTGCGTCTGCCGTTCGAGTGCGTTTATTACGAGCGGCGGCGGCGGGTCGCCCGCGCGGCGGTGGCGCTGCTGGCGGCGGGCGCGGGTGACGGCCAGCGCGCCGCCATCGCGCAAAGTTTCACCGCCAAGTTCCGCGCCATCGTCAGCGAGGAATCCTGGGCGCTGCCCGCGCACATCAAAAATCCCGCGCTGGCGCCCGCGGGCCGCGACCCGCTGGAGATTGACCTCTTCGGCGCGGAGACGGCGAACTTCGTGGGCGAATGTCTGGCCGTCTTCGGCAGCGTCATCCCGCAAGACTTGCGCGCCACCGTCAGCGCGCGCCTCCACCGCGAGTTTTTCGACAACTACCTCGCCGACTCTACGCGCTTTTGGTGGACGCAATGGACGAACAACTGGGTCGCTGTTTGTCACCAAGGTTTGCTCGGCGCCGCGCTCGCCGTCGCCGACCATGAGACCGTCGCGCGCCTGCTTGAGCACGCCGCCAAATACCTCGCCGCTTACCTTGGCAGCTTCGGCGATGACGGCGGTTGCGAGGAAGGGCCGGCGTACTGGGGCTACGGCTTCGGCTGGTTCGCCATCCTCAGCGAGCAGTTGGAAGCCCGCGCCGGCGGCGAGCTGACGCTGCTGGCCGGCCTCGCCAAAACCGCCGCCATCGCCAAATACGGCCCAGCCGTGAGTTGGCGCGGCGGCCGCGTCGTCAACTTCGCCGACTGCGTGCCCGACGCCGCCATTCGCCCCGCCATCCTGCAATATCTCGGCCGGCGCCTTGGCGACGCCGCCTGTTTGCGCCAAGCCGCCGCCAACTACGCTTTCATCCTCAGCCGCCCGCCCGACCTCGACGCCCAGCGCGCCGACCTCTTTCAATGGCTGCGTTTCTTCCTCCTCGCGCCGAACGCCGGCACTGACCCCGCCCCGCCGACGGTGAAGCCCGACGCCTACTTCGCCGACCTGCAAGAATGGATGGTCACCGGCGGCGACGCCAGCGGTCACGCTTGGGAACTCGCCGCCAAGGGCGGGCACAACGGCGTCCCGCACAACCACAACGACCTCGGCAGTTTCATCCTCAACATCGACGGCCACAGCTTCGTCAGCGAAATCGGCGCGCCCATGTACACCGCGCAAACCTTCAGCCCGCGCCGCTACGAACTCCTCGCCACCCGTACCCTCGGCCACAGCCTGCCCATCATCAACGGCTGCGAGCAAGCCGAGGGCCGGCAATACCGCGCCGTCATCCTCAGCGCCGATGGCGACCGCGATACCGTGACCTTCGCCGCCGACCTCGCCACCGCGTACCCCGCCGCCGCCGGCGTGGAAAAATTCACCCGCGCGCTGACGCTGCACAAGCGCGCCGGCCGCCTCGACTGGCTGGACGAAATCACCACGCGCGCCGGCGGCACGTGCGCAAGCGCACTCATCACCGCCGCCGCTGACGTTCACATCGAACATCCCGCCCGCGCCCTCATCCGCCAAGGCCCACTGACGCTGAAACTCACCGCCGTCCCCGGCGCCGAATGGACCCGCGTCGAACGCCACGAATACGACGCCCACGACGGCACCCGCGCCATCATCCACCGCCTCGTCATGCAACCGCGAGAACCCACCGCGCACCCACGACTAGGCGCGACACTGGAACTAGCCTAACCCTCCCGCCATTCCCCGGTGGTGCTTCAGTTTGCGAAAATTAACGCAAAGGCGCAAAGGAGTAAAGACGCTAATTCCCCTTCCGTGAAGGGGTGGCGGCGCGAGCCGACGGGGTAGTTCAGTGTTCGTTGCCGCTGCCTTGGGCGAAGCCGCGAAACGCGGATTGGTTACCCGCGCGGGGCTATCGGCGTGGCCGCAAATGTATGGCGCGCGGATATCTTGTCCGCTTGCGGGCGGGACATCCGCGCGCCAGGCGATGAACGCTGAACTACCCCGTCCGCTGGCGCGGACACCCCTTCACGGAAGGGGAATTTGCTGGCGCCGAGGCATTCGGGAATTGTGCCGCTGATGGTCGGCGGGTAGGATGACGGGATGAAAATCGTGGTGGCGTGTGATTCGTTCAAGGGGTGCTTGGATTCGCTGGCGGTGGCGGATGGGGTGGAGCGGGGCGTTCGGCGGGTTTTCCCCGATGCGGTGGTGGTGAAGGTGCCGGTGGCGGATGGCGGGGAGGGGACGGTCGCGGCGTTGGTGGCGGGGCGCGGCGGGGTGACGGTCAGCGCGCGGGTGCGCGACCCGTTGTTGCGGGAAATCACGGCGGTGTACGGGGTGTTGCCGGATGGGACGGCGGTGATTGAGATGGCGGCGGCGTCGGGGTTGCCGTTGTTGACGGTGGGGGAGCGGAATCCGTTGGTGACGAGTTCGCGCGGGACGGGTGAGTTGATTTTGGATGCGCTGGGGCGCGGGTGCCGGCGGTTGGTGGTCGGCATTGGGGGGTCGGCGACGAATGATGGCGGGGCGGGGATGTTGCGGGCGCTGGGGGCGCGGTTCGGCGATGCTGACGGTGCTGAGTTGCCGGAGGGGGGCGCGGCGTTGGGGCGGTTGGCGACGGTGGATTTGTCCGGGCTGGACCGGCGGCTCGCGGAGACGGAGATTTTGGTGGCGTGTGATGTGACTAATCCGTTGTGCGGCGAGCAGGGGGCGTCGCGGGTGTATGGGCCGCAGAAGGGGGCGACGCCGTTGATGGTGGAGGCGCTGGACGAGGCGTTGCGGCGTTACGCGCTGGTGTTGAAACAGGCGACGGGCGCGGAGGTGGCGGAGCGGGCGGGGGCGGGGGCGGCGGGTGGTTTGGGGGCGGCGTTGCTGGGGGTGTTGCGGGCGCGGTTGCGGAGCGGGGTGGAGTTGGTGATTGATGAGACGGGGTTGCGGGAGAAGCTGGCGGGGGCGGCGCTGCTGGTCACGGGCGAGGGCAAGATGGATGGCCAGTCGCGGTGCGGCAAGGCGGCGTATGGCATTATGCGGGCGGGGCGCGCGGCCGGGGTGCCGGTGGGGGCGGTGGTCGGGATGCTGGATGCTGGCCGCGGGGAGATTTTGCGGGATGGTTTCGCGGCGGTGGTCAGTTTGCGGGAGTTGGTGGCGACGACGGAGGAGTCTATGCGGCGGGCGGATGAGTTGTTGGAGGTGGCGGCGGCGGGGTTGGTGCGGGAGTTGGTTTTCCTTCCGTGCATTCCCCTTCCGTGAAGGGGTGGCGGCGCGAGCCGACGGGGTAGTTCAGCGTTTCAGGAGGGAAGAGCGCGGAACGTTAAAACACCCCGTCGCGCCGCGCCACCCCTCTACGAGCGGGGAATGGTTAAACCCCTCTGCGGCTCAGCGGCTCCGCGCGAACATCAAAATTCTTCCGCCGGGAGTTCAGCGTTTGCGGCGCGGCGAGGGGGGCATTGCGGGCGGGCGAAGGGTTTGGTTGGCGCGGATGAGCGCCAGGCGTTGTTGGACGGAGGCGGCGGTGTGGCGGGCGTCGGGGGGGGTGTGGGTGACGTAGTCCAGCAGGCGCGCGATGGTGGTGGTGGCAACGTGCAGGCGGGTGTCGGCGGAGGCGTAGTAGATTAGCACGGTGCCGTTTTCCCGCGCCACCCAGCCGTTGCTGAAGACGACGTTGCTGACGTCGCCGGTGCGTTCTGCGCCAACGGGGGCGATGAGGTAGCCTTGCGGTTTGGCGATGAGACGCGCCGGGTCGCGCAGGTCGGTGAGGAACAGATACAGCACGTAGCGCAGACCGGCGGCGGTGGCGCGGACGCCGTGGGCGAGGTGCAGCCAGCCGGCGCGCGTTTTGAGGGGGGCGGGGCCGGGGCCGTTTTTGAGTTCGCTGATGGTGTGGTAGTGACGGGGGTCGAGGATGGTCTCGGCGCCGGTGGTGGCGTGTTCCATGGTGTCGCACAAGGCCCAGCCGATGCCGCCGCCGCCGCCGGTGTCGATGAAGCCGTCTTGCGGGCGGGTGTAGAGGGCGTATTGGCCGTTGATGTATTCGGGGTGGAGGACGACGTTGCGTTGTTGGGGCGACGGGGTGCGGAGGTCGGGGAGGCGCTGCCAGTGACGCAGGTCTTTGGTGCGGACGATGCCGCATTGGGCGATGGCGCTGGATTGGTCGGCGGGCGGGGCGGCGGGGTCGCGGCGCTCGGTGCAGAAGAGGCCGTAGATCCAGCCGTCTTCGTGGCGGGTGAGGCGCAGGTCGTAGATGTTGGTGTCAACGTCGGCGGTGGCGGGGATGAGGCAGGGTTCGTCCCAGAAGCGGAAGTGGTCGAGGCCGTTCTTTGATTCGGCGATGGCGAAGAAACTTTTGCGGTCGCTGCCCTCGACGCGGACGCAGAGGCAGATGTTGCCGTTGAATTCGATGGCGCCGGCGTTGAAGGTGGCGTTGACGCCGAGGCGTTCGAGGAGGAAGGGGTTGGTGCGCGGGGAGAGGTCGTAACGCCATTCGAGGGGGGTGTGGGCGGCGGTGATGACGGGGTTTTTATAACGTTCGTAGATGCCGTTATGCCACGCGGGGTCGACGGGGTTGTTGCGGTTGATGAGTTTGGCGTGGGCGCGGCGCAGGGCGGCGAGGTGCTGGGTGAAGGTTTTGGGTTTCATAATTGGGGTTCCTTATGTGCGGCGAGAGGGGAATTTACGCTGGCACGGGGGTGGCGCCCCTGGGAACGCGGGGCTCCTGCCCCGCATCCGCACCAGCGGGGCGGGAGCCCCGCGTTCCCAAGGGCGCCTTGCCCGCGCTCACTGGACTCTCGCAATACCCCGTCCATCCCTCTGCGAGAGGGAAATTTGGAGGTATAAGTGATGGCGGGTGTGCGGTCATGGGCGGTAGGTTTGGACGCTGCCGTTGAGCGGGTTGATTTGGATGACGTAGTAGTTGTTCGGCAGCGCGCCGAGGTTGTCGCCGAGGGTGGCGTGGTGCAGGGTGAGGAACCATTGGGCGGTGATGGTGAGGTTGGTGGTGCCGTCGGATTGGAAGCGGAAGACGCGGGCGTCGTAGTCGGTGCCGAGGTCGGGCAGCGGGAGTTGGGGGTCGGCGTCGGTCCAGGCGGTCTTGGCGCGCTCGGGTTGGAGGAGGGGGGAAAGCTCACTGCCAGCGTCGATGATGACGCCGGCGGGGAGGAAGCGGGCGCGGCCGGTGGCCACGGCCCGGCCGGTGTCGTCGTCGATGACGAAGCTCTGGATGGCGCGGTAGTGGCGGGCGTCGCGGGCGGGGCAGCGGTAGAGGCGCACCTCGACGGCGCGGTTCCTGGTCAGCGCGGCCTGGCGGGCGAGGGCGAGTTCGTCGGTGAGCAGTTGGCCGGCTTGGGTCAATTGGGAGCCGCGGGTGATGGCGTTGAAGGCGGGGACGGCGGCGATGGTCAGCATGGCGGCGATGGCGATGACGACCATGAGTTCGAGCAGGGTGAAGGCGGGTGGTTGGCCGGGGTTCATTAGAATTGGAATTTCTTGGTGTTGATGATGTGGATTTTGTAATAGTTCTCGGCGCTGCCGGCGGTGGCGGTGGCGAAGTCGGGCAGCGTGGCGTTGGTGTCGATGTAGCGCTCGACGGTGGTGGCGCCGCGGTATTCGCTGACGATGGCGTCGCGGTGCTCGTCCCATTGCGCGGGGTTGGTGGCGGTGTTTTTTTTCAGTGATTGGACGCGGACGTGGACGGTGTAGGTGTTGGATTTGGTGGTGAGGCGGGCGTAGAGGTCGCCGTAGGGGAATTCGCGGGTGTTGTCGCCGGTGAGGAGGAAGTTGTTCCACCACGCGGGAGTGGTGGCGTAGGTGGGGTCGCTGATGCCGGCTGGGTAGGCCATGTTGCCGCTGAGTTCGCGGATGCGTTGCGGGACGAGGTGGATGGCGCAGATTTCCGCCGCGCTGCGGAAGATGTCATTGTCGGCGAAACGGTCTTGAAAGCCTCGCAGCGTGCCGGTTTCCTCGTCGGGGTTGATGTTGTAGCGCAATTCGACCAGGCACCGCTGGCCGTCCTTGTAGCTGTTGACGCCGGTGTGGGTGGAGATGGCTTGCGGGATGGCAATCAGGCGGGTGGTCTTCAGTACGGCCCGCACGCCGGTGCTGCGGCGGATGTAGGTGAACGGGGCGATTTGGTAGTTCATGTTGATTTTGCCGGCGGTGGAGAATGGTTCGCTGATGGCGTAAGGCTCGACGATGGGCATGGTGAACAGGTCGAGGAACAGGTAGTCCGGCGGCAGGGTGAAGGGTGGGCCGGCGGCGGGGGTGCCGAAGCCGGGGTGGTTGGTGGTGGGCGGGTCGGTGGTGTTGTTGGCGATGGGGTTGGGGCAGAAGAGCAGGGTTTGCCAGGGCTTGACGTGGGCGGGGTCGGCGGGGTTGATGCCGGTCGGCAGGGAGCCGAACATGACGGCGGAGGCGACTTGGCGGTTGGGGGAGAAGGTGGAGTGGTCGGCGGTGGCGCTGTCGGTGATGTAGCCTTGGCCCGCCGCGCTGCCGTAGAATTCGCGGGAGAAGTAACCGCCGATGATGTCCCGCGTGCCGTCGTATGAGGCGACGTCGCCGGCGTTGGCGGTGCGGCTGGTGGTGGAGGCGTTGCCCTCGTCGGGTTTGTTGATGTAGGCGCCGTCCGGCAGCAGGCCGGTGAGGTTGTCCCAATCGCCGAGCAGGTTGGTGTCGCCGGCCTTGAGATACGCGCCGTTCAAGCCGTTGGCGACGGACGGGCGGGCGCTGGAACGGTATTCCTGCGCGCCGTGGAAGCTGCTGTCCCCGTCGCTGCCTTTGTAGGCTGCCAGTTTGTTCTTGGGAATGAGGAGTCCGGTGGAGATGGTCGAGAGCAACATCACGCGCCGCTCGGTGGAAGAGCCGCCGCCGGAGGATTTGAAATGCGGGTAAGTGCTGTCGCGGTTCACACTTTGATAAGGCGTCGGGGTGGTGGCGTAGGGGCTGTTGTCGTAACCGAAGGCGCCGCCGCCGCTGGTGGTGGTGTTGTCGCGCAAGGTCTGCACGTTGGCGTATTTGTAGGCGGTGCCGGTGATGTCGGTGAGTTGCGCGGTGTCGTAGGCGGCAAAGCCGTCCGGCGCCCTGGCGGCGCGGAAGTAGTCCGCCGTCACGTTGGACAGGGCGGCATAGACGCGCAGGTCGCCCTTGGCGGGGCCGTCGGGGTCAGCCTCGATGCCGCGCGAGATGTCTTGCACCCAATAGACGATGTTTTGCCCGCTGTCGGTGACGCCGAGGGCGGGGCGGTTGCCGACGCTGAAGCTGTTGTCGGAAATGTCATTGGGAATGGGGAAATACAGCATCATGCGCCGCTGCCAGGGCTTGTCCATGGAGGTGCCGGGCGCTTCATAGATGCGGGCGTTGCTGAAATACTTGAACGGCTCGTTGGTGGCCAGGTTGGCGGGATTGGTGGTGATGGGATAAGGTGTGGACGTGGGCATGAGCAAACCGGTGGCGGGCGGGAAAGTCATGGTGACGGTTTGCAGGAGGTGTTGCTTGGCCCCGTCCCAAACCTTGACGACGATGGTGCCGCCCTCAAAGTCAAAGGTGGTGTCATCCTTGCTCATCGGCACGCCGCTGGTGGTGATGAAGGGAAACTGGTTGTCCGCGCCGTTGAAGCCCTCCACTTTGTTGCCGTCCCGGTTGGCATCAACAGCGTAGCGGAGGGAGCGGATAACGCCGAACCACGGGGTGATGTTCGCGCCGCCGGAGAACTCCCCGCGCGCGGTGAGCTTGTTGGTCAGCGTGTCGTTGTGAAACAGCAAGGCTTGGGCGGCGGCGTCCGTGGCGCCTCTGACCTTCAGCGATTGCAAGCCGCTGACTTCATATTGCAAGTGGGGATTGAGCGGTGGCAAGCCGGGGGAGGGATGGTACGGATTGAGTAACAGCACGGCGCTGATTTCCGCACCGGGGGTGACGATGACGCCCTGCGGATTAAGCGCGGAACGAAGTTTCGGGTCGGTGTCAACGATGCTGCCGTTGCTGGTGGAGCCTGTGGTGGTGAAGAACGCCATGTTGGAGCGGAAGAACACCAGCGCCGCGCCGACCAGCGTGGTCGTGCGGCCAAAACCCAGCGTGCCCACCGCTTGGGTGCCGTCGGCGGCGGGCGGTTGGATGGGAATCACCTGCGCCGCGCCGATGTGGCGGAAGGATGGCGCGTAGTCACTCGGCGTCTCCGCGCCACCAGCGGCGACCGTGCTGTAGGTGTTCACCCCGCTGCGAATCAAGTCGAACATCTCGGTCAAAATCTGGCGGCGCGTCTGCGGCACCCCGGCATCGTATTTGGCCGCGAAGCTGCCGCCGAAGCCAGGGATGTCGCGCTGGGTGAGATTGTCGAGGTAGTTCCACAAATCGCGGTTGCGGGCGATTTGCCAGTCCCGCGTCGCGGACTGGCTGCTGGCGTCGGCCAGACCGGCGCGGGTGTAGGTGTTATAACGTTGAAAATAATAAGGCAGGTTGCCGATGGTGGTGCAAAAGGCGATGAGCTTGTCCTTGGTGTTGCGGTCGCGCTGGTCGGCTTGCAACGGCCAGAGCGCGAGGCGCGGCTGGCCGAACAAGTTCAACTCCGGCGCGCGGTTGTGGGCGGTGAGGAAGAATTGCGCCTGTTCCAAAAACTCCCTGAAGACGGTGCCGCTGACCGTGAGGGTGCCGCTGGCGGTGATGGCGCGCGCCGGATTGTATAATAGTTCGTCCACCGAGGCGTAGAGGCGGTCGTTCTTCGTCCCGCTGACGATGGGGCGGAAGGCGCTGTCCGTCTCGTTGACGGTGCCGCCGCGCGTCGCGCCGTCGCTGACGCGCGGGGTTAGGTCATAATAAGCGGCGAGTTGGGTTTGATTAGTCGCCACGTTGCTCACGTAGGGCAACGCCGGCCCGCCGGTGCCGCTGTTGGGCGAGGGAATGATGGGGGCGAAGACGGTGCTCAGCGCGGTCTTGGCGGGGTGGCCGGGGAAGCGTTGGAACTCGTTTTGCGCGGGGATGGCGGTGGCGAAATGTTGCTCCGTCTCGGTGTTCGCCCACGGGCGGTCCCAGAACGTGCCCTCGCTGGCGGTGTTGATGTTCAACTTGCAGGTGTCATCGTCAGCCCAAAAGGCGATGCGGCCGACGATGGGATTGTCCGCCGTCGGGAGGTTGTCGCCGCTGAAGGTGACGACATCGTCGGCGGCGGTGGCGGGGGTGGCGAGGCGCCCGTCTTGCAAGACATACAGCCAGCGCACGGGCATGGGCAGCCGCTGACTGTCAGCGCCGCCGGCGCCGGGGAGGACCACGCCGTTGATGGCCTCTCCGTTGAAGTCCGCCCAGTAATCGAAGCCCTCGATGCTGCTGCCGCTGACGGTGCTCTTGGCGCGCGGGTCAATGATGGGAAAATGCCAGCGGTCGTCCTTGTCACGCACCGGCGCGTTGAGGTCAACGTAAAGACCGGTTTGCGCGTCCCAGTCGGCGGGCGGGACTTCGTCGGCGAGGTCGAAATCGGCGCCGCTGACAATCATGTTGTCGGAGGAGTAGAGTTTGTAAAAAGTATCCGGCCTGCCGCTGGTGTCATACGTGCGAATCATGCCGGGCTGCGAGGCCCACGCCAGCGGGGCGTCAGCGGCGGTGCCGCCCTTGGTGGCGTCGCGGATGAGGGCGGTGGCCAGGCTGACGGCGGAGTCGGCGAGTTGCTGCGTGCCCGCGCCGTAAGCGTAACTTTGCGAACTGACCAACTCGGTCTTGACACTGGCGAGGAAGGCGATAACGAGGGCGGACACCAGCACCAGCACGCCCAGCACGGTGATAAGCGCCACGCCGCGCGCGCGCCGAAATTCCCCTTCCGTGAAGGGGTGGCACGGAGCGACGGGGTAGTTCAGCGTTTGGTGCTGATTTCCTGTTAACGCTGAACTACCCCGTCCGCTCCGCGTCCACCCCTTCACGGAAGGGGAATCGCTGGCGCGGAAACCGACCCCGCTGACTGTGCCCTTTGCGCGAGCTAATTCCCCTCTCGAAGAGGGGTGGCGGCGCCAGCCGACGGGGTGTTTCAGCGTTCGGGGCTGTTCCGGGCTTAAGTCCGCGAGCTTCAGGCTTAAGCAATTGAGTCGCGGGCTTAAGCACGCGAGTCTCGGGCTTAAGCAATCAAGTCGCCGGCTTAAGCAATCAGGTCGTTTGCTTGTCCCCGCGAGCTTCAGGGACAACCCATTAAGTCGTTTGCTTAACCCTTCCGGCGTCAGCGCTTCCACTGCCAACGCTGAGGAACCCAAAAACTTAATAAACCCAAAAAACTTTTTCATTTCAATCCCCCTGCTCCCGACTCCATTTCGCGCCATGAATGGCGATATTGGCCGTGAAAATCCGGTAATTGGCATGACTGGCAATCAAGTTATCCTCCAGCGCGCGCAAATCTTCCTCCTGCTGCCCGGCGTTGACAAACAACGCGTCCAGCCCGAAGTCCGGCGCCGCGCCGCCGTTCTCCAACCGCCGCGCCGTGGTCTCGTCAATGGCGACCAAGGTCACGCTGACGATGGGCGGGAGTTGGTTCTTGGGATTGAGGGCGGCGTCGGAGTTGGTGGCGGTGGAATCGTAGCCGTAGTCGGTGAATTGCGGCGCGCCGTCCGCGTCCTGCGCGGAGAGCCGGGGGCGGAGGACGAGGGCGATGACATTGTCAGCGAGGATGTGCGCGGGACGGTCGGCCGCGTCCAAGTCAAACCAATCGCGTCCGGTGTAATCGCGCGTGGTGCCGGTGAAATTGTACAACGTCAGCGCGTTGGCCGGCTGGATGAACTCGTATAACCGATAACGGTAACGCGGCGCGCCAATGGTGAGGCCGAAAATCCGGGGCCGCTCCGCCTCATTGTCGCCGAACTCAATGAAATAACCGCACGTGTTGAGCAAGTTGGCGAGACCGTCAGCGGCGGCGGCATCGGCGCGCGTGTCATCCACCAAGCCGAGCGGCGCCTGGAAAAACACCGCGTGCGTCGGGCGCGACGCGGCGCCACCGGTCAGCGCGGCGGTTGACCCCATGAGAAACCGCAACTCCGACTGCCGCACATAGCGCGTGGGCGTGGTCGGGTTGTCGTAATCCCAATACGTGTTCAGCGTGGCCTGGCTGAGCCGGCGCGTGAGCGACTCGAACGCCATGCGCGCCCCGCGAAACTGCTCAATCTGCCCGGAAGTCCGCTGCCACAGATTGCTCAACTGCACAGTGACCGCCATTAAAATAACGAGGATGAGCGAGAGCACGGCGACGCTGGCCATGACCTCGACCAAGGTGAAGGCGCGCCAGCGCCGCGGCCCGCTGACGGTCGCCGAAAATCCCTGCTGTGTCATTGCGGCCCTCATCGTCAGCCTCCGGGGTTACAGGCTCTTGGCAATCATGACCGGATAACGCGCGATGGGCGGCGCCGCGTCCGCGCGATGGCGGGAGATTTCCACCACGGCGCGGGCGAGATTATCCGAGGCGACCCCGCCGAGGTCCTGCGCCGCCACCGTCACCTCCACGCGATAAATCGCCGACTGAGCGTCAGCGTCCAACTCACGGCCCTGGTCATCATAATAACGCGGCTCGCCGACCATGTCCTGCAACTCGGCGACATTTTGCCAATCCGTTTGCCGCAAATCGCTGACAATCTGCTGAACGATTTGCGCGCCGACAGAAGCATTCATCGCCGCGCGAAAAGTAGCCAACCCACTGGGCACCAACCCAAGGATGGACACGAGGGAAAAAGCCATGATCCCCAGCGCCAGCGTGACCTCGACCAAGCTAAACCCCCGGCAGCGGCAACGCCGAAACGCTAAATCATTTAAGGACTGTCTGGTCATAAGAATTTACCTCCCGAAAGCAAAAAATATCAAAAAATAAATAAATGTAAAATCATTTTTTCGTCATCCGACAAATATTTCTTCCCACGCTTCCGCTGAAGCCATCCTGTCTCGCCGAAAAAATCATCTACGGAACGCCGTCAGTGGTCAATTTAACCGAAAAACAAAATCTTGCAACTTACCGCAACAATATTCCTCTCTCTCGGAGAGGCAAGAGCGAGATGCTATAATATTTCAGGTTCTATCCCGTTATCAATGGAATGGCAGTGGCGTGAGGTAAGCGCAGCATAATTCCCCTTCCGTGAAGGGGTGGCGCGGAGCGCCGGGGTAGTTCAGCGGGTGGGGCGTGGTTGCTGTGATCGCTGGCCGACCCCGTGCGCTCCGCGG
>JAISCS010000092.1 GCA_031265365.1 Verrucomicrobiales bacterium
GTGAACCGCACCGAGGATGTCGTCCGCATGGGCGAGGAAGTGTGGGTGAAATGTATCGGCGTGGACGACAAGGGCCGCGTGAAACTCTCCCGCAAAGCCGCCCTGCGCGAGCGCGGGGAGAAGGCTTGAGGTTATTTGTTGTTCGCGCGGAGACGCAGAGCTGCGGAGTTTTTTATTTTAATGGTTTCTCGTCGTTAGCGGTGGAGGTGTCAACGCTTTCACGGCAACGACGAGGAACCTGTTTGGTTAATATCAATTTGACTCCGTGGTGCTCAAAATCTCGGTGGTTCTGGGTGGCCTAGTCTGCTACGCTGCCCCGCATGACCGAACGCGAACATTTCCTTGCCACTTTCGACCGCCAACCCGTCCTTGGTCGCGTGCCGACTTACGAGCAGGTTTTCTTCCTCACTTCTGCTTTCTATTTGACGGGATGGACCAGGCCGGCGGGGGCGGGGTGGGGCTTGGCGGCGCTTTCGACGAAGCCGAGGCAGCCGTTGGCGAAGAATTGCACGCCGAGGCAGATTAGCAGGAAGCCCATGATTTTCTTAAACGCTTCCAAGCCGCTGGAGCCGAGCACTTGGGTGATGCGGATGGAGGCGCGCAATACCAGCCAGCACGCGGCGCTGACGGTGACGATGACCAGCGTGACGATGAAGTAGTCGGTCAGTTTGACGGCCCAGCCATCGGTTTGTGCGATTTGCGCGGAGCCGGTCATGATGACGGACAGCGTGCCGGGGCCGGACAGGCTGGGCAGTGCCAGCGGGACGAGCGAGGGGTCGAGCTTGCCGTGGTCGGCGGGCGAGACCGGGGTGTCGTGCGACGGGGTGGTGGCGAGTTCAAACAACATGCGGAAGCCGATGAAGGTGACAATCAGCCCGCCGGCGGCGCGCACGGCGTCGAGGGAGATGCCGAGAAAGGAGAGGATGAGGGTGCCGATGAAGAAGAAGGTAAGCATGATGGCGCCGGCCCATAGGCAACTGCGCTTGGCGATTTTTTCACGCTCGGCGTGGGTCATACCGTCGGTCAGGGAGAGGAAGACCGGGATGGTGCTGAAGGGGTTGACGATGGGGAACAGTCCGACGAGGCCGACGAAGAAGACGCTGATAAAGTGTATGAGGTCCATGCACTTAGTTTAACACCGGCGGTAGTGGTGGCAAGCTCGCTAAGTAGATACGAAGGGAACTCGCGCCAAGCCGCCAAGCCGCAAATTATGTTAGTAATTCCCTCTTCGAGAGGGAAAATTTTTCATATTTCCATAGTTAGGCTCTGACATTGAGGGTGGCGAGGGTTTGCAAAATTTTTTCCTTGGTGATGCCGCTGATGGCGACGGTTTTGCGTTTGCTTGACCGACCGCTGACGATGACCACGTCGCGCTTGGACAGGTCGAGGGTTTTGGCGAGGAATTTGATTAGTTCGTCATTGGCCGCGTTGTCAACCGGTGGGGCTTGGATGGCGATTTTCAGCGCGCCGTCGTGGATTTTGAGGATTTTGTCACGGCTGGAGCGCGGGGTGAGGTGGACGCTGACGGTGACGCCGGTCCGGTTTTCGCTGACGGTTGGCATGAGATTATTAAAAATGCACGGGAGAAAATTGCCATGAAAAAAAATGCGCATTTTTTTATTTTTTTGAAAAAAAAGTTGACAGACAGCGACGGGCTGCTAAAAATTTTGTTCCCTTTTTTGCGAAAGGTGGGTTGTGCCTTGGTTTCATGCGCCTTCCCGCTTGTGGCAGGGGAGGGGATGGGTCGCAATGATTTGTGGGTTGTGAAGGTTGCGGCACGTTTCCACAGGCTTGCGTAGCTCAGTTGGTAGAGCACGTCCTTGGTAAGGACGAGGTCGTCGGTTCAATCCCGATCGCAAGCTCGTGAAATCTTTGCAACCGGCGACGCGCTGCCGCTGACGGTGTCGCGCCGCAAAAAAATAACAATAAATTAGGAAAATAAAGCGCAGTAATTAGAAGGAAAGACCGGTTCGCCGGTCGCTAAACTTGAGGAGTATTATGGCTAAAGAATCATTTACAAGAAGCAAACCGCATGTGAATATTGGCACCATCGGTCACGTTGACCACGGGAAAACCACTTTGACGGCCGCCATTGCCACGATTTTGTCGAAGAAAGGTCTCGCCGAAGCGCGTGACTATGCCTCGATTGACAATGCTCCCGAGGAGAAAGAGCGCGGTATCACTATCAACACGACGCACGTTGAGTATCAGACGGAGAAGCGTCACTACGCGCACGTGGATTGTCCGGGGCACGCGGATTATATCAAGAACATGATTACCGGCGCGGCCCAGATGGACGGTGCCATTCTCGTCGTCAGCGCCGCTGACGGTCCGATGCCGCAGACCCGCGAGCACATCCTGCTCGCCCGCCAGGTCGGCGTGCCGGCGCTGGTGGTGTTCATGAACAAGTCGGACATGGTGGACGACCCTGAGTTGCTCGACCTCGTTGAACTCGAGGTGCGCGAGCTGTTGAGCAAGTACGAGTTCCCCGGCGATACCATTCCGATTGTCAAAGGCTCGGCGTTGAAGGCGCTCGAAGAGGGCAATCCCGATGGCGAGTGGGGCAAGAAGATTTTGGAATTGATGAACGCGGTGGACGAGTATATCCCGCTGCCGGAGCGTCCGAAGGACAAGCCGTTCTTGATGGCGGTCGAGGATGTGTTCAACATCGCCGGTCGCGGCACGGTCGCCACGGGGCGTGTGGAGCGCGGTGTGCTCAGCCGCAACGAGGAAGTTGAAATCGTGGGTCTGCGCCCGACGCAGAAGACGGTGGTCACTGACATCGAAATGTTCCGCAAGATTTTGGATTCCGCCGAGGCTGGCGATAACGTCGGCATCCTGCTCCGTGGCGTCAAGAAAGAGGACGTGGAGCGCGGTCAGGTGCTCGCCAAGTCCGGCAGCATCACGCCGCACACCAAGTTCAAGGCGACGGTGTATGTGTTGAGCAAGGACGAGGGCGGCCGGCATACGCCGTTCTTCAACGGTTATCGTCCGCAGTTCTACTTCCGCACGACGGACGTGACCGGCGTGGCGAAGTTGAAGGAAGGCGTGGAAATGGTCATGCCTGGCGACAACGTGGAGCTTGAAATCGAACTCATCACTCCGGTGGCGATGGAGCAGCAAATGCGCTTCGCCATTCGCGAGGGCGGGCGCACGGTTGGCGCGGGTCGCGTGACCGAGATTCTGGCTTGACGCTGGCCGTCACGGTGCCGCTGACGCTGGCGGCGCCGCGCGAAAAATTTGGCCGCTGACGGTGAGAAAGTCAATGTCGGCGGCAGCGTCAAAGAGTTTAACGAAGGGCAGTAGTTCAATTGGTAGAGCAGCGGTCTCCAAAACCGCCTGTTGGGGGTTCGAGTCCCTCCTGCCCTGCGGACAAGGTGCAAAGTTTATGGATGTTTGGAAATTTGTGAGCGCGCATTTGTGGTATATCGTGCCGCTGGTGGTGATACTGGCGCTGGCGTTGGTTTACCGCAAGCCCCTTGCGCGATTCTACGGCGAGGTGCGCGGCGAGTTGGTGAAATGCACCTGGCCGTGGGACCCGGAGCAGACGGGTTTTCGCAAATATAAGGCGCTGATTGACTCGACGCTGGTGGTGTGCGTCGCCTCGCTGTTGCTGGCGGGATACACGACCGGTTTTGATTTTATCATTTCCAATCTGGTGACCTTGCTGACCAGGGCGGTGACGGGGGCGTTTTAATGAACGAGGAAACTTTTACATCGCAGTCTGACGTTGCCGAACGGAAGTATCCGCAGCAATGGTACGCGCTGCACGTCATGTCGGGGCAGGAGAGCAATGTGTTCAAGAGCATGACCGGGCGTGTGCGTATTGAGGAGATGGGCGATTACCTCCACGAGATTTTGATTCCGTCGGAGCGCGTGTCGGAGGTCAAGCGCGGGAAGAAAATGGAGCTGACGCGAAAGCTGTATCCGGGCTATGTGTTCGTCAATATGTACTTGTTGGACGAGAACAAGCAGTTGGTGGACAAGACTTGGTATTTTGTGAAGGACACGCCGGGCGTGTTGGGCTTCGCCAACGGTGACAAGCCGCTGCCGATGAGACAGAGCGAGGTGGACGCGATGCTGGCGCAGTTGCGCGACAAGGAAGACAAGGTGACGCCGAAAGTGCAGTGGCAGGTCGGTGACCGCGTGCGTGTGGGCGACGGTCCGTTTGAGGGACAGGAGGGCGTGATTGAGGGCGTGGATGAGGCGCGTGGGCGCGTGAATGTGGCGGTGAGCATTTTTGGCCGCTCGACGCCGGTGGAACTGGAGTATTGGCAGGTTGCAAAAATTGAGGAATAACGTGACCGTCAGCGGGCAGTCAGCATCAGCGGATGGTGACGGTCGGCGATGAAAAAGTTTGGAAAAAATTTATGGCAAAGGAAATTGTAGCGCAGATTAAATTGCAAATCCCCGCCGGACAGGCAAATCCGGCGCCGCCTGTGGGTCCCGCCTTGGGTCAGGCCGGCGTGAATATCATGGCGTTTTGCAAAGAGTTTAACGCCAAGACGCAGAAAGAGGCGGGCAATATCCTGCCGGTGGTGATTACGGTCTATAAGGACAAGACATTCACGTTTATCACCAAGTCGCCGCCCGCCGGAGCGCTGTTGAAGAAGGCGGCGGGCATCGCGACGGCGTCGAAGGAGCCGAACAAAATCAAGGTCGGCAAGGTGACGCGCAAGCAGGTGATGGAAATTGTGAAGGTCAAGATGAAAGACTTGAACGCGCGCACGGAAGAGGCGGCGTTTAAGATTATCGCCGGCACCGCGCGGCAGGCGGGCATTGAGATTATTGACTAAAATTTTCAGCGCCAGCCGGGTGATTGGCGCTGACAGTGAAAAAAGTAGAAGAGCCGCTGTTCGTGGCTCGTTAACACTACAAGGAGGAAAAAATGGCGATTAAACGCAGTAAGAGATACAGGAAGGCGGCGGAGCTTGTCGAGAAGAACAAAAGCTACGCGCTGAAGGATGCCGTGGCGTTGTTGAAAAAACTGCCGGCTGGAAAAAGTGACGAAACCGTTGAGCTGACGTTCAACCTTGGGGTTGACCCGCGTCAAAGCGACCAGATGGTGCGCGGCACGGTGGCGCTGCCGAACGGCTCTGGTAAAAAAGTCCGTGTACTGGTGTTCGCGACCGGCAGAGCCGCCAATGAGGCGAAGGACGCTGGCGCCGAGCATGTCGGGTTCGAGGAATTAATCAAGCAAGTCAGCGGTGGATTTCAAGATTTCGATGTTGCCGTGGCAACGCCGGAGGCGATGACCGAGGTACGCAAACTTGGCAAGGTGCTCGGACCGCGCGGCTTGATGCCGAATCCCAAGACGGGCACGGTGACTGATGATACGGCGAAGGCGGTGCGCGAGTGCAAGGCGGGCCGCGTGGAATTCAAGGTTGACAAAACCTCGAACATTTCCGTCGTGTGCGGCAAGGTGTCATTTGACGAGGCGAAGCTGACGGAGAACGCGGCGGCGGTGTTGTCGGCGATTACGCGCGCGAAACCCTCGACCTCGAAAGGCCAGTACATCAGGACGTGCGTCCTGGCGTCAACGTATTCGCCCGGCATCGCGGTTGACGCGAGCTCGGTCAGCGCAAATTAATGGGAGCCAATCATGAGAAAAGAAAAACTTAGCGTTGTCAAAAATATCGAGGGCTGGCTGCAAAGCTCGCCGTATTTGATTGTCACGGATTACACGGGGCTGAAGGTGGACCAGTTCAGCGAACTGCGCAACCGGCTTGCCGCCGTCAGCGGGGAAATTCACGTGGTCAAAAACACTTACATCCGCCGGGCGCTGAAAGAGGCGCGGTTGCCGGAGTTGGACGAGAAGGAGTTGCAAGGTCAGACCGCCGTGGTGTGCGGGGCGAAGGATTTTGCGGCGGCGGCGAAGGTGTTGAAAAATTTCAAAGCCGAGTTCCAAAAGCCGGACATTCGCATCGGCATTGTGGACAAGGCGGTGATGGCGCAGGATATGTTGCTGACCATCGCGGACTTGCCGTCGCTCGAAGCGCTGCGGACGAAGCTGGTGATACTCATCAACACGCCGGCAACGCAACTCGCGCAGATTATCAAGGCGAAATTGGAAAAAGACGGCGGTGGCGCGCCCGCTGAGGCCGAGGCTTCCGCAGACGCCGCGTCCGCCGAGGCAAAAACGGAGTAACCCTTTTGATTGCCGCTGACGATGACGCTCATCGCCAGCGGCGGTCGAATACAAACAAAGGCATGAGTTTGTTCTAGCCCGAAAGCCTTTTCGGGATAATTGGGCGGCGGGTGTCGCTCGCTAGGCAAACCGAAAAACCTGAAAGTGATTGCCGCTGACAATGATGGTGGCGGTCAGAAAAAATTATGGCAGACGTGGATAATATTGTCAGTCAGTTAAATGAACTCGCGGTGATTAAATTAGCCGAACTAGTCAAGAAACTCGAGAAGGAGTGGGGCGTCAGCGCCGCTGCTCCGGTCGCGGTTGCCGCTGCCGCCGCAGCCGCTCCGGTTGAGGAAAAAACCTCCTTCGACGTGGTCTTGAAGGAAACCGGCGCCAACAAGATTGGCGTGATTAAGGAAGTCCGCGGCGCGGTGCCCGGTCTGGGTTTGGCGGAAGCCAAGGCGCTCGTCGAGGGCGCGCCCAAGACCATCAAGGAAGGCGCGACCAAGGAAGAAGCGGCTGAAATCAAGAAGAAACTTGAGGCTGCGGGCGCCAAGGTTGAGATTAAATAAGCTCACCGCCGGCGTTTGGAGGCAGGTCACCGTCAGCGGTGGCCTGCCCCTCCCTTCGGGATTGAGGGGGAAAACCAATCCCAAAATTTTTTGAGGCCTCGGGGCCTCATGGTTAGTGGAACAACGTTAGACTAAAGGCAAATTCTATGGCAACTGCATACACCGGGGAACGCATTAACTTTGGCAAACTGAAAGACGCGATCGACATCCCGAACCTGATTGAAATCCAACTCAAATCCTATGAGGATTTTTTGCAGGTCAACGTCCCGCCGAGCAAGCGCAAGAACGAGGGCTTGCAAGCGGTGTTCTCCGAGGTGTTCCCGATTGAGAGCTACGACGAGAAAATCCGGCTGGATTTTGCCAACTACGAAATTGACGAGCCGAAATTGTCCTCGCTGGACAGCCAGAAGGAAGGCGTCACTTACGCCGCGCCGCTGTACGTGACGTTTCGCCTGCGTAACGACGGCAACACCGTCGAGGAGCGCGTGTACATGGGCGAACTGCCGATGATGACCGAGCGCGGGACGTTCGTCATCAATGGCGCCGAGCGTGTGGTCGTCAGCCAGTTGCACCGGTCGCCGGGCATTTGCTTTGAATCGAGCATCCATGCCAACGGCAAGACGCTGTATTCGTTCCGCATCATTCCCGACCGCGGCTCGTGGCTGGAAGTGACGTTTGACACCAGCGACTTGCTTTACGTGCATCTTGACCGCCGCAAACGCCGTCGCAAATTTTTAATCACGACCTTCCTGCGCGCGCTGGGCTACAGCTCGAACGAGGAGATTTTGAGTTTGTTCCACGAGATTGAGGACTTGGCGCTGAAGCCGGAAATGGACGAGGAAGTCATCAGCAGCAAGGTGTTGATTAACGAAATCCGCGACACGGCCAACCAGGATTTGGTGGTGGCGCGCGCGTTCGAGCCGCTGACGAAGACGATTGTACGGCAGTTGCTCGACCTCGACATCAAGAACGTGAACGTGGTGGACATTCGCGGCGATGACACGATGATTCGCTGCCTAAAGAAAGACCCGACGAAGGACACTGAGGACGCGCTGAAGGACATCTACCGTCGTCTGCGCCCCGGCGACCCGCCGACGGTGACGAACGCGAAGGCGCTCATCAAGCGGTTGTTCTTCGACCCGAAGCGCTACGACATCGGGCGCGTGGGCCGTTACAAGATTAACCAAAAATTGGGCTTGGCGACTGATATTGAGACGCGCGTGCTGACCAACGAGGACATCATCGCCGCGACCAGTTATGTCATTAATTTGAAGCAGGGCGAGGGGAGCACGGACGACATTGACCATTTGGGCAGCCGGCGCATTCGCGCTGTCGGTGAGCTATTGGCGAACCAATGCCGCACGGGTTTGGCGCGCACGGAGCGGTTGGTCAAGGAACGCATGACGCTGTTCGACGTGAACACCGAGGGCATGACGCCGCAGAAGCTCATCAATCCGAAGGCGCTGTCAGCGGTCATCCGCGACTTCTTTGGTCGCAGCCAGCTTTCGCAGTTGATGGACCAGACCAACCCGCTGTCGGAGCTGACACACAAGCGCCGACTGTCAGCGCTGGGGCCGGGCGGCCTGAGCCGTGACCGCGCGGGCTTCGAGGTGCGCGACGTGCATCCGTCGCACTACGGGCGCATTTGCCCGATTGAGACGCCGGAAGGCCCGAACATCGGCTTGATTTCGTCCATGTCCACGTTCGCGCGCATCAACGAATTCGGCTTCATCGAGACGCCGTACCGCAAGGTCGTGAACGGCAAGGTCACGGAGCAGCTTGATTACCTGACCGCTGACCAAGAGGAAAATTTCGTGGTGGCGCAGGCGAACGCTGAGATTGGCAAGGACGGCAAGCTCGCCGGCACGAAAGTGTCGTCGCGTTACAAGGGCGATTTCGTCGAGTTCGAGCCGACCAAGATTCACTACATGGACGTGTCGCCGAAACAGCTTATCTCAGTGGCAGCGGGTTTGATTCCGTTCCTTGAGCACGACGACGCGAACCGCGCGTTGATGGGTTCCAACATGCAACGCCAGGGCGTGCCGCTGATACAGACGGAGGCGCCGCTGGTGGGCACCGGCATCGAGGGCAAGGTCGCGCGCGATTCCAAGGCGGTCATCGTCAGCGAGTCCGCCGGCAAGGTCGCCAGCGTCAGCGCCGACGAAATCATCATCACCAAGGACGGCGTGGCGCCGGAGCGGAAGAAGCATAAGAGCGACCCCGAGGCGGGCGTTTATTATTATCGTTTGCGGAAATTCATGCGCAGCAACGCGGGCACCTGCGTCAATCAAAAACCGCTGGTGCGCCACGGCGACAAAATCGCCAAGGGCCAGGTCATCGCCGACGGTCCCTGCACCGAGAACGGCGAGCTGGCGCTGGGCCGCAACGTGCTGGTCGCGTTCATGTCGTGGAACGGTTACAACTTCGAGGACGCCATCATCATCAACGAGCGCATTGTCAAGGAGGACATTTACACGAGCATCCACATTGACGAGTTTGAAATTTCCGCCCGCGACACCAAGCTGGGGCCGGAGGAAATCACGCGCGACATTCCGAACGTCGGCGACGAGGCGTTAAAAAACCTCGGCCCCGACGGGGTGGTGCGCATCGGCGCCGAGGTGACGCCGGGCGATATTTTGGTCGGCAAAATCACGCCGAAGAGCGAGACCGAACTCGCGCCGGAAGAGCGGCTGTTGCGCGCGATTTTCGGCGAGAAAGCCGCCGACGTCAAGGATTCGTCGCTGATTGTGCCGTCGGGCACGTCGGGCATCGTGATGGATGTGCGCGTCGCCGCCGGCGCGACCAAGGTCGTGACGCGGCAGGAGCGTCTGTCAGCGACCGAGGCAAAGCGGCAGGCGAAGGCCATCGCGGAAAAATTCAACAAGCGCGAGAACGAGTTGCGCGAGGAATTGACGCAGGCGTTGTCAAACATTTTGCTGAACGAAAAAATCCCGCTGGACGTGGTGAACGCGGAGACCGGCGAGATTATCATTCCCGCCAACCGTAAAATCACCAAGACGTTGCTGCGGAAGATGGCGAATGTGTACGACCACATCGAGATTGACCCCAGTCCGATTCGCATCAAGATTCGTGAAATCATCAGCCAGTTCGAGTCGCGCTTTCAGTCGTTGAACAACGAGAGGGAAGTGGAAATGGACCGCGTCGAGGCTGGCGATGACGTTGACCCCGGCACGCTGAAGCAGGTCAAGGTGTTCGTCGCCTCAAAGCGCAAGCTGTCGGTGGGCGACAAGATGGCGGGGCGCCACGGTAACAAGGGCGTGGTGGCGAAGATTGTGCCGCAGGAAGACATGCCGTTCTTACCGGACGGAACCCCGGTGGATATTGTATTAAACCCGCTGGGCGTGCCATCGCGCATGAACGTCGGCCAGGTGTTGGAAACCCATTTGGGTATTGCCGCCAAGGCTCTTGGCTTCAAGGTGGCGACGCCGGTGTTTGACGGCATTCCCGAGGCCAAGATTCACGGTTTCCTCAAGGAAGCCGGTTTGCCTGAGGACGGCAAGACGGTATTGTTCGACGGTCGCACCGGCGAGCAATTCCACCAGCGCGTCGTGGTCGGGCAGATTTACATGCTGAAACTCGGCCACATGGTCGCGGACAAGATTCACGCCCGCGCGGTCGGCCCGTACTCCTTGGTCACGCAGCAACCGCTGGGCGGCAAGGCGCAATACGGCGGCCAGCGCTACGGCGAAATGGAAGTGTGGGCGATGGAGGCTTACGGCGCGGCGTACACGTTGCAAGAGATGCTGACGGTCAAGTCCGACGACGTGCCCGGCCGCACGCGCATTTACGAGAGTATTGTCAAGGGCGACAACTCGCTGCAAGCGGGCACGCCGGAATCGTTCAATGTACTCATCAAGGAAATGCAAAGCCTGTGTCTCGACGTCAAGGTCGGCGAGCGCAGTCAGGACGCTTCCGACCAGTTAAAAAACATCACCGACCGCGAGGTCATCATCTAACCATTAACCATCGACAACGGAAAATATATGAGCAAGGAAACACAGACAGCACGCGAGATTCTCGGAGCCGAGCGCTCCATCGGCTTTGACCAAGTCGGCATCACCATCGCCGCGCCGGAGACAATTTTGTCTTGGAGCCGCGGCGAGGTCAAAAATCCCGAAACCATCAACTACCGGACGTTTAAGCCGGAGTTCGGCGGTTTGTTCTGCCAGCGCATTTTCGGTCCGGTGAAGGACTACGAATGCGCGTGCGGCAAATACAAACGCATCAAGTACAAGGGCGTCATTTGCGACCGCTGCGGCGTGGAAGTCACGCTGTCGCGCACGCGCCGCGAGCGCATGGGGCATATCGAACTGGCGGTGCCGGTGTCGCACATTTGGTTTTACAAGTGCATGCCAAGCCGCATCGGGCTGATGATGGACATGACCGCGCGTGACTTGGAGCGGGTGATTTATTACGAGGATTACATGGTCGTGGACCCCGGCAACACGCCGCTGGAGGCGCGGCAGTTGCTCAGCGAGACCGAGTACCGCGAGGCGCAGGACCAGTACGGCGACATGTCATTCGTCGCGAAGATGGGCGCGGAGGCGATTCGTGATTACATGAAGAAAATAGACCTCGCCGAGCTGACCGCCGAGTTGGAAGTGTCACTGGCGGCGACCAAGAGCAAGCAGCTCCGCAAGAAAATTTCCAAGCGGCTGAAGCTGACGCAAGGTTTCGCCAGTTCCGGGAGCCGTCCCGAATGGATGATTCTGGAAATCCTGCCGGTCATCCCGCCGGACTTGCGCCCGCTGGTGCCGCTGGAAGGCGGGCGTTTCGCCACGTCCGACCTGAACGATTTGTACCGCCGCGTCATCAACCGCAACAACCGTCTCCGCACGCTGCTGTCGTTGAAGACGCCGGAGGTCATCATCCGCAACGAGAAGCGCATGTTGCAGGAGTCCGTTGACGCGTTGATGGACAACGGCCGCCACGGCCGCCCCGTGCAGGGCGCCGGCAACCGGCCGCTGAAGTCGCTGTCCGACATGCTGAAAGGCAAGACCGGCCGCTTCCGCATGAACTTGCTCGGCAAGCGCGTGGATTACTCGGGCCGCTCGGTCATCGTCATCGGCCCCGAATTGAAACTGAACCAGTGCGGTCTGCCGAAGAAAATGGCGCTGGTGCTGTTCGAGCCGTTCATTATCCGCCGCCTGAAGGAAATGGGCTATGTGCACACCGTCCGCAGCGCGAAGAAAATGATTGAGCGCCGCGAGACCATCGTGTGGGACATTTTGGAAGAGGTGACGCTGGGCCATCCCGTGTTGCTGAACCGCGCGCCGACGCTGCACCGCCTGTCCGTGCAGGCGTTCGAACCGGTGCTTATCGAAGGCTCCGCCATCCGGCTGCACCCGCTGGTGTGCACCGCGTACAACGCCGACTTTGACGGCGACCAAATGGCCGTGCACGTCCCGCTGTCAGTGGAAGCGCAACTGGAGGCGCGCATCCTCATGCTCGCGCCGAACAACATCTTCGCGCCGTCCAACGGCAAGCCCATCACCACGCCGTCCCAGGACATCACGCTCGGCTGCGGCTTCCTGACCGCCAATCCGCGCCCCGCCATGCTCAAGCAGAAGGAAGGCCAGCGCAAATGCGTCATGGAGGACGACACCGAGGTGCTGTTCGCCATGGACAGCGGCGTCATCCGCCTGCACGACCTGGTGATGCTGAAAAACCCCGACCGCGGACGCGACACCTTCTTCGGCGACAAGGCCGCCAAATTCATCGAGACCACGCCGGGCCGCGTCATCTTCAACCAAGTGTGGCCCAAGGAACTCGGCTTCTATAACAAGAAGTGCGGCAAGAAACAACTCGGCGAAATCATCAGCCGCTGTTACCAAATCTGCGGTCACGACGTCACCGTCGGCGTGCTCGACGCGATGAAGCAAGTCGGCTTCCGCTACGCCACCAAGGCCGGCATCTCGATTGGCATGGATGACATGATTATCCCCGACGAGAAAAAAGGTCTCGTCGAAAAAGCCGCGCAGCAAGTCACCAGCGTGGCCAAGCAATACACCGTCGGCGCCATCACGGACGGCGAGCGGTACAACAAAATCGTGGACATCTGGACGCAAGTCACCGAGGAAGTTTCCAGCGTCGCCTTCCGCGCGTTGGAACACAACCGCGGCAAGGAGGAAATCAACCCCGTGTTCCTCATGGTCGACACCGCCGCCCGCGGCAACCGCAACCAAGTCCGCCAGCTCGCCGGAATGCGCGGCCTGATGGCCAACCCGTCCGGTGAAATCATCGAGCAGCCCATCGTCGCCAGCTTCCGCGAAGGGTTGTCCGTGCTGGAATACTTCATCTCCACCCACGGCGCGCGCAAGGGCCTCGCCGACACCGCGCTGAAGACCGCCGACTCCGGTTACATGACGCGCAAACTCGTGGACGTGGCGCACGACGTCATCGTCACCGAGCAAGATTGCGGCACCGTCAAAGGCATCTGGGTCGAGGCCGTGTACGAGGGTGACGACGAGGTGGTCCCGCTCCGTCAGCGCATCTACGGCCGCGTCAGTTGCGACGACATCGTGGACCCGGTCACCGGCAACATCGTGTGCGCCGCCAACGAACTGATTACCGAGGCCAAGGCCATCGCCATTGAAAAGCTCGGCCAGGAACGCGTCCGCATCCGCAGCGTGCTCACCTGTGAGACCCGGCGCGGTATTTGCGCGAAGTGCTACGGCCTGAACCTCGCCACCAACCAGCACGCCAAGCTCGGCGAGGCCGTCGGCATCATCGCCGCGCAATCCATCGGCGAACCCGGCACCCAGTTGACGATGCGGACCTTCCACATCGGCGGCGTCGCCTCCCAGGTCTTCAAGCAACCGCAAATCAAGGCCCGCAACGACGGCATCGTGAAATACACCGACCTCCGCGTGGCGCAATCCGCCGAGGGTCACTTCATCGCCCTCAACAAGAGCGGCACCATCACCATCACCGCCGAGGACGGGCGCGAGCTGGAGCAATACTCCGTCGTCGTCGGCGCCGTCATCAGCATTGCCGACGGTGAGAAAGTCAAGAAAGGCCACGTCTTCGTCCAATGGGACCCGTACAACGTCGCCATTCTCACGGAGAAAGAGGGCAAGATTGAGTTCCGCGACATCATCGAGGGCGTCACCATGAAACACGAGATGGACGAGACGACCAAACTGGTCGGCACCGTCATCACCGAGCACAAGGAAGACCTGCACCCGCAAATCGTCATCCTCGGCAAGGACGGCCAGCCCGTCGCCGTTTACTCGATTCCGTCCGGCGCGCACGTCGAGGTCAAGGAAGGCCAGCGCATCAAGGCCGGCCAGCGTCTGGCCAAGACCCCGCGCAAAGTCGCCAAGACCAAGGACATCACCGGCGGCCTGCCGCGCGTGGCCGAGTTATTCGAGGCGCGCAAGCCCAAGGACGCCGCCGAAATCGCCAAGATTGACGGCGAGGTGCATCTCGCCGGCACCACCCGCGGCAAAAAACTCGTCGTCATCAAGGACAAGGAATCCGGCATGGAAGAAGAGCACGAGGTGCCGCTGTCCAAGCACCTGATTGTATTCCAAGGCGACGTGGTCAAGAAAGGCCAGCAATTGACCGAAGGCCCCGTCGTCCCGCATGAAATCCTGGAAGTCTGCGGACCCCAGGAACTGCAAGAATACCTCGTCAACCAAGTACAAGAAGTCTATCGCTTGCAGGGCGTCGAAATCAACGACCGGCACATCGAGTGCATCGTCCGCCAGATGCTCCGCAAAGTCAAAGTCAACGAACCCGGCGACACCGCGTTCCTGTGGGGTGACCAAGTGGACCGCCTCGCGTTCGAGGAAGAAAACCGCCTCATCGCGAGCAAGGGCGGCAAGCCCGCCGAAGGCTCCCCCGTGCTGCTCGGCATCACCAAAGCGTCCCTGGAAACCGAAAGCTTCATCAGCGCCGCGTCCTTCCAAGACACCACGCGCGTGCTCACCGAGGCCGCCACCCTGGGCCGCATCGACAGACTGCGCGGGTTCAAGGAGAACGTCATCATGGGGCACCTGATTCCCGCCGGCACCGGCTTCCACAAATACCGCCGCATCACCCTCGTCCCAATGGGCGAGGAAATCGGCGACCCGCTGATTGAAATCGAGAAGGAAGACGACCGGAAAAACATCTCCTTCGACCTGCCCGAATTAGATGACAACGGCAGCACGCTGACGGTGGAGGAATACGACGCCGCCATCGAGCGCGAATCTGCCGAGGAAGAGAGCTAACAGTCTCCCCCCCCGCGCGACGATTCGTCATCCTTTCGGCAAGCTCAGGGTAGGCTCTGAGCGCAGCCGAAGGAGCGGCCGGGCACCGGCTAGCTGTTCACTGTTTCTTTATGTGCTGTTTGCTGACGGCCCCGCGCGCGTGGTTGCGCCCCGCAACCGCGCGGCCGCGCCTCGCAACCGCGGAGGTTATGCCACGCAACCACGGCTATCCGCGAATGCGGACGGGGTGTTTCAGCGTTGGTGCTGTATTCCCGCTGAACGCTGAACTACCCCGTCCGTTACGCGGCCACCCCTTCACGGAAGGGGAATTTGCTGGCGCAGGAGGCAGGGGTGGTGGGGAGTATGCCGACTAAACGAACCAATTACGCAGGCCGAACTCGGCGGAGGGGCCGTTGAATTCGATCAGGCCGCGCTCGGGGCATTGCTCGATGCCGATGCCTTGGTCGAGGATTTGGATGAAGAAGGCCATCGGGGCGCCGTCGCCGGGGACGCCGAGCACGGTCAGCGGGACTTCACATTCGATGCGGGATTTGTGGCGGACGATGAAGGTGGCGCCGGTCGGATGGTAGGTCGCGCCGTCTTTGCTGGTTTCGATTTCGGCGTGGTAGTCGCCGCCGGCGGCGGGGGCGCGCTTCAGGACGAGACGGCGGTGCGCGGGTTTGCAGAAGTCCAGTACGATGTGCGCGGGGGCTTTGTTCGCGTATTCGTAACGCACGAAGAATGAGCGTTCGTTGAAGCCGAAGTAGATGGCTTTGCTGACGCGGCCGGATTGGAACATGGCGGTTTGTTGCATGTCCATGTCGAGGTGGCCGGCGCCGTACCAGTCGAAGTAGCCGCTGGCGCCGCCGTCAATCTGCGGGTTGATGTAGCGCGTGGGCGGGGTGAAGGTCGGCGGGAGGCCGCGCTGGCGGATGGGGACGTCGAGGTGTTGCGGGACGGTGGTCTTCGCCAGGATGTAGACGTTTTGCAGGTGTTTGCGGAAGAGGGCGTCGAAGAGGAAGTCGCTGTCGTTCTGGAAATCGGGGCCGTACCACCAGAACCAGTCGCTGCCCTCGGCGGCGTAGATTTCCCGCCACGCGCGGCGGCGGGCGTCCGCGCCGAGGCCGGCCTCGGCGGACTGGAGAAACTCGCGCGTCTGGCCGAGCCATTCCCACGCGCGGTTTTCCTCGCGGTCGCCGATCCAGATGTCGAAGTCGCCGTTAATCCACGAGCCGGTGTGGAGGTGGCGGGCGGCGGGCAGGTCGCGCGCCGCGTCGAAGTAATCGCCGAGGCGGCGGGTGCGGAGTTTGGCGCTGGCGGACAGTGCCTCGTAGAAGACGGTCAGGAATTTTTCGCCGCCGTCGGCGAAGGCTTCCCACGGGTTTTCGCCGTCGAGCGCGATGAGGACCGCGCCGTTGGGGTGCCGCACGGCGTCGGCGATGTTTTCCAGGTGCGTGACCAGGTGGGCGGCGGCGTCCCTGGCGGGGTTGCGGGCGGCGCTGAAGCCGAGGAAGTCCGACAGCGGGCGCTCGCGGAACAGGCCCTTCACTCGCGCGCCGCCGACGGTGAAGTCCCAGCCTTGGAACAAGGCCAGCCGGTCGGGGGGGCGCGCGGCGTGGGCGGGGTCGAGCTTCAGGCTGCGGAACAACACTTCCTCGTCGGTGCAAAAATATTCGATGCCGGCCTCGGCGAACAGCGGCGCGAGTTCCGGCGCGACGGCGCCCTCCGAGGGCCACAGGCCGCGCGCCTTCCGGCCAAAGACTTGCTGGTGCAACTCCTGCGCCAGGAGCAACTGCTGCCGCACGTCCTCCGGCGCGGTGAAGCGCGGCGGCAGCTCGCGGCCCGGCATGCAGCGCGCGGCGAAATCGGTGTCGTACACCAGCGGCATGATGGGGTGGAAGAACGGCGTGGTGGTAATCTCGACGCGCCCCTCGTCCTGCGCGGCGCGGTAAAATTCGAGCACGCTGCCGATGACCTCTTGATGGATGTCCAGCACGCGGTTCTTTTCCTCCTCGGTGAAGTCGCGGCCCTTGGCCTTGAGGCGCGGCAGTTCGGGGTAGCGCCGGCACACGCTGAAGCCGCACCACGCGAGGTTGTACCACGTTTGCAAGTCGCGGAAATCCTGCTCGGTGAAGCGGGCGACGGCCTCGATGAGCGCCGGTTCCGTGACTTGCCGCCCGCGCAGGTCGAGCAATTGCGCGTAACGCGGGTGCGGGTCCACGCAGGTCGCCCGGTTGATTTTGAAAAAGTTTTCGAGGATGCCGCGTTTCTCGGCGAAGCCCAGCGCCGCCGCGGGCGCGCGCGACCACGTTTCCCACAGGTCCTTGACCTCGCGCCGCTGCAATTCCAACAACTGTTGCACCAGCACGGGCGCGAAGTTGAAATTCAGGCGGACGCCGGGGCAGCGGCCGGACATTTCAATCATGTCCATGTAGCCCTTGACCGAGTGCAGGCGCACCCACGGCATCAACGCGGTGCGGGTCAGCGGGTCCACGTAGTACGGCTGGTGCAGGTGCCAGAGGAGGAGGACGTCAAGCATCGGTCTTGACCTCCCGCAAGAATTTGGCCGCGTCCTCGGGGAACATGGCGTTGATGTAGAAGCCGGTGCCGAACTCGAAACCGGCGACGCCGGAGAGGCGCGGGAAAATCTCGATGTGCCAGCGGAAGTCGTGTTCCACCGTGTCCCATTCCTCGATGCTGCGCCAGCGCACGGGGGCGGTGTGCAGGATGAGGTTGTAGCTGGGGCGCTCGAGGCCGGTGCGGTAGGCCATCAAGACTTTCTGCAAAATGTCGGCGAGCAGGACCAGCTCGTGGTCGGTGCAGGCGGTGAAGCTGGCGCGCTGCTGGCGGGGCATGATGGCGACCTCGAACATGAAGCGGCTGGCGAAGGGGCAGAAGGCGCCGTAGCCGGCGTTTTGGAAGACGAGGCGCTCGCCGGATTTTAGCTCGGCCTTGAGGATGTCCTCGAAGAGGTTGCGGTCTTTCTGGGCGTAGTATTTTTTGGCGGCGTTGAGTTTTTCGCGGAGGTTGGGCGGGATGACGGGCAGCGCGATGATTTGCGAATGGGCGTGGCGCATGGAGGCGCCGGCGAGGGCGCCGACGTTTTTGAAGGCGAAGAGGTAGTGGAAGCGGGTGTCGCGGGTGAGGTCGGCCAGCCGCGCGCGGTAGGCTTTCAGCACGTTGACGATGTTTTCGAGGGGCTGTTGCTCCAGTTCGACCTCGGCGAGCGGGGTTTCAATCACGACCTCGTGGGCGCCGACGCCGCTCATTTTGTCGTACAGGCCGACGGCTTCCTTGTGCAGCTCGCCCTCGACGCGCAGGGCCGGGAAGAGGTTGGGGACGACGCGGACTTTCCAGCCGGGGCCGTTGGGGGCGCTGCCGGGGTTGCGGATGGCGAGGACTTCGGGCGGGGTGTAAGACTCGCGGCCCTCGACGAAGGGGTCGGGCTGGCCGTCGGCGTCGTCGAGGGGGTGGAGGTTGTATTGCAAGGGCCGCCGCAGGCGTTCGGGGCTGAATACCACCCAGCGGTCTACGACTCCGTCTTTTCTGATTTCGGGCATAACTAGTTTATTCTAAGCTGATAAGGGATTACATAACCCTCGTTTTTTACCGGCTTTTCCGGCTTTTCCGCCGCTGGGAAAGCCTTTCCTGCCATTAGGAAAGCCTTTCCTGCCGCTGGGAAAGCCTTTCCTGCCGCTGGGAAAGTCTTTCCTGCCGTTGGGAAAGCCTTTCCTGTCGTCGGGAAAGCCTTTCCTGTCGCTGGGAAAGCCTTTCCTATCGTCGGGAAAGCCGTTCTTATTTTCAGGAAACCCTTTGTCATTTTCGGGAAGTCCCCAATCGTTTTCGGGAAGTCCCCAATCGTTTTCGGGAAGTCCCCAATCGTTTTCGGGAAGTCCCCAATCGTTTTCGGGAAGCCCTTTTTTATCGTCGTCATCCTGAGCGGAGCGCCGTAGGCGCGTAGTCGAAGGACCGGCATAGCACAATTCATCCGCTTGACGGCAGCCAGTCCGCTGACGTTCGCCAAACCGGTCCTTCGCCCTTCGGCTCCGCTCAGGGTGACGCGCCCTTGCAGGGCTTCGCTCAGGATGACGGGGGCGGGGGCAAATGCGGGCGCGGTCATTTGGTCAACCCTTGGTAAATGTTCTCGTACTGCGGCACGCGTTGTTCCCAGGAAAAATCCCGCGTCATGCCGGCGGTTTGCATTTCCTTCCAGCGCCTCGCGTTGTTGAACAACTCAAGGGCGCTGACGGTGGCGGCGAGGAAACTCGCGGTGTGGTACCCGCTGAAGGTGAAGCCGTCGCGCCCGTTTGCCACCGAGTCGCCGAGGCCGCCGACGTTGTGCACGACGGGCACGGCGCCGTAACGCATGCTGTAAAATTGGTTCAGGCCGCACGGCTCGAAGCGCGAGGGCATGAGGAATAGGTCCGCGCCGGCCTCGATGCGGTGGGCCAGTGGCTCGTTGAAGCCGATGCTGACGGCGACTTGCCGCGGATGTTGCCGCGCCAGGTCGCGCCAGGCTTCCTCGTACCGCGCGTCGCCCGAACCGAGCAGCACCAAGCCCGCGCCGCGCTTGAGCAATTCCGGCGCCGCGTCGAGCACTAACTCGAGGCCCTTTTGCTCCGTCAGCCGCGAAATCAAGCCGAGCAGCGGTTGTTTGGCGAGCGCCGGCGGCAGGCCGAGTTCGTTGAGCAGCGCCGCCTTGTTTTTGCGTTTCCCCGCCGACACCCGGCGCGCGTCGTAATTGGCGGCGAGCCACGGGTCGGTCGCGGGGTTCCACCGGTCGGCGTCAATGCCGTTCAAAATTCCGGTCAACACCTCGCGCCGCGCCGCCAGCGGGCCGTGCAAGCCGCAGCCGTGTTGTTCCGTCAAAATCTCGCGCGCGTAGCCTGGGCTGACGGTGGTCACGGCGTCGGCGAACAGGATGCCGCCCTTGAGCAGGTTCATCCGCCCGTGGTATTCCAGCGCGTGCGGTTTCAGGTAAAAGCCCGCGAGGCCCGTCAGCGGGAACTCGGCCGCGGGGAAAATGCCCTGGTACGCGAGATTGTGAATGGTCAGCGCGGTCTTGAACGGCAGCCGCCCCGCCCTCACCAGCGGCGGGATGAGCGCCGCCTGCCAGTCGTTCGCGTGCAGGATTTCCGGGCGCGGCTCCAACGTCAGCGCCAGTTCCGTCACCGCGCGGCAGTAAAACATGAAGCGCGCCGCGTTGTCGAAATAATCCCCGTCGGCGGCGCCGTACAAATTGGCGCGGTCGAAAAACTCGTCGCGCTCGATGGCGAAGACCGTCACCCCGTCGCGCGACACCCCCTGCCACACGCGCGCCGTCAGCGGCCGGCCGGCCAGTTCCACCGCGACCGTCAGCGGGGTGCGCCGCAAATTCGCCAGCGACTCGCGCAGCCGCCGGTACAACGGCAGCGCCACCGACACGCTGTGCCCGCGCGCGCGCAACGCCGCCGGCAGCGCCGCCAGCACATCGCCCAGCCCGCCCGTTTTCGCATACGGCGTCAACTCACTGGCGGCGAAGAGAATATTCATGCGCGCCAGCTTACCAAAGCGCGCCGCCAGCGCCAGATGAAAAAAATCCACCGCCGGGACGCGGAGGTCGCGGCGGTGAATAAAAAAACGCTGCCGGCAAGACTTAACGTTTGGAGAACTGGAACCGCTTGCGCGCGCCGGGCTGGCCGGATTTCTTGCGCTCCTTCATGCGGGAGTCGCGGGTCAGCAAGCCCTTCACCTTCAGCGCCGGGCGCAATTCCTTGTCCACCTGGACCAGCGCGCGGGCGATGGCCAAGCTGGCGGCGCCGGCCTGGCCTTGCAACCCGCCGCCCTCGGCGCGGATTTGAATGTCAAATTTTTTCACGCTGTCGGTGACCGTCAGCGGCAGACGCAACGCGATGCGCTGCTCCGGGGTGACAAAATATTCGTCGGCGGCTTTGTGATTGACGGTCAGCGTGCCCTTGCCGGCCTTGAGGTTGATACGGGCGACGGAAGTTTTGCGGCGTCCGGTGGTGGTGAAGATTGAGGTTTCGGCCATAAGATTATCCTTTGTCAAGGTCAGCGGGTGATGTTAATCGCCTTGGGTTCCTGCGCGGCGTGCGGGTGCTCGGCCCCGACATAGACGTGCAATTTCTTCAGCACCACGCGGCCCAGCCGGTTGTGCGGCACCATGCCCTTGACGGCGCGCTCGACCAGCAGCTCCGGCTTGCGGCGGCGCACTTCCTTGGGACTTTCGTTCTTTTGCCCGCCGATGAAGTTGGAATAAGTACTGTAATTTTTCTGCTCCTCTTTCTTGCCGGTGAAGCGGACTTTCTCGGCGTTGATGATGATGACATGGTCGCCGGTGTCAACATGCGGGGTGAAGATGGCCTTGTCCTTGCCGCGCAGGAGGACGGCGGCTTTTTCCGCGACGCGGCCCACCACTTGGTTTTGGGCGTCAATGACGTACCACTTGCGGTCTGTAGTTTCTGCTTTTGCCGAGAACGTTTTCATAAAATGGAAGGAGGAAAATATGCGTGCCGGCGCGAAGTGTCAATGTTTTTTTCTAAAATTGTCGCGACCGAGTTAATCTTGATTAAATTTGCCGGCGCCATCAATTCCCGCCCATCATCCCGCCGACCACGCCCTTGCCTTCCCAGCTTTGCGGGCGGTTCCACGGAATCGTGGACACCGGCTCGGTGCCGACGGCGTTGGGGTCCCGCGGTGTTGAGGAACACGCCGCCAGCCCGCTGACGATGACCACACCAAACGCAACAACAATCAAAAATTTCTTCACGGCTTGCATGTCAGTCTCTCCGGCTCAATATAACACCTTGTCACCCACTTGAATCTCCATCGGCGTCAAATCGGGGATGATATCGGCGATGGCCGACTTGTTCTCCACGTCCACCGTCCGCACCTTGCCGACGAGTTGGTTGCCGCGATACACCGTCAGCGAGACGCCCTCGGTCAGCTTGTCATCCTTGCCCACGTCGAGCACCACGAAATTCCACGTCTTGTTGATGGCCACCACGCGCCCGCTCATGTCCAGCGGCGCCGCGCCCTCTTTCTTGTAGTCCAGCAATTCCTTCGCCGCCGCCAACTCCGCGCTCATCTTCGCCAGCGCGTCGTCCACGATTTTTTTCTCCGTCGACACCACCTTGACTTTCTCGGTCGCCTCGTCGAGGTCTTTCACCAGCTCGTCAATCGAGCGGCCGCCGAGCTTGTCCTTCAGCGCCTTCAACTCCGTCGAGCTGGTCTGCAATTCCTCCGCCGCCTTCGTCAGCGCGGCGGTCTTCTCGTCCAAATCTTTTTTCGTCGCCGTGTAATCGGTGGTCAGCTTTTGCACCTGCGAGTTGGCCTCGTCGAGCTTCGTTTTCGTGCCGCCGAGTTCGGTCTCGAAACCGTTGCGCTCCTCCAAAACTTTCCGCGCCGTGTTGGCCGCCGCCGTCAGCGTCTTCGCCGGCTCGGCGGGATTGTTTTTGAAATCGGCGTTGTACTGGAGATTCGGAAACTTTCGCGTCGCCGCCTCAGTCTCCGTCAACTGCACACTATACCCCGATTTGGTTTTGGCTGTCAGGAATCCGAAAATTCCCGCTATCAACGAAAAGGCGATGGCCAGCCCACAACAAATTTTTCCTAGATTCGACATAATTATTTCCTTCAAAAAACCCGCTGTTTAACAGGTTGTAAAATAAAGCCCGATTTTGTCCTAAGTGTCAACACTATATTTATGTTTATTTGCGTAAGAACCAAATTTTTCACCACCGCGCTTTTTTATGCACTTGTCCGAGGGTGGATTGCCAGTCGGAATCCGCCCGCTGAAGCTCATCCCGCAGCCAATCCGGTGAAAAAGCCACCGCGCCCAGCGACTCCACCGTGACCCGCTCCGCACCATCCGCCGTGATGACGCTGACGGTGGCCGGGTCCGCCACCTGCCCGACCAACCGTTCAATGATACTGTCCGCCGTCTGCCCTTCCTGACTGTAAATCAACGCCATCTTGCCCGTCACCGTCAGCGGCGGCGTTCCAGTCTTGCCGTCGAACACCAGCGTCACCAACCAATCCGACGTGTCGTGCAAACCGCCCAGCAACCGCGCCAGCACCTCACGACACCTGTTCGGCTGTCGCGCGTGCAAAGCGCGCAACTCCGGCCAGTGAAAAATCACGCTATGCCCGTCCACGAGCAAATATCTCGGCGCTGACATTCACCCATGATAAACGCTTGCGGGTTGTGTGTCAGTTTGATTTTTCCGATTCCTCATCGTTAGCAGTGGCAGCACTGACCCCCCCCCTCGGCCTTCTGCGCCAGTAAATTCCCCTTCCGTGAAGGGGTGGCCGCGGAGCGGACGGGGTAGTTCAGCGTTCGGTTTTGGTAGTTCCTGTAACGCTAAACTACCCCGTCGCTCCGCGCCACCCCTTCACGGAAGGGGAATTACTTTGCTTGATGGAAAAACTTGGCGTCTCGGCGCGAAAATTTTTTTCTAATAAAACCTCACCGTCAGCGTCATAATAACCGAGAGGAAAAACTATGCCCCACCACGACTGGCTCACCCGCAGCTTCCACGACTACGAATCCAAACTCGTCCACTACGCCTGGAGCATCGTCGGCGACATGGAAACCGCCCGCGACATCGCGCAGG
>JAISCS010000044.1 GCA_031265365.1 Verrucomicrobiales bacterium
CAGCGCGTGCCACGCCAGCAACAAAAATCCCGCCCGTTCCATCCAACCCATTATCAGCGACCAGTTCATAGTTTTTTCTCCCGTTGTTCAATCAATGCGCGCAACCGTTGCAAATCCGCTCGGCTGATTTTTTCATTCTCCACCAAATGCGCCGCCAATTCCCCCGGCGACCCGTGAAACAGCCGCGCCAAAAAATCCCGAATCACGCCCTTCGTCGCCTTTTCCTCGTTCACCAGCGGGAAAAACCAAAACGTCCGTCCTTTCTCGCGATGGCCAACCGCCTCCTTCGCCTCCAATTTTCGCAACAACGTCTGCACCGTGCTGTGCGCCACCGCCTCGCGTTTGTTTAACGACTCCGTGAGGTCCCGCGCCGTCAGCGCCTCGCCCGCCCACAAGAGTTTCATGATTTTCAACTGCATTCTCCCGAACCGTATGCGTTTCATATTTCACCAAAGTAGATTTACCTTGGTAAATTAGCAAGGGGAAAATAAAAAAAGATTCCGCGCCGATATTAATGGAATCAAACTATAGCATTTCATTATAACATTGGCAGAGTACCCCGTCATCCTGAGCGCAGCCCTGAAAGGGCGTAGTCGAAGGACCGGCTAAGCATTGACTAACCGGCCGGCCGCAACTAATCCGCTGAGGTTGACCCAACCCGGTCCTTCGACTACGCACCTACGGCGCTGCGCGTCAGGATGACGGGGTAATCTGCCAATGTTAAGATGAATTACTATAATGCCCCGGCCGCATCACTTTTTCAGCGAAAACACCACCGATTGCTCGATGGTTTCCTCAATCGGCCGACCGCGACGAGTGGCGGGTTTGAATTGCCACTTTTTCACCGCCGCCAGCGCCGCCTCGTCCAGCAGGGCGTGACCGGAACTTTTTTTCACCCGCGCGTCGCCGACCACACCGGCGGCGCTGACGGTGACGCTCAACACCACGCGCCCTTCCTGCCCGCGCTCGCGCGCCGTCGTCGGATAGACCGGCGGCAGGTTACGCAGGTAGGCGGGTTGCGCGGAGGTCTGCGCGCCGCCGTCACCGGCAGCGAACAGTTTTCCCGCCAGCGCGCCGGCGGAACCCACGGACAGCGGCTGGCGCGGCGGATTGGCATTGGGCTTGGGCACGGCGGAAACGGGCAGGTCCGACGGATTGAAGCCGGTCCGCGCCGCTGATGCTGGCCGCGCCGGCACGACGACCGGCATCATGTCAAGGTCGGCCTCCGGCGCCGGCAGCGGTTCATCCGTCAAGTCCGGCGCTGACGGTGAGATTGTCGCTGACGCTGGTGGTTCGGCGGCGTCAGCGGGTGAACGCGGCGGCGCGATTTCGACTTCCGCCTGCAACATCCGCCGCGAGGCCAGCCCGACCGCGCCGCCCCGCCCCGCGTCCATGCCGAATTGCGCGTGTCGCACGAGCCACCAGCCGCCACCCGCGATGACGGCCAGATGCAGCGCGACCGACGCGACCTGCGCCAGCACGCTGACCTTGAGCACGGGGTAATTCATCATCAACAGCGGATGGTAACAAAAATTCACGATGGTCAAAAGACGTGATTTTTGGAATTTGACCGGCGGCGGATTTGCCATAGGCTCGTGCGCGTTATGGTATCCGACAAAGACCGGGCGATTTTGCGCGAGCTGGCGCAGCAAATGCGCGAGCAGGCCGAGACTCCGCGCATGGACGAGTTGAAAAAACTGTGGCTGGCGAACAACTGCTGCCGGGGCGCGCGGCCGATGGTGACCATCGAGACGTGGACGTTCGGCGACGACATCGTGCTGCCACGCCGCCGGTGCGAGGGCGAGTATGCGCGCGGATTGGAAAATTATATGCTACAAAAGCTGGCCAGCGCGCGCGATTTCAAGGACGACACCATCATCGAGCCATATTATCCCGTGCGTCCGTGCTGGGATTTCAAGCCGCTTGGCCTTGACGTGCGGGTGGAAAAATTCAAGCCCGACGACGTCGGTCACCATTTCATCGAGCAAATCAACGACTTGGAGGCCGACTTCGGGCTGCTCAAGGAATCGTCATTCTCAGCGCGGCCCGACGAGACCCGCGAGGCCGCCGGCCAAATCAACGAGATTTTCGGTGACATCCTGCCCGCCCGCGTGACCGGCAGCGGCTTGTACGTCGTCCTCACGCAAAACCTGGTGCATCTCATGAGCATGACCACGCTGCTGATGTCCATGTACGATTATCCCGAATTATTCCTGCGGATGATGCAAATGCTGACCGACGATTATCTCCGATTTTTCCGCTTTCTGGAGGCCGGCGACCACTTGCTACCCACCACCGGCAGCGATGGCGTCGGGCAAGGCACCTATGCTTACAACGACGAGTTGCCGACCGTGGCGGGTGGACTGAAAACGCGTGATTTATGGGGCTTTTGCGACAGTCAGGAAACGCTGGGCGTGTCGCCCGCGATGTTCGGCGAGTTTATTTTTCCGTTCTACCAGCGTATCGCCAATGAATACGGCTTGTTATCCTACGGCTGCTGCGAGCCGGTGCACACGTTCTGGGAGGATTATTTATCAAAACTGACCAAGCTCCGCAAAATTTCCATCTCACCGTGGTGCGACGAACGCTTCATGGGCGAGCGGCTGGCCGGCAAAAAAATCGTCTATCACCGCAAGCCCAGCCCGAACTTCCTCGGTCTCGGCGGCGCGCTGGACGAGGACGCCGTCACCGCGCATATCCGGACGACCGTGGAGAGTGTCAAAGGTTGCGCGCTGGAAATCACGCAGCGCGACGTGTACACCGTCGGCGGCGACCTCGGCAAAGTGGCACGCTACGTGGAAATCATCCGCCGCGAGACGGAGAATTGCTACCGCTAAAATATTATTCATAACGGTAATTTTCGCACTCTGGTTTTGTTGCCAAGAACGGTAATCAAACTGCCTTGCGCTAAATCCGGGGCAAATTGCTGGAGCGCGGCGACTACCAACAGACCCGCTGACACTGGCAATAAATCCGCCATGCGGAGTTGCACAACGCTAGGTTTGCATTCCCGACTGTAGAATAAGATGGAGCCAAAATCTAAATCGTTGGTCATGACAATCATGTCGTGACCGGCAGCGTAAGTAAAAATTTTTTCGTCCGGCGCTCCGGATTCGCCGATGTCTAGCCAGTGAACGGCGTTGATGCCGTGCCGCCGCAGGAATGGCACCCATTTTGGCGACAGATTCATGTCCACGATGAGGTTCATGCCGTGGCGAGTTCCAGTTCAACTTCCTCGGCGCGCCACGCGGCGTATTCCAGCGCGGCGAGGATGTCCGCTGCGGCAAGATAAGGATAGGCGTCGAGAATTTCCTCGCGGCTGCGCCCGCTGGAGAGCAAACCGAGGATGACGCCGACGGTGACTCTGGTGCCTCTGATGCACGGTTTGCCGCCCATGATTAGCGGGTTAACGGTGATGCGCTCAATGGTCATGGGCCTAGGTTAATGATGGCGGAATGTTTTGTCAAATTAATCACAGGTATTTGCCCGCCAGCGCGGGGAACGCGCAGTCGCGGCACTGGGTGTAATCTTGCAGGCAAAAATCACGATACACTTGCAACAGACCCTCTTGCGCCAGCAGCGAGGTTTTCAGGCCGCGCAACGAACGGTTGCCCAGCAAGCGCACGGCGGCAATTTTGGCAAGGCGGTTTGGTGGGACGCTGACGGCGCGATGAAGTTGTTCGTCGGTTTCGTCGGGACTTTCCCGCGCTGACAGTGGCCAGGCGGTGTTGAACATCAGCGCCAGCAACCGGCCCTCGCCCAGCAGGCTGACCGGCGCCGCTGACGGTGAACTGGCCAGCGTGCAGCGCGTGCTCCAAAACTCGTGGGTTTGCCCGGCGAAGAAATTTTGCAGCAGGTCGCTGTCGCCGACGCGCGCGAGGCGCAGGAACAGCCGCCAGTTGGCCGGCGCGGACAGTCGCGCCAGCAGCGCGACGCGGCGCTCGGGGCGGTTCAGCGGGCGCACGCCGGCGAGCCGCCACACGCCGCGCGGGATGACGCGCGCCTGCCACGCGGCGCGGTGTTGCCACCATTCGTCCCACAAGCCGCGCGTGTACGCTGACGCCGCCATGCTCTCCGGCAAGCGCACGCCGGGCATGAAGCCCGCCACGCCGAACAACAACGCCTCGCGTTGCAAGTCCGTTTCCATCCCCAGCAACTCGCTGATGGTGAGCCGTTGCGCCAGGCCGCGAAACGCCGCGCGGTTTTTCGCGAAACCCAGCGCCTCCGCGAGACCGAGCCACAGCGCCTGTTCCACGCCCAGCGCCGCCGACTTCAGCCGGAACAATTCTTGCTTTTGCGCGAAACGAAACTCGCCCGCGTCGCGCAAAATCTTCAGCGCCGCGTCATCCGTCAGCGTGGCCAAAACCCCGCCGCACCGTCCGCGCCTGGCGCCGAGTTCGCGCTCGCCGGCGGTGGCGGAAAAATATTCGGGCAACTCGGCGGGCGGAAATTTGAGCTGCGACGACAACTCGACCTGCCGCACCGCGCCCCCGCTGACCGTCATGGGGAAAAACTCCCGCGCCCCCGCGCGCCAGACCACGTGCAGGATGACATCGTTGTATTGCTCATTGTCAGCGTGCCGGTGCTGCCGCCACTGGCTCGGGCCGAGGTCAATCTCCACCGCGCCGGTGTGCAGTTGGCCGTGCTCGTCAACCATCGCCGCGTGGTAAAAATCCGGCCCCGCCTCGCGGTTCCAAAAACCCGGCTGCAACACCCGCACCTCGCGCCCGTCGGTCAGCGTCAGCGGGTTCTGGTAAAGCTCCTCGAACCACAGCCGCTGCACAAACGCCTCGTCCGGCGCGGCCTCCTCCCGCACAACGTGCGCGCCACGGTTAAGCTGCATCCAATCGCGGTAATTCATGTTGTGCCAAGTTTGCCGTTTTCCCCATAAAACACAAGCCGCTGACGGTGACCCATTTCGCAAGGCCGCCAATTCCCATTTCACACGCCGCTGTAATCCCGCTGCTCATGGGATAGAACCATAAAAATATGATTCCTCGCTGTTAGCAGTGGAAGCGCTGACGCCGCCCCCCCTCACCGCCCATGCCCCTGCGTGAACCAATTCCCCTTCCGTGAAGGGGTGGCCGCGGAGCGGACGGGGTAGTTCAGCGTTCGGTTTTGGTCTGACCCATAACGCTGAACTACCCCGTCGGCGTACCGCCGCCACCCCTTCACGGAAGGGGAATTTGCTCGCGCTTGAGGCCACTTATGTATGCTCCTATGGTTTAACCGTTTATATTTTTGTTGATGGCGCGAGTCAGGCTAAAATCAGGTAAATCAACGCCGTTTGTAGCGTTACAAGCGGCGTTAGATTTTCCACCAGTTTCATGTGGAGGCCGCATAACCATTCCCCTGCCGTAAAGGAATGGGTGGACGCGGGAGGTGGTGGGCGGTGTTCCAGTGCCAGCGCTGCCGCTGCTGACGACGGGAACCTATTTCCGCTGGCCCTTCGGTCCGGTCTGGCGCGTGGAGCGGCGGGACTGGTTGGTGGCGCCGGACGAGAGCCGCTGCCGCTTGCTGAGGTTGCGGGTGTCCCGCACCGCCTGTATCACCGCCCTGGCTTCCCGCTGTTGCTCAGGCGTCAGTTGCGGCGCCCCTAGCAGCCCGTTCAACCCGCGCGCGCGCTTAATCCGGCTGATGGTCGATTGGGACACGCCGAACCGCGCTATCAACGCCGCGATGGTCAGCCCCTGCCGCGCCGCCGCCACGACTTGCTCCCGTTGCGCGTCCGTCAGCTGGTAATATTTCTTCAGCTTCGGCAACTTGTGCATTTTTCGCACCATGCGGATGGAAGTGATGGAGACGCCCAGTTGTTTGCGGATTTCCACCAAGGGTTGCTTCCGCAGCGCCGCCGCCAGGATTATTTTCCGCAACTCTGGCGTGAGCTTTTGATTGTGCCGCGCCACGCCGAGTTCTTTTCTAACGTCCCAGACCGCGGTATTTGAGACACCCAGCCGCGCGATGATTTCACGCGGGCGCAGTCCTTGCCGTACTAGTTCCAGAATTTTCCCCCGTGTTTCGTTTCTCCATTCGTTTGTTTTCTTGGTGATGTGTGCCATATGTGGAAAAGCATAATGAAGTTGTCGCCAACGCGCAATATTTTCATTTGCGAGGTCACTAATTCCCCTTCCGTGAAGGGGTGGCGCGGAGCGACGGGGTAGTTCAGCGTTCGGTTTTGGCCGTTTCCCTTAAACGCTGAACTACCCCGTCGGCTCGCGCCGCCACCCCTTCACGGAAGGGGAATCCGCTCGCGCGGGGGCATGGGCGGTAGGGAATGTGCCAGCGGCCGCGCTTCCAGAAACCCAAAATAGACATTGCACCACGGCGAAAATTTTGTAGCTTGGTAGGCTCTATGACAGTCAAACGCCCTCACCTCAGTCTCTGGGAGTCGCTGTACCTGCCGGCGCTGGTCACCGGACTGGGCATCACGCTCCGGCATTTCGCCAAGACGCTGACGGCGCTGGTGTTGCGCACCAAGCTGCGCCGGCCGCGGACGTTGATGGATTTTTCCGACCGTGACTTGGTGACGATGTCGTACCCGGAGGAGCGCTGGCCGGTGCCGGAGGGGTATCGCGGCGCGCCGACTTTGGTGCGGGACGAGGATGGGCGGGAGAAGTGCGTGAGCTGCCAGTTGTGCGAGTTCGTGTGCCCGCCGAAGGCGATTAAAATCACGCCGGGGGAAATCGCCGACCCCCGCCATGCCGGCATTGAGAAAGCGCCCAGGGAGTTCGTCATTGACATGACGCGGTGCATTTATTGCGGGTTTTGCGAGGAAGCCTGCCCGGAGGAGGCGATTTTTTTGAACAAGGATTATCACATCATGGCGGACTACAGCCGCCGCGGCTTGCTCCACAACAAACCAAAATTGTACGCGATGGGCGGGGTCGTCCGGCGGCCAATCAAAAAGTGGGAAGGGAAGTAATGCAAAACTCAAAGCTCAAATCGCAAAACCACAGCGCAAAAGTCAAAATCAGGCTGGCGCCCAAGTCACGCCGCGTCAGCGACTTTTGCGTTTTAAGTTGTGGTTTTGCGCTTTGAGTTTTGAACTTTGAGGTTTTTATTATGGAAGCAATTACTTTCTGGGTGTTAGCGGTGGGGTTGATTGCGGCGGCGTGGTCGGTGGTGTTGCAGCGCAATCCCGTCGCGAGCGCGCTGTCGTTGGTCGCGGGGTTCATCTTGCTCGGCGGGTTGTTTCTCACGCTCGGCTCGTCGTTCCTGATGATGGTGCAAATCATCGTGTACGCGGGGGCGGTGATGGTGTTGTTCTTGTTCATCATCATGCTGCTGAATTTGCCGGAGGAGGAACGGCGCCCGGTGCCGTGGGCGCGGCTCGGCGTGGCGCTGGTGGCGGCGGCGGGCTTCGGCTGGTGCCTCGCCAAGGCGCTGGCGGACACGCCGAACGGCGGGGAAATTTTGGCGTGGGCCGGCGCCGCCAACGTTGACGCGGGACACATCGGCGGGTTGTTGTTTTCCAAATACACGCTGCCGTTCGAGGTCACCGGCGTGCTGTTGCTGGTGGCGACAGTCGGCGTGGTTATTCTCGGCAAGAAGGAGTTAAAATGACGGATACGTTCACGCAAATCACCCTGAACCATTATCTCGCCCTCAGCGGGATTTTGTTCATCATCGGCGCCGCCGGCGTGTTGTTGCGGCGCAATCTCATCGTGTTGTACATGGGGCTGGAGCTGATGCTCAACGCCGCCAACCTCGCGCTGGTCGCGTTCAACCGCTTCGCCACGGTGCCGAATCTGGACGGGCACATCATGGTGTTCTTTATCATCACCGTCGCGGCGGCGGAAGTGGCGGTCGGGCTGGCGCTGCTCGTGGCGCTGTTCCGCCTGAAACAAACCACCAACACGGGCGACCTCGCCTCGCTGAAATTTTAAGTTATGAACTGGGTCATTCTGCTTTCCCCCCTGGTCGCCGCGCTGCTCATCACGCTGGCGTTGCGCCCGCTGAAGAAACTCTCCGCCAGCGTCAGCGTGCTCGCGTGCGCGGTGTCGTTCGCGGCGTCGGTCCAAGTGTTCCTCGCCGACGGCGCGGGGCCGGGGCCGGCGGTGACGTGGCTGGATTATCCCGGCCTGCTGACCGTCACCATCGGCGCGCTCACCGACCACCTCTCGACGCTGATGCTGCTCGTCGTCAGCGGCGTCGGGCTGTGCATCCACATTTTCGCCTACGGCTACATGAAGGACGACCCAGGCGTCGCGCGCTTCTTCGCCAAGCTCTCGCTGTTCATGTTCTCCATGCTCGGCATTGTGCTCGCGGACAATCTGGTAATGATGTTCATCTTCTGGGAACTGGTCGGCCTTAGCTCGTACTTGCTCATCGGCTTTTGGTTCGAGCGACCGTCAGCGGCGGAGGCGGCGAAGAAGGCGTTCATCGTCAACCGCCTCGGCGACTTCGGTTTCCTGCTCGGCATCCTCGGCGT
>JAISCS010000093.1 GCA_031265365.1 Verrucomicrobiales bacterium
CACTTGCATTTGAAGGAAACCGAGTTTAGATTTAACCACAGGCACGAGGACTTGTATCGCTTCCTGCTCAAAAATTTACAAAAATATCCCATCTAATCTAGGCTTGAACCTTAAAGTAATATCCGCGTCTCTGCGCAAGGTTCCTTGACATTATTGAAACACGCTTTTTCAAACGCTGACACTCACACCTTCACCGGCCGCTGGGTCCGCTCGGACTCGAAGCAAGCGTCGAGCACCTTTTGTACCTCGGCGCCGCGCTTGAAATCCGGCTGGTCCTGCTTGCCGGTTAGAATGCTGGTGATGAAACGCTGGTAGTTATTGGGCGTCGGCTTGCACTTCACCGTCATCCACGGGCCGGACTGCCAGATTTCGCCTTTCTTCTGCTTGCAAATGCGATAAGCATCCGTCGCCACCTCCGAATCAATCTCCACCGTGGCCTTGGTGCCGAAAATTTTGAGATATAAACGGTTGGCATGACCGCAACTCCAGCGCGAGGTATAGATGGAGCCGAGCACGCCATTGTCAAACTCCACGCTCAGGAAAGCGGTGTCGTTGGCATCGAGCTGGTACTCACCGACACGGTTGCCCTTGGCCTTCGGGTAGGTTTTGAGCTGGCTGTAGAGCTTGCGAACCGAGCCGACCGGATAAGTGGCGAAATCCACGATATGCACGCCGATATCACCCAGCACACCTTGGCTGCCGTGCTTGGTCGAGAGCCGCCACAACATCCACGCCTGGTCTTTCCAGCCGCCGCCGCTGAGCCAGCTCTGCGCGTAATGCGCCTCCACATGGCGGAGCTCGCCGATGCCGCCATCACGCACCAGCTTGGCGACGGCTTGGATGCACGACCAGTCACGGTAAGACAAATTCACCATGTTGATACGCTTGCTGGCGGCGGCGGCGCGCACCATTTTCTGAGCCTCGGCGTGGTTCATCGCCAGCGGCTTCTCACACAACACGTGCTTGCCCGCCTTCAGGCACTGAATGGCCACCGGCGCGTGATACAAATCCGGCGTCACCACCGATACCGCGTCCACCTCGCACTGCCGCAACATCTCCCCCGCGTCCGTGAACGCCCGCGGAATGTCATGGTCAGCGGCGAATTTTTGTGCCTTCCCCGCGACCACATCCACCGCCGCCACGAGTTCGCATTGTTTGATTTCCTTAAATTTCCGCGCGTGCTGGTTAGCCATCCCGCCGGTCCCGATAATCGCCAGTCGTACTTTTTTCATAAGCATTCCTAAACTGCGCGTCCTCCTGCGCCGACGCAAGTTATAAATATGCGAGGGACTAATTTCTATTTGCCATTTCATTTGTCTTGCCGGAATCGGCGGAATCAGTATTATAATGCGGTCTTTCAAACTCTTGCCCGATGGTGCAATGGTAGCACATCAGATTCTGGATCTGAGTGTTCTAGGTTCGAGTCCTAGTCGGGCAGCCAGCTAGCCCATCACATTTTCACCCGCTTCATTGCTAGAAAGTCTTGTGTTTATGCCGGTTTTAAGGTGATTCAATTACTTGATGTTGTGTTTCATTTTATGGACTAGTGTTACTTTTATTGTCGACAACTGCCGACAAAATGGCATTATTTCCCCATGTCAAAGGGACGGGAAATTTTTCGGGAACAAGGGGTGTCGTGGACAGTTTGGCCGACCAAGCAGCGCACGTGGAAGGCTTACGCGAAAATCGCGGACAAAAATTTTGAGTTGCACCGCGCCACCAAAAGCAAAATCATCGAGGCGGCGCGCGACAAGACGCGGGGCATTCTCGGTTATGATGCCGCTGGGCGCTGGGGGACGCTGGAGGCGTGGCAGGAATGGCGGGCGGCGCAGACAATTTTGGAGCGTTGCGGCGGCACGATTATCCAGGCGGCGGAGTTTTATGAGGCCAACCGGCAGTCGCTGACGCCGGCGCCGGTGGCCGAGGCGGTGCAAAATTATCTCGCGAGCATGGCCGCCGCCGGACGGGAAAGTGAATGGGCGTATATCGTCGGGCTGGCGTTGAAGAATTTTACCGAATTCGTCGCGAGCCGCAAGTTGACGCTGACCGCGCAAATCAACACTGTGGATATTGAGGCGTGGCTGGCGCAATGGCGCGGCAAGACGCGCAATGACAAGCTGGGCACGCTCAAAACCTTCCTGAAGTTTTGCCGCGCGCGGGGGATGGTGCGGGATGATGAGGCGCTGACGGCCAGCATTGCGCGGAGCAGGGTGGTGGCCAATGAGGTCACAGTGCTGTCGCCGGCGATGCTGCGCGATTTGTGGCGCGCACCAAAGCCGGCGGCGGCACAATGTTATCTCGCGGTCGCGGCGGGAACGGGGGCGCGGCAGTCGGAAATTTTCCGGCTAGCGTGGCCGGATGTCCGTTTTGCGGAAAGCTGCGTGGTGCTGGCCGCCCACAAAACCAAAACCGCCTCGCGCCGGCTGGTGCCGCTGACGACGCCATTGAAAAGCTGGCTGGCCGCCCAGCGTGTCAGGACGGGGCCGGTGGTGCCAAAGTTTCATTTTGAGACCTTGACCAAGGTCGGGAAAAGGGTGTTGCCTGACGGCTGGCCGCGTAATGTGCTCCGTCACTCGTGGATTAGTTATCGGGTAGTGTTGACGGGCAATGTTGACCAAGTGGCGATTGAAGCCGGCAACAGCCGCCAGAAGATTTTTTCCAATTATCGCGCGGTGGAGACCATCGACGGCCACCCCGTGACCAAAGCGCTGGCGGCAGAATGGTTCAGCCTAATTTCAGTCTAATTTCATCCTAATTAGGATATCCTTGGCGTCTTGGCCGTCGCGCACCAGCCAGCCGGCGGAGACGCAACGCTTGATGACCGGCTCCGGCGCGTCGCACGTCCAACCGCAGCGGTAATGCGAGTCCGCCCATTCAATCACCACGAAGGGATAGTTGATGTTCATCTTTTGTTTGCAGGAGCGGGGATCGAACCCGCAACTCCGCGTTATGCGCGCGGTGAGTTACCGTTACTCCATCCTACGGCAAGGGTTACTTTTGCAACGTGCCCTCGACCCCGCGCGCCAGACGGTCGCGGGTGCGTTTTTGCAGCCACATTTGCGCCTCTTGCAACTTGGTCAGCGCCAGCGCGTTTTCCCGGCAAGCGTACGGCCCCGACTGGAACCCTTGCAGCCGGTCAATACACACTTCCAACAGTGCTTCTTGCGTGATGCCGTTGACGCCGACTTCGTTGATAGCCCCATTTTGGAACAATAGCACTGCGCCGTAGTTTGGCGGATCAATAACGTGAGACGGATTGCTGTCAGGGTCAAACCCGCTAATGCGGTATTTGTGGTTGGCCCCGCCGGCGCCGGCATGGTCTTCGACGGTAATCGTCAGTTTGTCATTCGCCGGATTGACGATGTGTCCGGTTAGTTTTCTTTGCGGTGGCAGTTGGCTGTCACCTGTATTTTGATTTTCTGTCATGGTTTGTCTTTCGTTTGTTGTTGTTGTTCATCCAACCGATTGGCGGCTGGATAAATTTTTCACCCCTCGCACAACCGCGCCTCAGCCTCGCGCCGCTTCAACAGGCCGGGCACCGTCGGCCACAGGCGTTTCATGGCGCGAATTTGCGCGGCGATTTTACGTGCGTCACCGTCAGTGGCACAGATGTCGTCGATGTTGCGTAGCTCGCGGCGGCTGGCACCATACCGACTTACGCCCCTGTTGAAGGTCAAGCTGAACAAGGCATCTTGCACCTGGACAGGGAGTCGGTCAAAACGCGGGAAGGTCAGCCTGGTTAAGTTGTAAAAACGGGTCAGGGTGCGCTCTTGGAAGACCTCCTCGGCCTGCGCCCAAGGGATTGTCAGGTCACGTAGCTCACTGGCTTTTGCCTTGGCGCTCTGGCCACCCAGTCCGGCGCAGGCGGCCAAACGCTGACGGTCAGTTTCGGCCAACGCCGCCCAGTCGTTGAGGATGGCCTTGGCGGTGTTGAAGCGGCAGTCGTAGCCGACGCCGACGGTGACGCCGCTGGCGACGCCGGGCCACTCCGGGTGTTGCAAAAAGCGGTCATAATATTTTTGGCCGCCGCCGAGCTCGTAATCTAAAATCAGTTGATACCCCGCCGCTGACAGTGGCGGCGCGGCATGAGCGTGCTGATTGCAGAATAGCCAGACAACGAATAGTAGGTACCCCAGGACTATCCCCCACGTCGGGAGTATCAAATCTAGTGGACATCTAGCCGCCTTTCTCTTCCAAACCTTGAATCTACGCCGAAAAAGTTTCATAAAAAGTCCAAGCCCCGGCGCGGCGTCCCTGCGGTTATGCGGTTACGGGGACAAGCGTCGTATGTGACCAGTGAAAAATAATAAACACCGCCGCAATACTCGTGGCCGCGCCGGGGCAAAGGGTTAATAAAATCTGCATGAAATGTTATTGAGATTTTCATTTCGCCTTCAGTTCCTTGATTTCGGTTTCCAAGTCGTTGACCGTGTTGAGGGCGTCGCGCGTAAAGATGGGCGCGGCGGCGCGGGCTTGCTCCGCGTCGGGTAACGTGGTCAGGCGCGCGAGGTTGCCGCTGGTCGGCGTCACGCTGGCGGTGCGGGTCGTCGTGCAGCTAGTCAGCAGCAGCGTCAGCGCGTACACGGCCAGCGCGACCAGCGCGGCTTTGCGCCATTGGCGACCGTGGCGGTCGC
>JAISCS010000124.1 GCA_031265365.1 Verrucomicrobiales bacterium
GCGCTGTTCGTGTTGTTCGGTCTGCTGATGGCTGGCACCGCGTGGAACATGTCGCGGCGCCGGCGCGCCGCTGACCGTGACTGGCCGCCGTCGCCGCTGGCCGACCGGCTCGATTTGCATGGCGCTTATTACGACCAGGCGGCGCGCCGCGAGGTGACGTACCGGGTGACGCGCGTCGGCCTGGGCTTCACCGTCAGCGGGCTGGCGGGCGTGGCGAGCGGATTGCTCGGCATCGGCGGCGGCGTGCTGAAGGTGCCGGTGATGAATTTGCTCATGGGCATCCCGATTAAAGCGTGCACGGCGACCAGCAATTTCATGATTGGCGTGACGGCGGCGGCGGGCGCGGCGGTATGGTTCATGCGCGGCGAGGTGCGGGCCGAGGTGGCGGCCCCGGTGGCGCTGGGCGTGCTGCTCGGCGCGAAGACGGGCGCGCGGGTGATGAATCGCGTCCACGGCAACGTCATCAAAATCATCTTCGTGGTCATCCTGGCGTTGACGGCGGCGCAAATGTGCTGGAAAGGCCTGCGATGAAAACGGAGGTCATCATCAGCAACGTCCTGCGCCTCGGCGTGTGGCTGAGCATGGCGTTGATAGTCACCGGCAGCGGCTGGCATTTCATCGCCGGCGGGGGGGCGCAGTCGGCGGGCGTGCTGACGGCGGGGCTGGCGCTGCTTATCGTCACCCCCGTGCTGCGGGTGGCGACTTCGCTGGTGTTGTTCTGGCTGGAGGGGGACAAGGTTTACGTCATCATCACCGCCGTCGTGCTCGTGTTGCTGGCGTTGTCGTTCATCTTGGGGTATTCCCCGTAGCCCAATGCCATTGGTTTCACGGTCAGCGGTGCCCGCGAAAAAACTTTGCGCGGTGAAGGTGGTTCCGGTAGATTAAACCATCATGAAACTCGTCGAGGCCAAGCCGTTGAACGATTACCGGTTGTTCCTGCGTTACCCTGACGGAACAGCGGGCGTGGTGGACTTGTCGCCACTGGTCGGGCGCGGGCTGTTTGCCGCGTGGTTGCAACCGGGGGTTTTCGAGCAAGTCACCATCAGTGAGGACGGCGCGCCGGTATGGGCGGGGGAGATTGATTTGTGCCCCGACGCCTTGTATCTGCAACTGACCGGACGGCGACCGGAAGAAATTTTTCCGAATCTTAACGTGAGTTTTGTCCATGCCTGAGATTTCCAGATTTTACGGTTTGGTGATACGTTTGTATTACAGCGACCATCTGCCGCCGCATTTTCACGCAACTTACGCGGGCAGCGATGCCAAGATTGACATTAATACGCTGTCGGTGTTTGACGGCAAATTGCCGCCGCGCGCGCTGGGGTTGGTGATTGAGTGGGCGAGCTTGCATCAGGACGAATTACGCGCCGCCTTCCGCCAAGCTGCGGCAAACCAATTACCATCGAAGATTAAGCCGCTGCCGTGACGTAGGTTGGGAAGTCGTTGTTTGTGGCCAGAAAACCAAACCGCTGACGGTGACCACCCGCAGGTCTAGGCCATTGTGTTAAAAAATCAAACTGACACACTACCAGTCGGCACGCAATCTTTGTGCCACTTGGTCATACGTCATTATCACCGGCGACGTTATTTGTCACTGCCAGCGGGATAATTATGTTGAAATTATACCGCGCGCCGCTAATTTTACGGTCGAACTTAATTGGAGAGATATATTATGGCAGATGTTGCAAACCGTTACCCGGAGAATGTGGCCGGCAAATATTATGTGGACAATCAATGTATTGATTGTGACTTGTGCCGCGAGACGGCGCCGGCGAATTTTTCCCGTCAGGACGACGGCGGTTATTCCCACGTGTTCAAGCAGCCCGCGACCCCGGAGGAAGAGGCGCTGTGCAAGGAAGCCCAGGAGGGTTGTCCGGTCGAGGCCATCGGCAGCGACGGCGAATAATTGACGCTTGTGGAGCGGCCCATCATCAACAGCGGCGGCGCGCCCGAGTGGTGGGTGGCCGGCCAGCGCGCGGCGCGCGCGCGTTTCGCCGCGCTGCCGATGCCCGCGCGCAAGGATGAGGACTGGCGCTTTGCCAATGTGCGTGAGCTGGATTTGGCGCCTTGGGCGGAGGCGGTGACCGCCGGTGTCGCGGCGGGGGAGCGCGAACGGTTGCTCGCGGATTCAGTCGCGGCGTTCGACACGGCGGGGCGCGCGGTGTTCGGCAATGATGAGTTGCTGGCCTTTGACGCCGGGGTTGACCTGGCGAAACAAGGCGTGATTTTCGAGCCGCTGACGGTGGCGCTGGCGCGACATTCCGACCTGTTGCAAAAATATTTCATGACGCTGCCGGTGATGCTCGGCTCGCAAAAATTCGCCGCGCTGCACCAAGCCCGCTGCCGCGACGGGATGTTGCTTCACGTGCCGCGCGGCGCGAAGGTGGCGCTGCCGCTGACGGTGTGGCACTGGCTCGGCGGCATGCGCGGCGCGGTGTTCCCGCACACGCTGGTCGTCGCCGACGAAGGCAGTGAGGTGACGCTGGTGGAGTTTTACCGTTCGCTGGACGAGCGGGCCGGCCTCAACGTTAGCGTCGCGGATTTGTTCGTCGGCGCGGGTGCGCGGGTGAATTATTTGTGCGCGCAGGCGTGGAACGAAAACACGCTGTCCTTCCAACTCGGCGCGACCTCGGTGGCCCGCGCCGGCGCGGCGAAGACGCTGACGGTCAACCTCGGCGGCAAGTTCGTCCGCACCGAGAGCCATAGCCGGCTCGCCGACCCCGGCGCGCGCAGCGAGATGCTGGGGCTGTGCGTCGGTCACGGCCGGCAGGAGTACGACCAGCGCACCTTGCAAGACCATCTGGCGCCGGGCACGTGGAGCGATTTGTTGTACAAAAACGTGCTCAACCACAGCGCCAAGACGATTTTCGAGGGACTTATCAAGGTCGGGCCGGGCGCGCAGCAAACCGACGCCTACCAGACCAATCGTAATCTGCTGTTGAGCGGCGACGCCGAGGCGGACTCGATGCCCGGCCTCGAAATCGCCAACGACGACGTGAAATGCAGCCACGGCGCGTCGACCGGCCAAATCGGGCGCGAGGAATTGTTTTACCTGTTGCAACGCGGCATCCCGCGCCACGAGGCGCACCGGCTGGTGGCCGCCGGTTTCACCGAGGAGGCGCTGGCGCGGTTCGGCAACGAGGGCGTCAGCGGGCAGTTGCGCGGGATGATTGCGGAAAAATTTCGGCGCGGCAAAGACCTCCAGCCCGCCGTCGCTGACGGTGAGGCCGTTGACGCGACCGACGCGCGGGGTTGGCAAGGAACCTTATGAGCGACGCCATCAAACTCACGCGCGAAGTGACCGCCACCCGCATCCCCAGCGGCGAGCAATTTTTCATCCCCGCCGGCACCGAGGTGCAAATCATCCAGTCGCTCGGCGACACGTACACCATCGCCAGCGCGCTCGGCCTGGCGCGGCTCGAAGGCAAGGACGCCGACGCGCTCGGACGCCAGGTGACGGTCAGCGCCGCGCCCGCCGCCGCCGGTGACGCGCCGCCGCCGCCCGCCGACGTTGAGCGGCAAATCTGGGAAAAACTCAAGACCGTGTACGACCCGGAGATTCCGGTGAACATCGTGGACTTGGGCTTGGTGTACGATTTGATTTTGGAAAACGGCAAGGCCGGGGTGAAGATGACGCTGACGGCGCCCGGCTGCGGCATGGGGCCGGTGTTGCAACAAGAGGCGCAACGGAAAATCCTCGACATCCCCGGCGTCACCGAGACCGAGGTGTTTTTGGTCTGGGACCCGCCGTGGCACCAAGGCATGATTAGCGAGGCCGGCCGCATGAAGCTGGGGATGGTGTAGGTAAACATTCCCCTCTACGAGCGGGGAATTAAGGTTCCTCGCAGTTAGCAGTGGCAGCGCTGCCGCCGACCTCCTTCCACCGCCCATGCCTCTGCGTGAGCAAATTCCCCTTCCGTGAAGGGGTGGCCGCGGAGCGGACGGGGTAGTTCAGCGTTCGGTTTTGGTAGTTCCTGTAACGCTGAACTACCCCGTCGCTCTGTGCCACCCCTTCACGGAAGGGGAATTCACCGCCATTCCTCTGTTCACGGGATAGAACCGGAATTAACATCTTGAAAAACGCCGCCGGTTTGCCAGCATCGTGCCAGTGAAAATCAAACGCGCGAATGGATGACCAATGACCGGTGGAATGTTAACGAAAAAACGGGTGGCGGTGCTGCTGGGGCTGGCGCTGGTGGTGGCGCTGGGCGGGGCGGGGACCGGCGTGTACGCGGCGCGGCGCGCGGCGGCGGTGTGGCGGGGGGCGGCATGGACGGCGGATGAAAACCGGAATTTGCGGGAGCAAGTGGACCGGCTGAACGGGCAGTTGGCGCGGGCGCGGAAGGGGTTTGACGACTTGCTGGCGCAGGTGAAAAACCGCGAGGTGTTGCTGGCGCGGGCGGGTGAGGCGCAGCGGGAGATTGAGCGGCGGCGGCTGGCGGAATTGGAGGGGCGGCTGGCGCGGGAGTTGTTGTTGCGGGAGGCGCGCGGGCGGTTGAGCGAGCAGTTGGGCGCGGAGCACGGGGCGGTGTTTCTGACGGGGGACACGCTGACGGTCAGGTTGCCGGACCAGTTGCTGTATGAGTCGGGCAAGGCGGAATTGTCGGCGGAGGGGCAGGCGGTGTTGCGGGACCTTGCGGAGTTGTTGAACACCAGCCTGAAGGATTGCGCGGTGCTGGTGGAGGGGCACACGGATGATTTGCCAATCGCGCGGGCGTTGCAGGCGAAGTATCCGACGAACTGGGAGTTGTCGGCGGCGCGGGCGAGCAGCGCGGTGGTGTTTTTGCTTGAGCAGGGCGCGCTGGCGCCGGAGCGACTGTCAGCGGTGGGGCGCGCGGCGACGGCGCCGGTCGCGGACAATGACAGCGAGCCGGGCCGCGCGGCCAACCGGCGGATTGACATTATCATCAAACTGCCACCGCGGCGGGACGGGGGTAATCGGGAGTAATTTATGAACGGACCGAGCGAGCGGCAGGAAAAAATTTTGTGGCAAGCGTTGTCGGCGCTGGCGGTGCTGGTGCTGGCGGCGATTGGCCTGGCGATTTTCGCGGTGATTTTGTACGCCATGCGGCTGTTCAGCAGCGTGCTGCTGCCGCTGGCGATGGCGGGCGTGGCGGCGTGTTTGCTGAGTCCGCTGGTGGATTTGCTGGGGCGGTGGAGCATCAAACGCTCGCTGGCGGTGGTGGGCTTGTTCGGGCTGGCGGCGGTGGTGCTGTCCGGGGCGGGGTTGCTGATTGTGCCGGCGGCGTACTCGGAGGCGGTGCAGTTTTTCAACAATCTGCCGGAGTTGCTGGAGCGGCTGTGGCTGGCGGCGCGGGATTTTTGGGCGGCGCATCCGGCGCTGGCGGAGCAAGGGCAGCAGCTGGCGGCGCACGCGCAAGAGCATTTGGCGGAATACGGCTCGGCGGCGCTGCGCTATGTGTGGAGTGGGGTGGCGGGGGTGTTCGGGTGGACGCAACTGGCGCTGGGCTTGGTGTTGCTGCCGCTGTACGTGTATTATTTCTTGCTGGAACAGGAAATCATCGAGCGGAACTGGCGGAGCTATGTGCCCATGCGCAACTCGGCACTGCGGGACGAGGTGGTGCTGGCGCTCGGCGAGATTAACAAGCATCTCATCGCCTTCTTTCGCGGGCAAGTGCTGGTGGCGGTGTTCATCGGGATTTTGACGGGCGTCGGGTTGCTGGTCATCGGCCTGCGGTACGCGATTTTAATCGCGCTGGTGGCGGGGGCGCTGAGCATCGTGCCGTACCTGGGCGTGGTGTGCAGCCTGGTGCCGGCGCTGTTGGTGGCGTACGCGCAATCGAACGGCAGTTGGGTTTATGTGGCGCTGACGGCGGGGGTGTTCGGCGTGGTGCAGTTGTGCGACGGCTTGTTCATCTCGCCGCGCGTCATGGCCGGGCGGACCGGGCTGCATCCGCTGACGGTCATCGTGTCAATCTTGGTGTGGTCCATTTTGCTGGGCGGTTTGCTCGGCGCGATTCTGGCGGTGCCGCTGACGGCGACGTTGAAGGTATTGTTGAACCGGTATATCTGGCGGTGGAATAAAAGTTAAGCATCCCGCGCAAAGCCGCCAAGCCGCGAAGGATTTTGGTTCCCCGTCATTACCAGTGGAATCTATAGCATTTCATTACGACATTGGCAGAGCACCTCGTCATCCTGAGTGTAGCCCTGAAAGGGCGTGTCACCCTGAGCGGAGTCGAAGGGCGAAGGAGCGGTCAAGCACTGACCAACAGGCTGATGACGACTAATCCGCTGACGTTCACCACACCGCTCCTTCGACTACGCACCTACGGCGCTTCGCTCAGGATGACGAGGTACTCTGCCAATGTTATGATGAATTACCATACTACCTCATGATAAGCTACTATAACAAATATTTAATGGGCGCTGTGGTTGGCGTATGCCTATTAACCCCCCGCTTTCGCGGATACTTATTATCTTTCGGGTGAGGGAGATAATGGCTGGGACAGAAGCAGTTTTGCTAGTCAGACTGTTAAGGATAGTGGTGGTGTTGATATGAAACACCGTGATTGAGTATCTGATAGTGGGACGCTTACCTACCCCGTCGGTAATCATGATTTCGTGGCCAACGTCCTGCTACGTACGCCAGCCAATGGCACTGCGCTGTACACTTTCGGGGACGATTCCTTGAAAATAACTGACGGGGTTAAACTGCTGTTAAAATCCACCGCAGTCAGTAGCACCACGGCTATTAACAACCTTATTTTGGATAATGGCATTTTGGACCAGAACACCTCCACGACCACGAATAATTTCGGCACCAAAGCCACCGTCACCGGCACGCTTACCGTTGCCAACGGCGGCGGGATTATCCAGCAATCATCCGCTGGCCTCAATATTGATGATGGCGGGGTCAAGGTCGCGCCAACCGTGGCCAAGCCGGTGACGGAAACTATGGAGCTAAACTCCGCCCTGAACGGCAGCGGTAATTTGGCCATTCACAATTTGACCAACATGCCACCGACCTACGTGCAAAATAATTCCATTTTCTCACTGACCTTTAGCGGTAACAACTCGGCCTACACCGGCACCATGTTAATCGAGGCTTATGACAACCAGCACATGACCAAAGTCATCGTGGCGGCGGGCAGTAATTTGGGCAGCGGTTCGGTCGTTCTGACCGGCTCCGTCCAACTGGCCAACGGCTCGCCCGAAGTGGCCACCAACCAATTGCTCCTCACGGACGCCCACGCGCTTGACGGCCTCGGCTCGCTAACCCTTGGCGGCGTCGGTGTGGCCAACTCTTATTGGGGGCTGACCTTGGGCGAAGACATCACGCTTAACGGCAGCCTGGACCTGACCATCAACGACGTGACCATCGCTATTGGCAATATCCTTAATGGTGTCACCATTGACTACGGCACCAAGATAGGCGGCAGTAATTCCACCGCCGACATCCAGCTCAACAGCATTTTCGGCGCCGGCATGTTTGTAATCGCCAACATCCCCGAACCCGCGACGTGGCTCCTCCTGAGCGTGGGCGCGGTAACGCTCCTGGCCCTACGCCGCCGCCGCCGATGAATATTAGTTAACCTCGCGCAGAGCCGCAAAGCCGCAGAGTTAATTTATAAAACAAACTTGGCGTCTTTGCGCGAAATTCTTCCATCAACCCAACTCCGCGTCTCCGCGCGAGGGTTATTAAGTTTCTCGCGCCGGCGCGCCGCCGCGTAACTTAAAAAACCCGATAAACCAAAAAAACTTATTTTTCCACTTTCCCTCATTGACAACTGTATTAAATCAGTTAATACAGTTTCATCATGGCCTTGCATTTTGAAATTTCAGCCGGTTCGGACGAGCCGATTTACGCGCAGATTGAGGCGCGCATCCGGCGCGCGGTCGCCAACGGCGGCTTGCGGGACGGGGAGCAGTTGCCCAGTGTGCGCGCGCTGGCGGAGCGGTTGACGGTGAACCCGAACACGGTGGCGCGCGCTTACGGTGAGTTGATTGCCGAGGGGCTGGTCACGGCGCGGCACGGGCGCGGGTTTTTTGTCGAGCGCCGGCACCAGGTATTTTCCGAGGTCGAGCGGCAGCGGCGGCTGGATGCCGCCATTCACGCGTTTTTGAACGAGGTGGCGCTGCTGGGATTGTCCCAGACGCGGATTTTGTCGCGCCTGCGGGAAATTTTCACCGGTTATAAACAATAAAATTATGAGCGAGTATGTGATTGAGACCAACGGGTTGACGCGCTTTTTCGGGAAAAATTGCGTGGTCAACGAATTGAATTTGCAAATTCCGCGCGGCAGCATCTTCGGCTTCCTCGGCCGCAACGGGGCGGGGAAGAGCACGACGATTCGGATGTTGCTGGGCCTGCTGGCGCCGACGCGCGGGTCGGCGCGGGTGCTGGGGCGCGAC
>JAISCS010000168.1 GCA_031265365.1 Verrucomicrobiales bacterium
GAACCATGAATAACCGTGGGTGGAGCGAGGTCTGCCGAGCGGACCCCACGGTGCACGCTAGAGAGTGCCGGCGTCCCCGCAGGGGGCGAATAACAGCACCAAGTTCGCCCCCTGCGGGGACGGCGTGGCGCACGAGGTCGGTCCGTGGGTGCAGGGCTAGCAGACTGGCCCTGCACCCACGGTTATTCATCTTTAGCCCCTGCGGGGCATGGCGAACGCTGAAACACCCCGTCCGCGCTCCATGCACCAACCAAAAAAAATCAACCCGCCGCGCTACCGTATTTCTTGGTATTTTAGGATTTCTTTGCTAGCCTGCCAGCCTATGAAATATTTGCGTCTTCTTTTCCTGTTCACCCTCAGCATCAGCGCCAATGCGGAATTACGCCTGGCCGCAATCTTCACCGACCACTTGGTCTTGCAGCGCGACCAGCCGATTCCCGTTTGGGGCACGGCGGACGCGGGCGTCACCGTCAGCGTCGCGCTGGGGGACAAGACCGCCACCGCGAAGGCCGATGCCGCCGGCCAGTGGCTCGCCAAACTCCCCGCCGCCCCCGCCAGCGGCGAGCCACAAAACCTCACCGTCAGCGCCGGCGCGGACCAAGTGACCATCAGCGACGTGCTGGTCGGCGAGGTTTGGCTGTGCTCCGGCCAGTCTAACATGGAAATGAGTGTTGGCAGCGCGCTCAACGCGCGGGAGGAAATCGCCGCCGCCGGGCACCCGCAAATCCGTCTGCTCCACGTTACCCGCCAGACCGCCAACTCGCCACGCGCGAGCTTCAGCGGCACGTGGACGGCGTGCACACCGCTAACGGTCAGAAATTTTTCCGCCGCCGGCTATTTCTTTGGCCGCGAACTCCGCCAGCAACTCAACGTCCCCGTCGGCCTTATCAACGCCTCGTGGGGCGGCACGCCGGCGGAGACTTGGGTGCGGTCATCCTTCCTCGCCGGCCAGCCCGATTACACCGACCTGCTCGCCCAGCGCGACACCCGCGTGTTCAGCGACGACAAGGCGGACCGGGAATTTCTCGACAACGCTGAGCGTCAGCTGACCGACTGGCAGGACAAAATCGCCGGATTGGTGAAAACGGCGGGCGAGCCGGAGGCCGCATGGTTCAACGCTGACTATCAATATCCGCCCGCCGAAAACTGGCGTCCGCTGACCGTGCCCGGCAACGTGGAGTCCGCCACAGGCAAACGCGCCGACGGCGTCTTCCTGCTCCGCAAAACCGTCAGTCTGCCCGCCGCTGACGCTGACGTCGCCGCCACGCTGAAACTCGGCCCGCTGCCCGACTACGATTACACGTGGGTCAACGGCAGACTCGTCGGTAGCACCGTGGACACCCAAAACCTCAACTCCCGCAACACCATCCGCAAGTACCAAATCCCCGCCGGGGTTCTGCGCGCGGGGCCGAATGTCATCGTCATCCGCCTCGTCAACTGGCACGCCGATTGTTTTGTCGGTCAGGATCAGCGGTTCCCGCTGGAATTGACGCCCGCTGACGGTCAGCCCGTGTCGCTGGCCGGCGCCGACTGGCACGCCCGCTTGGAGACCGACCTCGGCCTGCGCCCGCCGGACCCGCTGGGCGGACGGCATAGTCTTACCGGGGTGTTGTACGACGGCATGATTGCGCCGTTGATTCCCTACGGCATCCGCGGCGCCATTTGGTATCAGGGCGAGTCCAACGCCGGCCGCGCGCGGCAATACCGGACGCTGTTCCCCGCGCTCATCGCCAACTGGCGGCAGGACTGGGGCGAGGGCGATTTCCCGTTCTACTTCGTCCAGCTCGCCAACTTCCGCCCGCGCCTCGACCAGCCCGCCAAGTACAGCGAGTGGGCCGAGTTGCGCGAGGCGCAGACGCTGGCGCTGGCGCTGCCCAATACCGGCATGGCGGTCACCATTGACATCGGCGACGCCGCTGACATTCACCCGCGCAACAAGCAGGAAGTCGGCCGCCGCCTCGCGCTCAACGCGCTGGCGAAAACTTACGGGCGCGACATCGAGTATTCCGGCCCCGCGTTGCGCGACGTGAACATCAGCGGCAACCAAGTCACGCTGACGTTCGACCACGCCGGCAAGGGCTTGGTCAACGGCAACCAAGCGGGCGGGCCGCGCGGTTTCGCCGTCGCCGGCGCGGACCGGAAATTTTACTGGGCCGAGGCCACCGTCAGCGGCGACACGGTGACGGTCAGCGCCGCCGAGGTGCCCGCGCCGGTCGCGGTGCGTTATGCGTGGGCGGACAATCCGGCGGCGGATTTGTACAATGCCGACGGCCTCCCCGCCAGCCCGTTCCGCACGGATGACTGGCCGCGGCCCTGACTGGGGGATTTGACGCAATGGCGCGAAGAGACAAAGACACGCAAAGTTTTTTGAAAAGTTATTCCTCAAAATCCTTTGCGAATCTTTGTCTCTTCGCGCCTTTGCGTCAAAAATATTCTTAAACTTGAATCCGCGCGCCGCTTGGCTATGGTAGGCGGCCTTATGGCATACATCGCCGGCATTGACTTGGGCGGGACGAAAATCGAGGGGATTATTCTGGATGAGCGCGAGCCGGACCGGCCGCTGTGCCGCTTGCGCGTGCCGACGGAGCGCGATTTGGGTTATGAACACATCCTCGCGCAAATCGCCAGTCTGTGCGGGTTGATGAGCAAGGCGACCAGCCTGCCGTTTCCAACCAAGGCCGGCATGGGCACGCCGGGCGTGATTGACCCGGAGACGCTGACGCTCAGGAATTCCAACACGCAATGTCTCAACGGCCAGCCGTTGCACGAGGACGTGAGGCGCGGCACCGGCGTTGATTTTGTCATGGCCAACGACGCCAATTGTTTCGCGCTGGCGGAGGCGACGCGCGGCGCGGCGCGCGGGTGCGAAACCGTGTTCGGCGTGATTCTGGGCACCGGCGTTGGTGGCGGGTTGGTGGTCAACGGCAGCGTGTTGAACGGCTGCCACGGCATCGCGGGTGAGTGGGGGCAGTTGATTTTGGACGCTGACAGTGGCTTGGTGTCGAACTACGGCACGGTCGGCACGGTGGAGGCGATTTTGTCGGGGCCGGGGCTGGAAAAGTTTTACGCGCGCCGGTCGGGGCGCGCGCTGCCGCTCAAGGACATCGTGCAACTGGCGCGGCGCGGCACTGACGCTGACGCCCAGGCGACGCTGGCGCATTTGGTGAAAAATTTTGCCAAGGGGATGTCCATGCTCATCAACACCCTCGACCCGCACGCGCTGGTCTTGGGCGGCGGCGTGGGGAATATTGACGAATTGTACAGCGAGGCGACGCGGCGCGAGGTGGCGCGGCTGGTGTTCAATCCGGTGCTGCACACCAAATTCCTGCGCCCCACGCTCGGCGACAGCGCCGGCGTCTTCGGCGCGGCGATGCTGGTGGCGTAAGGACTGTGGTAGTTAAGGGCCGAAAAAGAGGTCTAAGAGCCTGTTTATAACCTTTTGAGGAGCAAAGCGAGCAGGGCAAGGATGACGAATTGGCAGGAAGAGTTGCGGCGGTGCCCGTAGTTTTGCCAAATACTGCCGGTAAGTCGCGCCACGAACTACCGGCGCGTGTCAGCCAAAGAATATTATTTTTGGAGAGTGCGGATGCTTACGCTCAGGCGAGCTTTGGGTTTGCCTTGGTTGGACGGGGCGGTTAGAGTTTTTCGTTTTATGTTGGGGGAACGAGTCAGTCATTTCTTAATCGTGGCGGGAGTCTTGGTCAGCTTGCTGATTCTGGGGATGGGGTCGCGCGGGTTGAATGAGCCGGATGAGGGGCGGTATGCGAACATCGGGGCGAGTTTGTTGAATCCGCAGGTGTCGTGGCTGGAGCCGCGCCAGTCGGGGTACGCGCATTATGACAAGCCGCCGTTGATTTATTACGCGACGGCGTTGTCGTTCAAGACGCTGGGGGTTAATGAGTGGTCGGCGCGGATGCCGTCGTTGCTGGGCGCGGTGCTGACGCTGACGGGAGTGGCGTGGACGGCGTTCCGCTTGTACGGGGCGCGGACGGCGTGGTGGACGCTCGTTATCAGCGGGACAATGGCGCAGTTTTGGTTGCTGGCTCGATTTTTGACGCCGGATATGTTGCTGACGGGTTGGTGCGCGCTGGCGGTGGCGGCGTGGGCGGAGGCGCGGCAGCGGGGCGGGTCGTGGGCGTGGTGGTCGGCGTCGGTGTTGTGCTGGACGCTGGCGTGGTGGACGAAGGCGACGCCGGCGCTGGTGCCGCTGGGCGGTTTGATAGTCGCGCTGCTGGTGACGCGGGACCGCGCGGGGTGGCGGGCGTTGCGACCGGCGCGGTTGTTAGTGGCGGTGGTGGCGCTGGGGTTGCCGTGGTACGTGCTGCTCGTCCGGCAACATCCCGAACTATGGGATTTCTTTTGGCACCGGCAGATGATTGGTCACATGGCGGGCGGCAGTGAGGCGCGGAAGTCGGTGTGGTGGTATTATCTCGCGCTGAGTCCGTTGTTTTGGCTGCCGTGGTCGCTGTTGGTGGCGGGCTTGCTGTTTCGCGTGAATCGTGAAAACAATTTGCCCGCGCCAAGCCGCCAGGACGCCAAGTTTAATTTGACGGTCGGCGGCTGGCTGGCGCTGACCGGTTTGCTGGTGTTCACGCTGAACAGTTCCAAGCTGCCGACTTACACGCTGACCATCGCGCCGTGGACGGGGCTGGCGCTGGCGCGATTGTTTGTGTGTCGCGCCAATGAGCGCTGGCAAACAATCTCGCTGACGGTGACGGGATTGTTTTGCGTCGGTTTGCTGGCGGTGCATCAATGGGTTTATCTGCCGCGCTATCAGTCGTCCATCGGCGCGAACTCGTCGTTGCGCGAGGTGGCCGCGACGCTCAATCGCGATGGCGCGCGCGCGGTCGTCCTGGACCGCTACTGGCCCGGCATGGAGATTTATTTTTCCGGCGATATTATCTACACCGTGAACAATCCGGTCTGGCAGCGCGTTACCGACCGCTCCGTGCTGGCCGCCGGTCGTGACGTTCGGTTTGTGCCGGTGGAGGAGTTGCGTTTCGACGAGTTGCCGCCGGAGTTGTGGTTGGTCCACTACCGCAAGGTGTCGCGGAAGGCGTTGGAGTTTTTCAATCTTCCGCCAGACGCCGCTGACGGTGAGGTCATCGGAGATTTTACGCTGTGGAAGATTAGGCGTTAAAACTCATCCGAATAACTTTGAACTCCGGTCACGAAGACGCGAGGTTTGATAAAAATATGGTTCTATCCCGTGAACAGTGGAATTGCGGTGGCGTGTGGTAAGTGCTTAATAATTCCCCTTCCGTGAAGGGGTGGCGCGGAGCGACGGGGTAGTTCAGCGGTTGGGGCAAGGTCCGTGTTAACGCTGAACTACCCCGTCCGCTCCGCGGCCACCCCTTCACGGAAGGGGAATTCGCTGGCGCAGGAGGCCGGGGCAGTGGGGAGGGCCGGCGTCAGCGCTGCCATTGCTAACCGCGAGGAACCAAAAATATTCTTCGTGCCCTGGGGTCTTCGTGACCGGAGTTTTTCAATTCAGCGGCGGGTGGTCTCGGCGACGCGGTAATTCAAGCGGCGCGATTTCATCCAGCGGACGGCCAGCAGGTCGGCGAAGGATTTGAAGACGCGATTGCCGATGCTGTATTTGGAGTAACCGGCGAACCGTTCGCGCGGGGTGATGGGAATTTCCACCACGCGGTAGCCTTCCATGCGGAATAATGTCGGCAGGAACCGGTGCGCGCCGCGAAAGAATTTAACCTCCGCCAGCATGGAACGGCGGAAGGCGCGATAGGTGCAGCCGGCGTCGCTGATGCTCTCGCCGGAGAGCCGGTTGCGGACGGCGTTGGCGATGCGCGAGGAGAGACGGCGCACCCAGTGGTCGGCGCGGTGATGGACGCGGGAGCCGCAGACGCAATCGGCGTTTTCCAACGCGCGCAGGAACGCGGGCAAGTCGGCGGGGTCGTTTTGCAAATCGGCGTCGAGCGTGATGATGATGTCACCGCCGGCGGCTTTCATGCCGGCGGCGGAGGCGGCGCTTTCACCGCAGTTATACGCGAAACGTTGCGCGCGCCAGCGGGGGTCGCGTTGCGCGAGTTGTTGCAAAATCGACCAGCTACGGTCGGTGCTGGCGTCGTCGGTGAGGACAACCTCGTAGCTGAGCTTCAGCGGCGCGGCGGCGGCGGTCAGTTCAGCATAGAGGCGTTCAAGGCTGGCTTCCTCATTGTAAACGGGGATGACGAAGGATAGGTCGGGCATGGTTTTGTTTTATTTTTTTACGTTAAGAAACTCGCCGATGGCGGCGCAGACGTAATCCACTTCCGCCTCGCTGATGGCGGGGAACATCGGCAGCGAGAGGATGCGGTCCACCAGCGCCTCGGTGCGTGGCAGCGCGGGCAGGTCGCGGTACAATTCCGTGACGGCGGGCTGGCGGTGGTTGGGAATGGGATAGTGGATGCCGGTGGCGACGCCGCGCTCTTTCAACCAGGCGGCAAGGGCGTCGCGCCGCTCGATTTGAATAACGAACATGTGATAGACGTGCCCGGCGCGGTCATCAACAGCGGGCAGTTGCACGCCGGGGAGTTGACCGAGACGCTGACGGTACCAAGCGGCGACGCGGCGGCGGTCGGCGTTGAATTGGTCGAGGTGTTTTAATTGCTCGCGGCCAACCGCGGCTTGGATTTCGTTGAATCGCAAATTGTAGCCGGCCAGCTCGTGCAAATATTTCGTTGCCTTGCGCCGGCCGTGGTCGCGCAACATTCGCAACTTCTCCGCCACTGCGCCATCATTGGTGACAATGCAACCGCCGTCGCCAAACACGGTCAGATTCTTCGACGGGTAGAACGAGAACGCGCCGAAGTGGCCGAGGCCGCCGACGCGCCGTCCGCGCCAAGTCGCGCCGTGCGCCTGCGCGCAATCCTCAAGCAACACCAGCCCGCGCGCCTCCGCCAGCGGCGCGAGTTGGTCGAGGTCGGCGGGATGCCCGTACAAATGCACGGGCATCAGCGCCACCGTGCGCGGCGTGACGGCCGCGCGCACCGCCGCCGCGTCCGCCGTGTAAAAATCATCCACGTCCACGAACACCGGCCTCGCGCCGGCGTGAATAATCGGCTCGATGGAGGGGAACGCCGTGTGCGCCGGCACGATGATTTCATCGCCCTCCCCCACCCCCAGCGCGATGAGCAGCAAATGCGTCGCCGCGGTCCATGAGCTTGACAAGACACAATGTTTGACACCCGCGTAGGCGGCGAGTTCCGCCTCAAACGCGGCGCACTCCGCACCGAGGATGAAGTTTTGCGAGTCAATCACCGACAGCACCCGGTTTTTAATCGAGTCGTCCACATACACGCGCGAGAGCGGAATTTTCATAAGCAATGGCGGGATAATCTACCGTATCAGCGCGCGATGTCGAGAGTTAATGCTTGTTAATCGAGGTCGCCAAAACCGGTTTGCCGGATATATTGGGGATATGACTTTGGCGACGCGCATCACGATTTTGCGAATTTTGCTCATCCCGCCGTTTGTGGGGGCGCTGCTGTATTACGACGAAAATCCGGCGAGCGCGGGCTGGCATTGGCTGGCGGTGGGGCTGTTCATCCTCGCGGCGCTGTCGGACGCGGTGGACGGCTGGCTGGCGCGGCGGTTCCGGCAGCGCAGTGAACTGGGCGCGGTGCTCGACCCGCTCGCCGACAAGGCGCTGCTGCTGGCGACCATCATCACGCTGGCGCTGATTCACGTGCCGGGCTTGTACCGGCTGCCGCTGTGGTTCCTCACGCTGGTGCTGGGGCGCGACGCGATTTTGCTGCTGGGGTTCGCGGTGCTGCATTGGTTCACGCGCCATGTGCGGGTGCAACCGCATTGGTCGGGCAAGGTCTCGACGGCGCTGCAAATGACCGCGGTGTCGCTGATTCTGTTGAAGTTCGAGTGCCTGCGAATTGACTGGTGGGTGCGGGCGGCCGGGGTGTTTACGGCGGTGTCGCTGATGGTGTATATTGTGCGCGGCGTGAATGTAATCAAGGAAAGCGGCTGCGGCACGCCAAGCCGCTGACGGTGAAAATTATGAAACCAGTATTGGCGATAGTGGGCCGCCCGAATGTGGGCAAATCGGCGTTGTTCAACCGCATCGCGGGAAAGCAAATCTCGCTCGTGCATGACCGGGCCGGCGTCACGCGCGACCGCGTCACGCACGAATGTGTCTGGCGCGACCATGCCTTCACGCTGATGGACACGGGCGGCATCGGGCTGGATGACCGGTCGGGCTTTGAGGCGGCGATTCAGCGCGAGGTCAACATCGCGCTGGAAACGGCGACGGACCTTCTGCTGGTGGTGGACGGTCGCGCCGGCGTCAACCCGCTCGATGTCGAGGTGGCGCGGAAGTTGCGCCGCGCGGACAAGCGGGTGGCGCTGGTGGTGAACAAACTCGACACGCCGGAGACGCAAAATCTCGCGGCGGAATTTTACCAGCTCGGCTTTGAAAACGTCTTCCCGCTGTCGGCGGCGCACGGGCTGGGCGTCGAAGCGCTGATGGCGAGCCTGTCGAAACATTGGGAGAAATCCACCGCTGACGCTGACCCCGCCGCTGACGCTGAGTTTCGCGTCGCGCTGGTGGGGCGTCCGAACGTCGGCAAGTCGTCGCTGATTAACGCCTTGTTGCGGGAGCGGCGCGTCATCGTCAGCGACATCGCCGGCACGACGCGCGACGCGGTGGATGTGGCGTTCACGCACGGCGACACCGACTACGTGTTCGTGGACACGGCGGGGATGCGGAAAAAATCGCGGGTGAAGGACGCGCTGGAGCAGGCGATGACCTCGCGGACGGCGCACACCATCAACCGCGCGCATTTGTGCGTGCTGGTGATTGACGCGCCGTCGGGTGTCAGCGAGCAGGAGAAAAAAATCGCCGGGTTGATTCACGAGGCGGGGAAACCGTGCGTGATTTTGGTGAACAAATGGGATTTGTCGGCGCAAGTGGAGCTCCCGGGCTTCGAGTCAACCACGCCGCGCGAGTTTTTGCGGGAGTACGCGGAGAGCGTCAAGCGCCAGTTGTTTTTCGTCAATTACGCGCCGGTGCTCATGGTCAGCGCCGCCAAGGAGAAAAACCTCGGCCTGTGGTTGCGCGTGATGGAGCAGGTGCGCCGTGTCAGCGCCGCGCCGCTGCCGACGGGCCAGGTGAACCGGGTCATCCAGCGCGCCATGCAACGGCATTTGCCGTCGTCGCGGCAGGGGCGGCAGTTGAAAATTTATTACGTGTCCGCGCAAAAAGAAACCCACGGCACGCCGACGCTGAAGGTGTTCATCAACGACCGCGAATTATGGACGCCGCCCTACGAGCGTTTCCTGGAGCAACAAATACGCGCCGAGTTCGACCTGACCGGCTGCCCGCTGAAGTGGTTGCTGCGGGACAAGAAGGAGCCGCTGACGGTGAAGCCAAGATGAGTGGCGAAAAGAAAAAAGACCCGTGGTTGCCGCCCGACCTGTGGTTGGCGACCGGAATTCCGCTGATAGTCATCGGCGCGCTGACGGCTGTTTTATTACCGTTGATTTTATGGTGTATGCAATTTGACTGGGTATGGTTGATAACAATATTTGGGGGAATAGCGTTAATGGTTGGCGGAATTACTTGGTTGATTTCCCGAAAAAACAACCGCTGACGATGAAATGACAGACAGCCTCTGCGGGGTTTTTTGCCGGTCTTTCGACTACGCCCTTTCAGGGCTTCGCTCAGGATGACGAGGGCGGGAGAGCACATAATCACACTGGCCATCCGCCGTTTTTCAGTTAAATTGTAACTAACCATTTTGTCTGCCATGAAACTCAACCGTTTGCTCGTGCCTTTTTCCTCGCGTAATTACCGCCTGTTTTTCTCCGGCCAAATCGCCTCGCTCGTCGGCAACTGGATGACCCAGACCGCCACCGTCTGGCTCGTGTACCACCTCACCGGCTCGGCATTCTGGCTTGGGTTGGTCAGCTTCCTTGGACAAATTCCCATCGTCCTGCTCGCGCCCGTCAGCGGCGTGTGCGTGGACCGCTTCAACCGCCTGAACATCCTCCGCCTCGCGCAAGTCCTCGCCATGCTGCAATCCCTCGCTCTCGCCGCGTGCGCGCTGACCGGCATTATCAACGTCCGCTGGCTCATCGGCCTCGCCATTTTTCAGGGCGTCATCAACGCCTTCGACATGCCCGCGCGCCAGGCCATCGTCGTCCAACTCGTCAACCGGCGCGAGGACTTGCCCGGCGTCATCGGCCTCAATTCCTCCGTCTTCAACTTCGCGCGTCTCGTCGGCCCGGGACTCGCGGGCTTGCTCATTGACAGCGCCGGCGTCGGTTACTGCTTCCTGATTGACGGCCTCAGCTTCGCGCCCGTGCTGGTGGCGCTGGGGCTGATTCGCGTGACGCCGCACCGGCGCGATGAACCTGGCTTGTCCGTGTGGTCGGAGTTCAGCGCCGGCCTGCGTTACGCGCTCGGCTTCGGCCCCATCCGCCAGTTGATTCTCACCACCGCGTGCTTCACCGTCTTCGGCCTGTCCTACGGCGTGCTGATTCCGGTGATTGCGCGCGTGACGTTCGGCGGTGACGCGAAGTTGTTAGGAATGTTGATGTCCGCCGTCGGCGTCGGCGCCGTGCTGGCCGCGTTGTATCTGGCCACCCGCAGCGGGGCGAAGGGGCTGTCCAAGGTCATCGTCAGCGGCGCGGTCATCCTCGGGCTGGCGCTGCCGGTGATTGCGTTTTCCCAAAACCTGGCGCTGACGCTGGCGTGCCTGTTGCTGTGCGGCGGCGGGCAAATTCTCATCCTCGCCACGACCAACACGCTGTTGCAAAATCTGGTGGACGAGCAAAAGCGCGGGCGGGTGCTGAGCCTGTACGGGCTGGCGTTCCTCGGCGGCTGGCCGCTGGGCAGCCTGCTGACCGGCACCGTCGCCGACCACCTCGGGCTGACGGCGGCGATGGTGTTGTGCGGCGCGGCGACGCTGTTCATCGCGTGGCTGTTTCACCGGCAACTGCCCGCGTTCCGCCGCCAAATCCGCGCCGTCCTCGCGCCGAAGGTGGATGTGCCGTCGTCCGTGGTGGAATGATAGGCGAAAGAACTCGCGCCAAGACGCAAAGTTTTTGAATTATATCCATGAGCAGTGAAGCGTTGGCACTGTAATAAACTCCGCCGGTCATGCTGCGGAGCGCGGACCTCTTGTCCACAGCGGACGGGGTAGTTCAGCGTTCGTCATACGGAGCGCCGATATCCCACCCGCTTGCGGCCCGCGCCCCACCCACCAATCATCCTTTTACACATCAAACATCAGCAATCGCCACCCCAGCGCCCCCGTCTTCAGGCAAGATTGGCCGCAAACTATGCAATTCGGCACCTTCAACGATTCCGCGCGGGAATATATCATCACCCGCCCCGACACCCCGCGCCCGTGGAGCAATTACCTCGGCTCCACCGAGTACGGCGCCATCATCACGGACAACGCGGGCGGTTACAGCTTCTTCAAATCCGCCGACAAAGGCCGCTTCCTCCGCCTCCGCTTCAACAGCATCCCCGCCGACCAGCCCGGCCGCTACTTCTACTTGCGCGATGACGACACCGGCGATTTCTGGTCGTCCGCGTGGCAGCCCGTCGGCAAGCCGCTCGACCGCTTCCGCGCCACTTGCCGCCACGGCACCGGTTACACCATCATCAACGCCGACTACGCCGCCATCGCCACCGAAAGCACCTACTTTGTCCCCAACGACCAACGCTTCGAGTACTGGAAACTCCGCGTCACCAACCACAGCGACCGCCCCCGCCGTTTGTCCGTGTTCACCTACTGCGAGTTCGCCGCCAACTGGCGCATTTACAACGACCTCGTTAATTTGCAATACAGCCAGTACCTGGTCTCCGCCTCGCGGGTTGACAACATCCTGCGCCTCGCCATCTGCGACCACTTGCCCGCCGAGCTTGAGCGCTTCGACCAACCCGGGCAAGGGCAGCGCGTCTGGCTCGCGATGCCCGGCGCGGAGCTGTGCGGCTTCGACACCGACCGCGAGTCCTTCCTCGGCGCGTACCGCAACTACGACCGCCCGCTCGCGGTGGAACGCGGCGCGTGCGGCGGCTCGCTGTGTTATGGCGACAATCCCTGCGGCGTGCTGCACACCCGCCTCACGCTCGCCCCCGGCGCGGCGCGCGAGTTGTTGGTAATGCTCGGCGTCGGCGAGGCGCGCGCGGAAGGCCGCCGCGCGGTGGACGAATACGGCACCGTGGCGCGCGCCGACCGCGAGCTGGCGGCGGTCAAGCGCCGTTGGCACTCGCTACTCGACAACGTGCGCGTGGACACGCCGGACGCGGACTTCAACCACATGCTCAACACGTGGACCCCGTACAACTCGCTCATCACCTACTCGTGGTCGCGCGCCGCCAGCTTGGTTTATAACGGCGAGCGGGACGGGCTGGGGTTCCGCGACACCGTGCAAGACATCCTCGGCGTGCTACCGTTGCTGGGCGACGGCACGCGGGCGCGGCTTGAGTTGATGCTGACGGGACAATGCGCCAACGGCGGTGCGCTCCCGGTCGTGCGCCCTTTCGCCCACCACCCAGGCGCGGAAACCCCGCCGCCAGACGCGGCGTACCGCTCCGACGATTGCCTGTGGCTGTTCAACACCGTGCCCGCGTATGTCGCCGAGACGGGAGACCTCGACTTCTACCGCCGCGTGCTGCCCTACGCTGACACCGGCGCCGCCCCCGTGCTGGGGCACTTGCGGCGCGCGCTGGAGTTCAACCTCACACGCACGGGGCGCCACGGCCTGCCGTGCGGACTCGCCGCGGATTGGAATGATTGCCTGAAACTCGGCTACCACGGCGAGAGCGTCTTCGTCGCCTTCCAACTCTACCTCGGCCTGCAAACCTACGCCGACATCGCGGCACGCCTCAACGAGCACGCGGAAGCCGCCTGGGCGCGCGCGGAGTTGGCGCAACTCAAGGTGCGCATGGACGCTTGCGTGTGGGATGAACGCTGGTTCATCTGGGCCATCGGCGAGGACGGCACCGTGTACGGCACCGCGCGGCACGAGGAAGGTGCCATTTACCTCAACACCCAAGTCTGGGCGGTGCTGAGCGGCTACGCCGACCACGCGCACGCCCGCGCCGCGATGGACGCCGTGCGCGAAAAACTCTCCTGCGCGCACGGCGTGATGTTATGCGCGCCCCCGTTCGCCAAAACCCCCGTCGACGTCATGCTCGCCGTGCTCTACCTCCCCGGCACGAAGGAAAACGCCGCCGTCTTCAACCACGCCCAAGGCTGGGCCGTCATCGCCGAATGTCTGCTCGGGCGCGGCGACCAAGCCTACGCCTACTACCGCGCCTCCCTGCCCGCCGCCGCCAACGACCACGCCGAAATCCGGCAATGCGAGCCATATGTTTACACGCAAACAACCCACTCCACCTACTCGCGCAAACCCGGCGCGGCGCGCATGCCGTGGCTCACCGGCGCGGCGACTTGGGCCTACCACAGCGCCACGCACTACCTCCTCGGCATCCGCCCCGAACCGGACGGCCTGCGCCTCGACCCCTGCATCCCGCGCGCCTGGCCGGGCTTCACCATGCACCGTAACTTTCGCGGAAAACAACTACACATCCGCGTCCACAACCCGCGTCACCTGAATCGCGGTGTCACAGAATTGCACTACCACGGCCAAACCCACACCAGCAACCTCATCCCCCACGCCGAACTACGCGACGGCATGGAAATAAAAGTCATCATGGGCACCTAAAAAAACAACCTCGCGCGGAGACGCGGAGTTTTTTTATTGAAAGCCAATCTCGCGCAAAGCCGCCAAGACGCCAGGACTTATTAAAATCAAAAAAAACCTTAGCGTCTTGGCGGCTTTGCGCGAGGCTTCACTCGCCGCGTGACCCAGCTCGAACACCGCGCGCCAAGGATCACGCCCCGACCATTTTCATCGGCACGGTTACCGATGCAAAGCAAAACTCTACGGCAAACCGATAATCGAGAAAATCATCGTCGGCCTCGACATCGCCATCGAGGAGGAAAAAATCGGTTCCTCGCTGTTAGCAGTGGCAGCGCAGACGCCGGAACACCCGCCACCGCCCATGCCCCTGCGTGAGCGAATTCCCCTTCCGAGAAGCAACTGTGTAGTGAAAAAAGATTATGGGGCGGTTTTTGGCGGGGAGAACGGG